>DASUGD010000131.1:0-36693 GCA_036274195.1 Gemmatimonadaceae bacterium | reverse complement strand
ACTTCCTCCGCCAGGAGCAGATTCTGCCGCGTGAGCAGCGCGACCACGTCGTCATAGCTCATGACTTCGTTCGCCGAGCTGTACTCGCCTGGCAGTGCTGACTCGGGCTCCTGGTCGTCATGCAGCTCGGGGAGCACGGGTCGGATCGCGTAGTACTTTCCGCGATCCACGCTGCGGTGACACTCCTCCTCCGAGATCAGGATCTCGTGTACTTTCTCCCCGGGGCGAATGCCTGTGACGACAGTCTCGATGTTCCGTTCACCAACGAGGGCGCGCGCCACGTCCGTGACCTTTGCCGACGGCACGCGCGGAATGTAGGTCTCGCCTCGACGCGCGCCGCGCATCGCGGCAAACACCGTGTCGACGGCCTCCTCGAGCGAGAGCAGGAAGCGCGTCATGTCGGTCGTCGTGATGGTCACCGGACCGCCACTCCGAATCTGCTCGTGAAAGAGCGGGATCACTGACCCGCGGGACGCGAGCACGTTCCCGTAGCGGACACAGACGAATCGAGTGTCCGGACACGTGAGATTCGCCGACGTGAACACGCGCTCCTGGATCGCTTTCGTCATGCCCATCACGTTGACGGGCTTGCACGCCTTGTCGGTGCTGACGCCGACGACGGTCTCGATCGCCAGTCCGTTCTCGCGGATAGCCCGAATGATGTTTTCGGGACCAGTGATGTTCGTCTGGACGGCCTCGTACGGAAAATATTCACACGTCGGGACCTGCTTGAGCGCCGCGGCATTCACCACCACATCGGCCGTACGGAGGACCGACGCCACCGAGTGATAGTCGCGGACGTCACCGATCACGAACGTGAGCAGCTCGCTGAAATTGCGATAGACGATTTCGTCCGTCGCGACCACGCGGTTCTTGTAGTGGAGCCGCATGTCGTGCTGCTTCGCCTCGTCCCGGGAGAACACCGTGATCCGGCGAGGGCGCCCCATCTCGCCGCCCAACAGCCGGCGGACGAGCACCCTGCCGAGCGACCCGGTTCCACCGGTGACTACGATGTGCTTGCCGTCGAGCGGCCGTGTGCGGTCGAGGTCCACTGAAGTGCCCATGCGTCGTAGGGCGTCGGGTCGGCCGCGAGCTCGGCCACCATCGCCGGCCACGAGGGCGGGCGATACCCCGTCGCGTTCATGAAACGACTCGCGTCGAGCGTGCGGTCGCAGACGAACGACTCGTCCGCCCGAAGCGTGGAGCCCAGGCCAAACGCGTCGTTCACGATCGAGAGAAGGTCGAACTTGGTTGTCGGATCGCCAGCAACGTGCCACACGCCCCGAAGCTCGGGATGGCGTTGAATGATATCGGCGATCACTCGCGACAATTCGGTGGTCGTGAGCCCGCTGAACCGCGCGCGCGTGAAGCCAGGCACGACTTGCCCACGATGGGCGAAGAACCACTCGAACAGGCCGCGAGACGTCCGGATCTCGCGACCGACCATCGAGGTCCGGATCGTTAGGCAGCCGTCGCGGTCCACTTCGCCCATCAGCTTGCTCCGGCCGTACAGGTCGTTCGCGTCCGGGACGTCCTGTTCGGTGTACGTGCCCTTGGTCCCGGCGAACACACAGTCCGTGCTGATGTGGATGAGGCGCGCGCCCACCGCGGCACAACGATCCGCGAGACGATGCGGCAGCAGGGCATTCACGGCGATCGTCGTGGTCGCGCTCTCCGCGTCGCGCCGCTGCTTGACGATGCCCACCGCGTTGACCACGACGTCCGGTCTGGCCTCCGACATCGCGCGCTCGAGATCCGCGTCCGAGTGCACATCGACGCCGCCAATGACGTGTGGCAAGTCGAACCAGCCCAGCGAGGCGTAGTCGTCGGGAGAACCGCGAACGGTGGCAAACGCATCCATGTGCTTGTCCAGCTCATGCCACAGCCGATGCCCCAGCATCCCGGCACCACCAAGGACGAGCGCTCTCACGAGAGCCTCCCGGCCGCGAGCGACTCGTACAGGGCCACGACACGTGGGCGAATGGCAGATCGGTCGGCCAGCTGTCGCACGAGCGCGAGGTTGCGGTCTGCCGCCGAGTCCACGAGCACGTCGTCGTGCATCGCGCGCACGAGCGCCTCCCCGATCTCATCGGGGTAGAGGTTTCGCGCGAACAGCACATTCGACCCGTCCCGCACCAATGGCCGAATCGTGTCCAGCGGAGAGAGAATCGGGAGGGCACCCGTCGCCATCGCCTCGAACATCGAGTTGGGCGTGCCGTCGACCAGTGAGGGGGCCAGCATGACGCGCGCACGCCCCATGAGCTGCAGCACCTCGTGGCGAGGAATTCGGTCTTCGATGTGACACGCCTGCCTGATCTCACCCGGAAGCGAATGGAACCACATGCGCGTCTCCGGCTCCATGGCGAGCAGGTGCAGCTCGCACGGCGGCAAGCGGTCCCAGTGCGTCACGAGCGCCTGAAAGACCGGGAGAGCCTTCGACCAGGGGCACTCATACGCTTTCGGCCACACGATCACCGAACGCGACGAGGGGCGCCCGCTCGCGTACGAGTGAAGCGCGTCGATGTCGACGCCGCCGGTGCCCGGCACGGTGCCGATCGGCGAGAGCTGCTCGGTCGCAACGCCCATGTCGCGAGCAATCTCGAAGTTGACGGCGTTGTCGCTCAGAATGCAGTCGCTCGCTCGCAGCACCGCTCCCAGACGGGAGGCGCGCGCCTCGTCGTAGCGCGCCAGCGAGAGATCCGATCCTCCGCGCGTCTGCGCCACCCACACCGCCGCGGCCTCGACACCGTGCTGCTTCCGTGTGTCGTAGTAGAACTCGCCCGCGGGATCGAGACCCAACGTGTGGACGATGTTCGGTTTCCACTCGCGAATCACCTGCGCGAGCCAACGCTGCTCGAGCGCTCGGTCGCTGGACATGAGCCGTGCGTACGCACGCTTGGGGGCGCGTGCCAGGCGCCCCGCCGGATACAGGCGGCGTCGCGTTCGGCTATCGAGGCGTCGACTCGTCGGCGTGCTCACGTAGGTGCGAACTTCCCAGGAATCCGGCGGAACGCCGCCGGGAAGCGCGAACATTCGCACGTTGATGTCCGCGCCCGCCAGCAGGTCGACCCAGGCGTGTGCGTGCGTGCTCTCGGCCTGCCCGATGAACAAGATGCGGGGCCGGCCGGGATGACAATCATCGTCGAAGTGCGTCACGCGTGCCCAGGTGACGTCGCCCACCACCTTCGTGCCCCCATTGCCCGCGGCGCACACCTCCACCTTCGAGGGCTCGAGCGAATCGAGGGTCGCCCGAATCTGCTCCAGGCCGCGACGGTGCTCGTGAGGGATTCGCACGGTTCGGATCGCCTAACGGGAAGCGCCTGCCGCGCTGCGCTGCCCCGGTTCATCGCGAACGCCGGGCGCGGCAATGCCGTCGGCCGGGCTCGAGATCATGACATCGTGCCTGAACGCGCACAGGTACGAGCCCGGGAACTGCTCCGAGTGCTGGAGCTGCTGCGGGTCGGGCTCGACCTCGAGCGTGGCCGCGTAGAGAATCCCATCGATGTTCTCGACGTTGCTGCGTCCCATCCAGAGACCGACGAGATACGTCCCGGGCTTGAGGCGGACATCATCGAGCGCGAAATCGACGTGCGCCTCGTCGCCGGGCTGCATGGAGACGAAGCGCCCCTGCATCGCCGTGTTGGCGTCGACCAGTCGGTAGCCACTGGCGTCGTAGATCGTGATGCCGACGTTCGCGCTGTCGACCGGCGCGGAGCAGACGATGCGCGTCTCGACTCGCAGGCGGCTCCCCGGACACATCATTTCCCGCGTGCTTCCATCGCGTCGCTCCGGCACGAGCCGGAGCGACACGAACCGCGCTTTGCCGGATCCGTAATGGTCGGCGTCGGAGAGATCCGTCGTTGCGGCTGGCGCCGCCGTGAGCATCGCCTGATACCGCCCGGCCACGGTGATGGGGTCGGATTCCAGGACCAGTCGCCCAGCGTCGAGCAACAGGGCTCGCGAGCACAACGAGACCACCGCGCCCATGTTGTGGCTCACGAAGAGCACCGTGCGCCCGTGCCGCGCGACCGTCCCCATCTTTCCGAGACACTTCCTCTGGAATGCGGCGTCGCCCACAGCGAGCACTTCGTCCACGACGAGAATGTCCGGCTCGAGGTGCGCGGCCACGGAGAACGCGAGGCGCATGTACATGCCGCTCGAGTAGTGCTTCACCTGCGTGTCGATGAAGCGGTCCACCTCGGCAAACTCCACGATCTCGTCGAACTTCTTCTCGATCTCCGTGCGGCGCATGCCGAGGATCGCGCCGCTGAGAAAGATGTTCTCGCGCCCGGTCAGGTCCGGGTGGAAGCCGGTGCCGACTTCGAGCAGCGACCCGACCCGTCCCACGAGGTCCACCGTGCCCCTCGTGGGTTCGACGATCCGCGAGAGGATCTTGAGGAGGGTGCTCTTCCCGGACCCGTTCCGCCCGATGATGCCAACGACCTCGCCGTGCGCGACGTCGAACGACACGTCGTCGAGTGCCCAGAAGCGCTCCGGTGCGCGGCGAGTGCCGCCGCGGCCAATGGACCGCGCGATGCTCACCGCGCTGTCGACGAGCGCCTCGCGAAGCGTGCGATATCTCGCCCGGGCGCCCAGCTGGTACTGCTTTCCGAGATGCGACACGTGAATGGCGCGCGACGCGTCGTGCGGCGTCGAAACCGGGGACCCGACGTCAGACGACATCGGCGAACGTGCGCTCCATGCGTCGGAAAAAGAACGCGCCCCCAATGAGAAGCGCGACGGCGGCGGCACCGGAGACGACAATCATCGGACCCGGGCGGGTCGCCGTGCCGAGCAGGGCCCAGCGGAAGCCTTCGACGACGCCAACCATCGGGTTCAGTGCATACAGAGTGCGCCACTTCTCAGGCAGCAGGCTGCTGGGGTAGGCGATGGGCGTCGCGAACATCCACAGCTGCGTGAGGAACGGCACCACGTGTCGGACGTCCCGGAACTCGACGTTCAGCGCCGAGAGCCAGAGGCCGACGCCGAGCGCGGTAGCGAAGGCGAGTGCGATGAACATGGGAAGCCACACGACCTGTGCAGTTGGTGTGACTCCATGCCACCACATGAGGCCGAACAACACCGGGAAGGCGAGTGCAAAATCGACGAGACCAGCGAGCACGGTCGCGAGCGGGATCGTCAGTCGGGGGAAATAGACCTTCGTGATGAGGTTGGCGCTCCCCACGAGGCTGTTCGACGCGAGTGTGAGTCCCGTCGCGAAGAACGTCCACGGTACGAGCGCCGAGTAGGCGAACAGCGAATACGGAACGCCGTCGGACGGGACCCGGGCGAGCCGTCCGAAGAACAGCGTGAACACGAGCATCGTGAGCAGTGGCTGAAGCACTGCCCAAGCGACCCCGAGTATTGTCTGCTTGTAGCGCACTTTGAGGTCGCGCCAAACCAGGAAGTACAGCAGTTCCCGATAGGCGACGAGCTCACGCAGCCGCAGAGCCACCCAGCCACGAGTGGGCTCGATGCGCAGTGTGTGTGGGCGTATCGACGTGTGGGCCACTGCCGACGGCGAACGCAAGCGTTGTACCCGACGTCGGGAATCGGGAACTCGGAAATCGGGAATCGGGAATCGGAAGTCCGGCCCAAATCGCGTCCCGTCCGGGTACGTCGAGCGCGGTTCCGAAAGCCGCCGCGTGTCACGGATCATCGACTCCAACCCGATTGGACGGACTGTCGTCCGCGGCGCGCGCGTTAGGCAGGCGTCGGCGGCGCTGCAATCGGATGACACCGCGCCGGCTCGATCGATGACGCGTTTCCCTCGCGGGCGCCTATGTTCGCGCCATGTCCGCGGCACGGCAGGAATTCGGCGAGATGGGAGAGCGGGTGGCCGAGCGATGGCTCCGCCGGCGGGGATGGCGTGTGCTGCAGCGGCGGTTCCGAAGCGGCCATCGAGACATCGATCTGGTGGCGGAGCGAGACGGGCTGGTCGCGTTCGTCGAGGTCAAGGCGCGCAAAGGAGACCGATTTGCGGATCCGGTGGAGGCCGTCCACTGGCGCAAGCAGCGCGAGCTGGTGCGCTCGGCGGCGGTCTGGATCGACCGACACGGTCGCCCGAACGAGAGCTACCGATTCGACGTGATCGGGGTACTGATGGAGGGCAATGCGGTGCGAATCAAGCACATAGAGAACGCCTTCACCCCTCCCTCGAGAGCTTGAGTTTTCGTGATTCGCTTCGTATTTTCTTCGGGTATTGGATGGGTCGCCTCCCGGCGTAGATTCTGGTCCGTGGCCAGAGCTTCAACGACAACCACAATGGGTGGATGAATGGCTGTTTCAACTGTGCAGGACGATCGCAAGAAGGCGCTGAACCTGGCCATCGCCCAAATCGAGAAGAGCTGCGGCAAGGGATCCATCATGAAGATGGGCGCCGAGTCGGCGCGCGTCCGCATTGATTCGATTCCCACTGGCGCGATCAACCTCGATGCGGCGATCGGTGTCGGCGGAATTCCTCGCGGCCGGATCACCGAGATCTATGGCCCGGAGTCGAGCGGCAAGACGACGCTCTGTCTGCACGTCGTCGCGAATGCACAGAAGGCTGGCGGTGTGGCGGCGTTCATCGATGCGGAGCACGCGCTCGATGTGGAGTATGCGAAGAAGCTGGGCGTCGACGTCGAGAGTCTGCTCGTCTCACAGCCCGACACGGGTGAACAGGCCCTCGAGATCTGCGAGATCCTCGTGCGCTCCGGCGCCGTCGACGTCGTCGTGATCGACTCGGTCGCGGCCCTCGTGCCAAAGGCCGAGATAGAGGGGGAGATGGGCGACTCGCACGTTGGTCTGCAGGCGCGGCTCATGAGCCAGGCGCTTCGCAAGCTCACAGGCGCGATCGCGCGCTCCAAGACGTCCGTCATCTTCATCAATCAGCTGCGCGAGAAGATCGGCGTCATGTTCGGCAACCCGGAAACGACAACGGGTGGCAAGGCGCTCAAGTTCTACGCGTCGGTTCGTCTCGACATTCGCCGCATCGGCCCGGTGAAGGAGAAGGAAGATGTCATCGGCTCGCACGTGCGCGTGAAGGTCGTGAAGAACAAGGTGGCGCCGCCGTTCAAGCAGGCCGAGTTCGACATCATGTACGCCGAGGGCATCAGCCATGCGAGCCTGGTGCTCGACATCGCGGCGGAAGCCGGGATCATCGACAAGTCGGGCGCATGGTACAGCTATGGCTCGCAGCGCATCGGGCAGGGACGCGAAAACGCAAAGATGTATCTCAAGGACAACCCGGCGCTGATGGCCGAAGTGGAAGAGAAGGTGAAGGGCATACTCGGCATGAAGCCCGCTGACCTGCAGGCCGATACGGAGGTCGCGGTAGACGACTGAGCGTAGCAACGTCGCGCTCCGGTTCGATCGGGCCGGAGGGTTGTTCTTTGAATGAGTCGGTGCCCGGATCACCGTCGCGTTCAGAGGGCTGCTCTCCGGCTCTTTCTTTGTTGGGGGTCTGATGACCACGATTACCAGGATCATTGAGCATCCGCGCAAGGCGGGACGCTACGTCGTAGACGTCGACGGAAGGCAGTTCGCGATCATCACTGCCGAGGCGCTGGCGGCCACGAAGGCGCGCATCGGCGTCGTGGTCGACCACCGGCTTGCCGCACATTTGAACGAGGCCAACGAGCTCACCGCGGCGTACGATCGCGCGCTGAACCTGCTCGCGTTCCGCGCTCGATCCGCGCGTGAGCTGCAGCGCCGCCTGGTGCAAAAGGGAGTGACGGCCGAGCGCGCGGATCGCGTGATCGAGAAGCTTCGCGAAGCCGGCCTTGTCGACGACGCCGATTTTGCACGGCAGCTCGCGCGGTCGAAGATGTCCGTTGGCGCCTCACGGCGCCGAGTGCATCAGGAGCTCTTCAAGCGCGGCGTGGCGCGAGAGGTGGCGGACGAAGCGGTGGAGCGGGTAGTGGAGGAAGATGGGCTCAGTGACGCCGAATCGATCGAGCGAATCGCGCGCAAGAAATGGCGAACGCTCGGTGGACTCGACGAGCCCACGCGCCGTCGTCGGCTGTTCGCCTTTCTCGCGCGACGTGGCTTCGACTCGGACGACGTGTCTCGTGTCGTTCGGCAGCTGGCCGGCGAAGCAACGAGCGCCGAGGAATAGCAGCCGAGGTTCACGGGGGTGGCAGTCAGCGCGTGGCTTCGACGATGAGCGATGTGTTGAGCCACGTCTCGTCCGGCTCCATGTCGCGCAGCACGGCGGTCGGGAAGAACCGACTCTCTGCGCGGGGAGCAATCGCGATGTCGGTGAAGCCCGCCTCCTCGAGGAGCTCCTGCATGAGCGAGAAGTCGAAGCCCATACGGTGCTGCCCGTCGCAGAAGAGCAGGTTCACGATCTGCCCACCGCGCGATCGATACGGGCGGGGAAACGTCATGAGCACCGAGTCATCGCCATCGAGGTAGGCGCGACACGCGACTTCGAGCGACGGGACGAGGATTCGAATCCCGCCCGACGGTCGCAGGACTCGACGCGCGTCGTGCAGGACGCGTACGAGCTCGTCGTGGTAGAAGTGCTCGAGGACGTGACGCGTGTAGATGGCGTCCACGGTGCCGCTGGCGAATGGCGTTCCGTGTCGCACGTCGAGCCACATGTCCGGCCGGCGCGCGAAGTTAATGTCGATGTTGACGAAGTGCGGATACGGCGACGCGCCGCTTCCGAGATTGAGCCATACGCGCTGGTCGCTGCCTTTCCGGAGTCGGTTTGGGACCGACGATCCGAGGCGCAGCTTCCAGACACCGTGGCTCAGCAAAGCGAACGGTGTCGTCGTGGCGAAGACGAGGTCCTTGAATCGTTGCGACCGCATCGACCGCCGTACTTTGCAAGAAGCGCTCCCTCTTTGACTTGAGTGGGTTCCCACGAGCGGCGTATATTGCTCGACTATGCGAGCTTCCGAGATTCGTGATCGTTTCCTCCGTTACTTCGAGCGCAACGGGCACTCACCGCGCCCCAGCTCCTCGCTCGTTCCGGCAGATGACCCGACGTTGCTCTTCACCAACGCGGGAATGGTGCAGTTCAAGCGCATCTTCCTCGGCCTGGAGGATACGACGTACGGGCGTCGCGCCGTCACCGCGCAGAAGTGCGTGCGCGCCGGCGGGAAGCACAACGATCTCGAGCAGGTGGGCCACACGTACCGGCACCACACGTTCTTCGAAATGCTCGGCAACTTCTCGTTCGGCGACTACTTCAAGCGTGACGCGATTCGCTTCGCGTGGGAGTGGGTCACCGAGGATCTGAAGCTGCCGAAGGAGCACCTGCGCGTCACCGTCTTTCGCGAGGATGATGAGGCGCGAGCGCTCTGGCGCGAGGTCACTGGGCTTTCCGATTCGCGCATCTACGGGCTCGGCGAGAAAGACAACTTCTGGCAGATGGCGGACACGGGACCATGCGGACCGTGTTCCGAGATCTATGTGGACCTCGCGTTCCTCGCGAAGGACTGGACGTTCCCGGCCGACGCGAGCGGCGAGTGGACCGAGACCGATCGGAAGGAGTTCTCGACCGAAGCGTTCGTGGAGGGCGCCGAGGCGGGCAGGTTCCTCGAGATCTGGAACCTCGTGTTCATGCAGTTCGATCGGCAGCCGGACGGCACGCTCGTTCCGTTGCCGAAGCCGTCGGTCGACACCGGCGCGGGGCTCGAGCGGATCGCCGCGGCCCTGCAGGGTGTCACGAGCAACTATCACACGGACCTCTTCCTGCCGCTCCTGAAGCGTGCGGAGGAAGTCGTTGGTTTGCCGTACACCGGGATTTCGCCGGAGGGACTCGGCGGCGCGAAGGCGAGGAGCACGGGCGCCGCCGTCGAGCCGGCGTCTTTTCGCGTGCTCGCGGACCACGCGCGCGCGGTGGCCTTCCTGCTTGCGGACGGCGTGTTTCCCTCGAACGAGGGGCGCGGGTACGTCCTGCGGCGCATCCTGCGGCGTGCCGTGCGTCATGCGTGGCTCCTGGGCCGCCGGGCTCCGACGCTCGTCTCGCTCGTCGAGGAGGTCGTCGCACAGATGTCCGACGTGTACCCGGAGCTCGCGCAGCGCAAGCAGCACATCCTGGAGACCACCAGGGCGGAGGAGGAGCGTTTCCTCACGACGATCGACGGCGGCATGGCGCGCTTCGACCAACTGGCTCCCGCGTTAGGCTCCACGCAGGGCTCGACCCATCTGCGCGGCAGCATCAGTGGCGAGGACGCGTTCCGGCTTTACGACACGTACGGGTTCCCGATCGATCTCACGGAGCTCATGGCGCGCGAGCGCGGCTACAGCGTCGACATCGCGGGGTTCGAGGCAGCGCTCGCGCAGCAGCGGAGTCAGTCGCAGGCGGAGCGGAAGTCTCGCAAGCTGGGCGTCGGCGTGGACGAGCTTGCGGACGTCACGGGGTGGCGCAGTGCGACGCCGAGCGAGACCACGGAACCTGGCTTGCCAGCGACGCAGTTCGTCGGGTACGACACCGTGGAGATCGACACGCTGGTCACCGCGGTCCGTCACCTCGAGGACGATCGGGTGGCGGTCCTCCTGCGCGAAACGCCATTCTACGCGGAGTCCGGCGGCCAGGTCTCCGATCGCGGTGTGATCGTGGGCCAGGGGTGGCGCGTCGATGTGAACGAAGTCCGCAAGATCGACGGCCGGACGGCGGCGATCGGGAAGCTGACGGGCGAGATCACGTTCGGACCGGCGTCGGCGCGCGTGCCGTCGGATCGGCGGAAGGACACGGAGCGCAACCACACGGCAACGCACCTGCTGCATGCGGAGCTTCGCCACGTCCTGGGCGAGCACGTGCACCAGGCGGGTTCCGTCGTGGAGCCCGATCGCCTTCGCTTCGACTTCACGCATCATGGCCCACTCAAGCCGGAGCAGCTCGCGGAGATCGAGCGGCGAGTGAACCGTGGTATCTGGGCGGCCGTGCCCGTGGTGCTCGATCAGAAGGCGTACAAGGACGCGGTTGCGGGCGGCGCGATGGCGCTGTTCGGCGAGAAGTACGGCGACGTCGTGCGTGTCGTGACGATTCCGGGTCTCTCGGTCGAGCTCTGCGGCGGCACGCACGTGCGCAACACGAGCGAGATCGGGCTGTTCAAGATCGTGAGCGAGACCGGCGTCGCGGCGGGCGTGCGTCGCATCGTCGCGCTCACGGGTCCTCGGGCCTTCGAGCTCATGAGCGATCGCGAGCGCGCGCTCGCCCACATTGCGGACCGGGTGAAGGTCACGCTTCCAGCGGGGCCGGGAAGCGACGCCGTCGCACAACGCGTCGACGCGCTGCTGCAGGAAAAGCGTCAGCTCGAGAAGCGGCTCGACGAGGCAATGCGCGGCGGTGGCGGCGACGCCGTGGAGCGCCTCGTGTCGACCGCGACGCCCATCGACGGGATGCGGCTCGTCGCCAGCGTCGTGTCGGTGCCCGACGTGAAGTCGCTGCAGGCGCTGGGCGACGCCGTTCGGGAGCGACTGAAGACCGGCGTCGCGGCACTGGGCGCGACGTTCGATGACGGACGGAGCACGCTGCTCGCGGTCGTGACGGATGACGCCCGCGACCGCGGCGTCCGTGCCGATGCGGTCATCAAGGAGCTCGCGGCCGCGGCGGGCGGGCGCGGGGGCGGCAAGCCGCACATGGCGCAGGCGGGCGTCCCGGACGCCGCGAGGATCCCCGAGGCGTTAGGCCGCCTGCCGGAGATCGTGCGCGGCCTCCTTGGCGCGGCATGAGCGTGCGCACGTGACGGCGCCCGCGCCGCTGTCCGCCTGGATTCGCGGGCGAAGCCCGGCGCCGCCGCCTCACCTGCTGTCGCGCATCGAAGCGCTGGCTGCACACGCGGCGCGCGCGCCCAAGCCCGCCGCCGACGCGCTGCTCGATGCCGCCCTTGCCGCGATGACCGACCTGCTGCGCGGCGGATGCCTAACGCGGAGCGCCGGGTTCGACCTGCTCGCCGTCGACGCGCTGGTCACCTACGTCTTCGAGGCAGCCGCCGACGACCCGCGCGAACTCGACGCACGCACAGGTAACGCGCTGGCGAGGATCTCGGCGCTTGCCGAGCCACCCCACGGTTGACGATGCCATGCACTTCCTCGGGAGGGGTCGCGCTCCCATTCGACCACCGTGGTGGGCTCATCGTGCTCGTGGACCCCGGCCGGTCCACGCCGGACGACGCGCGCGCGCTGGCGGAGCGAGCCGCGGAGGGCGGGGCATGCGGATTCCTCCTGGGTGACAGCCTTGGCGCTCGCGAGAGCGTTTCCGCACACGTCGCGGCTATCAGACATGGCGCTCCGGACGTCCCGATCGTCCAGTTTCCTGCCTCCGCCGACGACCTGACGCCCGACGTCGACGCGATCCTGTTTCTCGTCCTCCTCTCAGGAAGGAATCCTCGATATCTGGTCGACGAGCAGGTCCGCGCGGCAGCATTCTTCGATCGGCACCCCGAGGTGTGCGCGGTGTCGACAGCTTATGTGTTGATTGATGGCGGTCGCGAAAGCGCGGTACAGCGCGTCTCCGGCACCGCGCCGCTGGCGATGGAAGACACAGGACTGATCGCTGCACACGTCAAAGCCGGGCAGCTCATGGGCATGCACGCGACGTACCTCGAAGCTGGCAGCGGAGCGGCGCGGCCCGTGAGCTCACGCGTGATACGGGCGGCGCGCAACGCGACACGGGGACCGCTGATCGTCGGCGGCGGAATCGTGACGGCCGCACGAGCGCGCGAGACACGAGACGCCGGCGCCGATTACGTCGTTGTTGGCTCGCTCTTCGAGCGTGATCCCGTCGCCGACGTTCGCCGACTGGCCGCGGCAGCCCGCTCGTGATCGACATCCACTCGCACGTCCTGCCAGGTGTGGACGATGGCTCCGCGAACATCGAGACGTCCGTAGCGGTGCTCCAGCGCTTCGCGCAGCAGGGACTCGAGGTGCTCGTGTGCACGCCGCACCTGCAAGCTTCGGCTGCGCACCTCGCGCCGCACGAGCGACACAAGGCGATCCTCGCGGAGCTCGTCGCAGTCGCGCCGGCGAAGCCCCAGCTCCGGCTCGGATGGGAGATCATGCTGGACCGGCCGGGGTGTGATCTCACCTCGCCCACGCTGTCGCTCGGCGGCGCGAAAGCGGTGCTCGTCGAGTTCCCGCGCGCCTATCTCCCCGTCGGAACGACGGAGGAGCTCGATCGCATTCGACGCAGTGGCGTGGTTCCCGTGGTTGCGCATCCCGAGCGCTACTACGGCTGCACGCTGGACACCGTGCGCGCGTGGCGTGACGCGGGGGCGGTGATTCAGACCGATGCAACCATGCTGCTCGCTCGGGGGCCCATGACCGAGCTCGCAAAGTCGCTGCTCGGCGCGGGACTGATCGATTGCCTGGCAAGCGACAACCATGGGGACCGTCGGTCCCTCGCGGCGGCCCGCGTGTGGCTCGAGGAGCTGGGGGCCACGGAACACGCCCAGATCCTGACGCACGGTAACGCGTCGCGCTTGCTGGCGGATGAGCCGACGCTGCCAGTCCCCCCGCTGCCGCTCGCCCGCGGCGTCTTTCGCAGGCTGGGAGAGCTACTGTTCGGACGTCGATGAGCATAGAGAAGACGACAGCAGGCACACCGATGAAAGCACAGATCGTGCAGCGGCTGCGGGACCTCGCGGCCACAGCTACGACTGCCGCCGAGCGTCTCGGTCCCGATGTCGAGCGTGCGGCGGTGATCATGCGGGAGGTCCTCCGGCACGGCGGCACCTTGTTCTTCTGCGGCAACGGCGGGAGCGCCGCTGACGCGCAGCATCTCGCCACCGAGTACGTGGTGCGGTACATGAGAAACCGTCGCGCGCTGCCGGCCATCGCTCTCACCACCGACACCTCACTGCTCACCGCGACCGGCAACGATCTTGGCTTCGACGAGATCTTCGCGCGGCAGGTGGAAGCGCTCGTGACGGCGCGGGATGTGCTCGTCATTCACTCGACGAGCGGGAACTCGCCTAACGTCATCAAGGCCGCCGAAGCGGCCAGGCAGAAGGGCGCGCAGGTCATTGCGCTCTCGTCGCGCGACGGCGGGCAGCTTCGGTCCGTCGCCGACCACTCGATCATCGTCCCGACGGACCGGACGGATCGCGCACAGGAGATTCACCTCTGCATCGAGCACGCGATCTGTGAGATCATCGAGGCGGAGCTCACGCCATGATCTCACTGCGAGGCAAGCGCGCGCTCGTGACCGGAGGCTCGCGAGGCATCGGGGCGGCGACGGCGCTTCTGCTCGCCGAATGCGGCGCCGATGTGGGGATTGGCTATCGCGCACGACAATCCGAGGCCGCCGAGGTCGTGCAACGGCTGGCCGGGCTCGGGGTGCGCGCCTTCGCCCACGCCGCGGACCTCGCGTCGCTCAGCGGTACCGTTTCGCTGTTCGAGCGCGCCGAGCGGGAGTTCGATGGCCTCGACATCTTCGTCGGAAGCGCCGGCATCTGGCCGGCGCAGGATGTCGCGCTGCAGGACATGACCGACGAGCAGTGGCGACGCACGATGACGGAAAACACCGACGCGATGTTCTACTCGACCCGTGCCGCCGCGCGTCGCTTGGAGCGCGGTGGCCGGATCGTCCTGGTCTCGAGCACCGCGGGCCAGCGCGGCGAAGCGTACCACGCGGACTACGCGGCGTCGAAGGGCGCGATGATCTCGTTCGTGAAATCGCTCGCGGTGGAGCTCGCGTCGCGCGAGGTCACGGTCAATGCCGTCGCACCGGGATGGGTGGACACCGAGATGGTCGCGGAGGTACTCGACGCCGAAGGGCGTGACCGGATCGCGAAGGCCATCCCCATCGGCAGAGTGGCGACGGCACGCGACATCGCGGGCCCCATTGTTTTCTTGTGCTCGGACCTCGCCCGGCACGTCACGGGTGAGATCCTGAACGTCAACGGCGGCAGCGTCCTTTGCGGCTGATGCGAGGGGTCCCCCATCCCTCATCCGTCATCCCGTTAGGCGGTCTCGCTTGCGACGGGCACGGACTGCAGTTGCCAGCGGTGGAAACAATTCCAGCCGAACTCGTCGGCGGCCCGAATCTGGTCGGGGAAGCCGAACGCGTCGACCCAGCCTTCCTGTTCCGCCCGCCACCGGCAATCCCAGGCGAACTGGATCACGCGCGACTGCCCGCCGCCCTCGACCACTGCCGTCCCGACGAAATCGGAACAGCCCGAACGCGCGTCCACCCGAACGCGATCCACCACCCATTCCGGATGGGTATGCAACAGATGGGTGATGAGTCGGACGACCTTGATCCGCGGGGCGGGGCGCACCAGCGTGATGGAGGGCACATCGGCGCGAGACGCGAAGGCGAGGACGTCGCTCTTGAAGCGATCGGTCGCGCAGGACCGTGTGAGGATGTTGGTGTCGATTTGCACGGGCGGAATATATCGGGAGATCGCGGCCGGCTGGCTACATCAACGCCGCGGAAGGAGACGAAACTGACCGGCAAGTCGACACTGGAGCGCCAAGGCGGTTTACCGCCGTGGTGAACGTACCGAGAGCCGTTCGCGCTATCGCCGAACGGCTCGAAGCGGCAGGGTTCGAGACCTGGTGCGTGGGCGGCGCCGTGCGCGACGCGCTGCTCGGCCACCCACACCTCGATTGGGACCTCGCCACCGCAGCCACTCCGGACCACGTGCGAAAGCTCTTTCGGCGTACGGTTCCGGTGGGACTCGACTTCGGAACGGTCGGGGTGCTGGACGACCATGGGGTCATGCACGAGGTGACGACGTTCCGGCGCGACGTCCAGACGGATGGTCGCCATGCGGTGGTGGAGTTCGGCGCGTCGCTGGACGACGACCTCGCCAGACGCGACTTCACGATCAACGCGATCGCCGCATCGCCCACCACGGGCGAGATTCGCGACCCGTTCGGCGGCCGCGCAGACCTCGAGAAGAGGCTCGTGCGGGCAGTGGGCGCGCCTGACGAGCGAATGCGCGAGGATCGTCTGCGCGCGCTTCGCGCGATTCGGTTTGCGGGGCGCCTGGACTTCGCGATCGAGCCTGCGACCTGGCAGGCGATCGTGCGGAGTGCGCCACACCTGCCCCGGCTCTCGCGCGAGCGCGTGAAGCAGGAGCTCGAGAAGACGGTGGAGCAGGTGGTGTGTCCGAGCCGCGCGCTCGCACTGTGGCGAGAGAGCGGTGCGCTCGGCTCCCTCATCCCGCTGCTGGAAGGTCAGGACGACATTGCGTTCGTGTCAGCCGATCACATTCCGCCACCGGGGCGGACCCGGCGGCCGGAGCGCGCTGACACGCGCCGCTCACACCGCATTCTCTCGCTGTTTCTCGGACTCGACCCGGTACGCGTGCGGACGACGCTCCACGATCTCCGATTCTCGAATGTCGACGTACGAACGATGGCGAAGCTGGCGGAGCATTGGATAACGTTGTTCGATGTGGTATCGAGCGCGCTCACGGAATCCGCGGAGCCTACCGACGCCGCCATTCGGCGCTGGGCCGCGACGACGGGGCGGACGCAGCTCGCCGCGTTCCTGCGACTGGCCGCAGCCCGCTGGGCCGCGCGCCGTGTGCGAGGCGTCCCCGCACCGGCAGCTGCTCGCGCCCACAGCGTGTACCGGCGTGCATTGCGGATCGCGTACCGTGATCCGATCGAGCTCGCGGACCTCGCCGTCGACGGCGAGGACCTGCAGCGCGAAGGAATCGCGCGCGGGCCGGCGCTTGGTAAGATTCTACGACTGCTGCTCGAATGGGTCGTAGAGGACCCCCAGCGAAATACGCGAGATCAGTTGATCGATCGAGCAAGGAGTCTCGCGCCGGACGTCGAGCGCGCGATGGGCAACGTCAAGCGACAGGGCTAGCATGTTCTTTCGGGGGAGACAACCAGAGGGCTCGGTGTGGCGGCGCTTTCGCGCCGGCACCGATGGCTTCTCCTTCATCCGCGAGGACGACTACTACGCGGCACACGTGGCTGCGAACGCCGAGCGCGTGGTCGATCTCTTCCATGCGCTCACCGAGCATCTGCCGCCGGCGGTGGACGTCGCGCTGGAGGACGTGCGATCGGGTCTCGCGTGGAAAGGGGAGAACGTCGCACTGCCCGATGTGCGCGAGGTGATCGCGCGTATGAAGTCGCCGCTCTCGACGTTCGGTGGAGTGGAGTTCGCCGTCTACACGAGCGAGGATCAGCTCACCCTCAACCCGCATCTCGAGCTGTTCATTTACGCGCGCACCGACCAGTGGTTCTATATCCTGCAGGGCAAGGGGCTCGAAGAGCGGCGGATGGTACGCACGCGCAGCTGGCGTCTCAAGCGGTCGGAGTTCGCCCCCGCCCCTGACCTCGTGCACGCCGTCGCGGCAGCAGCGGAGCGCCTGGCGCTGACGCCCGCGTGAGCCTGCCACCGCTCGCGTACGCGCTCGTCGCGGGGTTGGCGAACGTGCTTGGTGCGGCTGCCGTGACCTCGCGCGCGCGGTGGAGCGTACGTGCGCTCGACGTGATGGTGGCTCTGTCGGCGGGGTTCATGATTGCGGTCTCGGTGGGCGAGCTGCTCCCCGAAGCGATCGAGCGGAGCGGCCGCGACGCGGCGCTTGCCGCACTCGCCGGCTACCTGCTCGTTCACCTCACGCAGCACACGTTCGCGCGCCATTTCCATTTCGGTGAGGAGACTCACGAGGTCAACACTACGGTCAGCGGATCGGCGCTGGTCGGCTTGTTGCTTCACACGTTCTTCGATGGCGTGGCCATCGCGAGCGGCTTCGACGTGAGTGCCGCACTCGGCTTCCTCGTTTTCCTGGCCATTCTTCTGCACAAGCTTCCGGAGGGTCTCGCGATATCCAGCCTGTTCCTCGCGGCCGGCGCAGGACGGCGAGCGGCGCTGGGCGCGGCGGCCGCGCTCGGGGTCGCGACTGTCGCGGGCGTGCTCATGACGCAGTACATCGCGGGGCTGCGATCGATGGGTCTCGCGCTGTCGGCGGGCGTGACGCTGTATGTGGCTGCGTCCAACCTCGTACCGGAGTTCCAGACGAAGCTCGGGTGGCGGATGCCCATCAGCTTCTTCGCGGGCTGCGGATTGTTCTTCGCGGCGCGCATGGTGACCGGATTGTGAGTCCGCGGCAATCGCGCGGTGGTGGTGAAGCGTCGCTGTTCTCGCGCGCCGACGAGGCACAGCCGCTCGCCGCTCGCCTTCGTCCGCGCACGCTCGACGAGTACGTGGGCCAATCGCACATCCTCGCCTCCGGGAAGGCACTTCGACAGGCGATCGAGAATGGCTCGGTCGGCTCCGTCATCTTTTGGGGGCCACCCGGGTCGGGAAAGACGACGCTCGGTCGCCTGATCGCGACCGCGACCAACCGCGTGTTCGTCCCGTTCAGCGCCGTGAGCGAGGGCGTACCGCGCATTCGGCAAATTCTCGCCGAAGCGCGCCAGCGTCTCGACGACGGTGGCATGCGAACGATCCTGTTCATCGACGAGATCCATCGGCTGAACAAGGCGCAGCAGGACAGTCTGCTTCCGGGGGTCGAGGAGGGGACGGTGACGCTCATCGGCGCCACCACGGAGAACCCGAGCTTCGAGATCAACGGCGCGTTGCTGTCACGCACGCGCGTGTTCGTGCTGAAAGCGCTGACGACCGCCGACATCCTAACGCTGTTGCAGCGAGCGCTCTCGGACAGCGAGCGCGGGATCGCGAGCCGCCGGCTTGTCGTCGATGACGACGCGCTCGACATCATCGCAGCAGAAGCCGACGGTGACGCACGACGCGCGTTGACGGTCCTCGAGGCAGCGGCGGACTACGTTGGTGACGGGGGTCACATAACCACAGCCGTCGCTCGTGAGGCGATGCAGCTGCGGTTTGCTCGGCACGACAAGAGCGGCGAGGAGCATTTCAATCTTCTGAGCGCCTATCACAAGTCGCTCCGCGGCAGCGACCCGCAGGGCGCGCTCTACTGGATGGCGCGCATGATCGAGGGCGGAGAGGATCCGATGACGATCTTCCGTCGCGCCATCGCGATGGCGGCGGAAGACGTCGGGCTCGCGGATCCTGAAGCGCTCAAGCTCGCGGTGGCGGCGCGTGATGCATATCACATGTTGGGAGCGCCCGAGGGATATTTGCCACTCGCCGAGATGACGATCTATCTCGCCACGGCCCCGAAATCGAACAGCTCGAAGGCGGCGCTCTCGGCGGCGCTCGAGGCGGCGCGAGAATCGCCCGCGGCCGGGGTGCCGATGCACATTCGCAACGCGCCGACGCGGCTGATGAAAGAGCTCGGATACAACCGCGGCTACCAGTACGCCCACGATTCGCCCGATGCGTTCATCCCGCAGGAGTATCTCCCCGACGAGCTGCGAGGAACGCAGTTCTACGAGCCGGGGCCATTCGGGTTCGAGAAGGAAATCGCCAAGCGGCTGGCGTGGTGGCAGTCGCTGCGCGACCGCGCTGCGGCGCGGGATTCGGGCACACCAGCCGACCGAGCGGCTCGCGCGGATCCTGCAGGCGCGGATGCGGCGAAAGACGAAACGAAGGAACCCGGTCAGGAGTCGGGGTAGGATGAAGCGTGGTGCCTCAGCCTTGTCATCGAAGAGGAATCCAAGAGATGCGTATCGCTCGTAATGCGAAGATCGTGTTCGCCGGGCTCATGGGAGTCGCCGCCGGAGGTTGCGCGACGCTTGGCATGGCGAAGTTCAAGGAACCGGTCGTTCACTTTCAGGACGCGCGGATCACAGGCCTCGGCGTCACAGGCGGCTCGGTCGAGGTGAAGTTGAGCCTTTACAATCCGAACGGCTTCAGGCTGGATGGCCAGCGCCTAACGTACAAGGTCATGATCGACTCCACGACGCTCGGCACCGGTGCGCTGGCGGACCGGTTCGCCGTGCAGGAGAAGGACTCGACGATCGTGACGCTGCCGCTTTCGTTCACGTACGCGGGCATTGGCGCGGCGGGCCGCCAGCTGATGAACACGGGGTCGGTGAACTACCGGGTCATGGGCGACGTGACGGTCGGTACGCCGCTCGGCAACTTCACGCGGCCGTACGACCAGACGGGGCGGTTCTCGACGTTCAGCGGCACGAGATGAGGGATGGGGGATGAGGGATGGGGGATCCCTCATCCCCCATCCCACCTTTCGGCTATCTTACCGCGCTGCCCCGAAAGGAGTTCTCATCGCCCGCGATCTGATAACACTCACGCCGCCGATCGAGCGCGCCCTGCTTGTTGGTGCGCCGCGCAAGGGAACGTCGGCGCGCCACAACCTGGATGAGCATCTCGAGGAGCTCGAGGAGCTCGTCGACACTGCCGGTGCCGTCGTCGTCGGCAGTATTACCCAGCAGATCGATCGGCCCAACCCCGCGACCTATCTCGGCAAGGGCAAGATCGAGGAGCTGGGTACTCTCATCGACGAGAAGAACGCGACGCTCATCATCTTCGACGATGAGCTCACACCCGCGCAGGGCAAGAACGTCGAGGACGCCACCGGCAAACGCGTGATGGATCGCGCGGAGCTGATCCTGGACATCTTTGCCACACGCGCGAGGACCAGCGAGGCCAAGCTGCAGGTCGAGCTCGCTCAGCTCGAATACATGCTGCCTCGCCTCACACGAATGTGGACACACCTCGAGAAGACGCGCGGCGGGATCGGGATGCGCGGACCTGGCGAAACCCAGCTCGAGACCGATCGACGCCTGATCAACCATCGCATCCGGCAGCTCAAGGACAAGCTCGCCGACGTGACGCGCGCGCGAGAAGTCCAGCGTCAGGGGCGCCGAGGCGTCTTTCGGGCTTCACTCGTTGGTTACACGAACGCCGGCAAGTCCTCGATTCTCCGCGGCTTGTCCGGCGCACGTGACGTTTTCGTTGAAGACCGGCTGTTCGCCACGCTCGACCCGCTCACCCGCGAGGTCGACCTCGGTGAGAACAATCGTGTGCTACTCACGGACACGGTCGGATTCATCCGGAAGCTGCCGCACCATCTCGTCGCGTCGTTCCGCGCGACGCTCGAGGAGGTTACCGACGCAGACCTCCTGCTGCATGTGATCGATGCGAGTCACCCCGGTTGGGAGGAACAGCGACGCATCGTGAACTCGGTGCTCGATGAGCTCGGCGTCCACGACAAGCCGGTGCTCCACGTGTTCAACAAGATCGACCGCCTCGCCGCGGAGACGCTGCTTCCACTCGAGGAGCGCATAACGAATCTGCTGCCGAATTCGGTGTTCGTATCGGCGGTAACCGAGAGCGGACTCGAGCCACTGCGCCGAGCGTTGCTCGCGAAGACCCGCGCGTTGCGCCCGGTGTCCGAGATCCGACTCGGCGCGAGCGAAGGGCGTCTGCTCGCGGAAATTCACCGGTTGGGTGAAGTGATGGAACAGCGGACCGACGGGGCAGAGCTCGTGCTGCGCGCGCGAATCGACGAGGCTCTCGCGGGCCGCCTTCGCCGCGGCGGCGCTCACGTTGTCGATGCGACGGGTGGCAATGGCCCCGCAACGCGCACCGGTGCAGGCGACGGCGCGGACGGCGCCAACGGTGAGCGCCGGGTGGACTTTTCCTAACGAAGGACCAGCAGCAGCCCACTGGTCGCGCGAAGGTTCAGCCCGAGCCGAAGTTCAGCGTGCTCGGCACCAGTCTTGCGCTTTGCGAATTGAAGCAAGCGGCTGAGGTTGGTGCCGGGCTCTGGGTCGGCTGCGTCATGACTCAGGCACCGTACTGCGCACTCTGTGAGGGCGCGCGTCTCGAGGCGCGTCGGGAGCACCGAGACTCTTGTTGTCGCAGAAGCCTGAGATTCCGTTGTACCTCATCGGACTCGTCATCGCCGTTTGCTCCTCGACGGCCCTGACATTCGTGGTGCGAGACTTCGCGCGCCGCGCTGGCCTCGTCGACCCGTGTGGCGAACGAAAGGTCCACGTCAATCCCGTGCCGCGAATAGGCGGCGTCGCGATCGTCCTCTCGGTCGCCGTCTCGATGACCGCGATCATCGGTCTGTTCGGCCAACACGTGCTCGCGACGAATGCGCGCGGGCTCGCCACGGTCATTGGCGGTGCGCTGGCCGTACATCTCGTCGGGCTCGTGGACGATGTGCGCCCCATGCACGCGCGGTGGAAGTTCCTCGCGCAGGTCGTGATCGCCTGCGGCGTCTACCTCGCCGGCCTGCGCGTCACCACGCTCTCGCTTCCGTTCGTCGGCATCGTCGATCTCGGGCACGCGGTCGGGATGCTCTTTACCGTCGCGTGGTTCGTCGGCATCACGAACGCGTTCAACCTCATCGACGGGCTCGATGGCCTGGCCGCAGGCGCGGCGCTTTTCGCCCTGACCACGATGTTCGTGGTGGCGAGCTTCAATGGGCTGGTCGGCGCGGCGACGGTGACCATCATCCTCGCGGGTGCGACGGTCGGCTTCCTGTGCTTCAACTTTCACCCCGCCTCGATCTTTCTCGGCGACTCGGGGAGCCTGTTCCTCGGCTTCATGCTCGCGGGCATCGGGCTGCTCGGGTCCCAGAAGTCACCGACAGTCATCGCGGTGGCGATCCCGATCGTCTCGTTAGGCCTGCCGGTGCTCGACACGACGCTCGCGGTGGCGCGGCGATTCCTGCGCGGCCAGCCCATCTTCAGCGCCGACCGCGCGCACATCCACCACCGACTGCTGTCGCTCGGCCATTCTCCGCGGCGAGTCGCGCTTCTCTTGTACTGCGCCTGCGCGCTGCTCGGGTTGAGCGGCATGTTGCTGGTGAACGACTCGGCGTACGTCGCGGTGGTGTTGCTGGTCATCGGACTCGGCGTGGGGCTCGCGATCCAGCGGCTCCGCTACTACGAGTTCGAGGAGCTGGCGCGTCTCCTCAAGCGCGGCGTTCGGCAGCGCAAGGTCATCGGTCGCAACGTACGGATCCGCGAGGCGAGCGTGCGCGTGTCGGACCTCACGGATCTCGACCACGTGTTCGACGCGCTCGAGGCCATGTTCGCGCAGGATGAGTTCGAGTGCGCCGAAGTGCGGCTGCGCCGGTCGTTCGTGGGCTCGGGTGCCGGATTCGCCGCGGATGTGTACCGACGACTGGACGACGACGTGCCCGTCTGGGCGTGGCATCGATCGAACGTCACGCTCGCCGCATGCTGGGAGATTCGATTGCCGTTCCTTGCACCGTCCGGTGAGCGCATTGGGTCGCTCGTGTTGTGGCAGGACGGGCGTGCCGATGATGTGAGCCTCACCGACATGCACGCGATCGCTCATGACCTGCGCGCCGTCGTCGAGCAGAAGCTGTTGGCACTCTGGGAGCCGTGGCACGATGATCCCGACGCGCTGGTGGCGATGGCAGCGGCCGGAGAGAGACGAAACGGCGTCGACCGACACGTGCTGGTGCCGCGCGTGTCCGAGCGTGGCACGCTGGCGATCGAGAAGGATGTCGGAGCCGGAGCGAAGGGCGACGCCAACCGATCTCCTCGCACATCGTCCGGCGGCTTCCGCCATCGCTCCGCACCACTGTCCTGACGTCGACTCGTGCGCCCCGGGACGCATGACCCAGACCACGCGGGACTGCGTCGCGCAGACGCCGTCCGCGGCCTCGTGTCGGTGATCGTGCCGGCCTTCAACGCCGAGCAGTGGATCGCGGAGACGCTGACGAGCATCCGCGCGCAGAGCTACGAGCCGGTGGAAACGATCGTCGTCGACGACGGGTCGGGTGACGCCACGGCGTCGATCGCGACCGCGTCGGGCGCCATTGTGCTGCGTACGCAGGGCGGGGGGCCCGGCGGCGCTCGCAACGCCGGACTGGCGCAGGCCAGGGGCGAGTTCATCCAGTTCCTCGACGCGGATGACCTCCTCGCGACCGGCAAGATCGCGCGCCAGGTCGCGGTGCTCCGGGCGTCCGGCGCCGACGTGGCCTGGGAGCCGTTTCACGAGCTCGTCCTGGTCGCGTCGCCGCCTAACGCGGTCTTCACCGTTGGGCGGAAGCACACGCCCGAGCTGGGTGCCGACCTCGCCGCATCGCTGCTGTCAGCGCGTGGGTTCGTGCAGCTGGGCGCCATGCTCGTGCGTCGCTCGCCGCGGACGGACGCGATCTGGTTCGAGCCGGGTCGTGAGGTGGTGGAGGACATTCGCTACACCGTATCCCTCGCCATGGCCGGTGCGCGGTTCGTGTCGAGCGAGTCCGACGAGCTCGGACTCCTCTACCGGCAGCACGCGGGCGCGCGCTATTCCACACGTCCCATCGCGTCGTTCGCGCGCGGCTGCGCCGAGAACGCGGTCTGGGCGCAGGAGTACTGGGAGGAGCATGGTGGTCTCACGCCGCCGCGGCGCGCCGCGCTGAGTGAGGCGTACGCCTTCGCGGCCCGGCAGCTCGCATCGACCGACCGCGAATCATTCGAGCGGGTCGCCTTGCGCGGCCAGAAATTCGGCCGGGAGTTCACACGGCATCTCCCGGCAAAGCTGCGGTGGCTCTCGCGAATCGTGGGCTACACCAGAGCGGAATCGATCGCGTCCCGGTGGCGCCGCGTGCGGCGGCGGACGAGACGACGCAAGCGCTCGTCGGAGAGCTCGTGAGAGTCGTGCATGTCCCGTTCGGCTACTTTCCGGACGCGGTCGGCGGCACGGAGATCTACGTTGCGCAGCTCACGCGCGACCTTCGTGCGCATGGCGTCGAAAGCGTCGTTGCCGCTCCAGTGGATGCATCGGCGTCGCGCCACTACGAACACGAGGGCGTTTCCGTCCATCGTTTCGGCGTGCCCGCTGCGGCGAGCGTCGCAGACCTGTACGGCGAAGGCGACGAAGGGGCTGCCCGGTCGCTCGCCGCCATTCTCGACGACGTCGATGCCGACGTGCTGCACCTCCATGCCTTCACGCGCGCCGCATCCGTCCGCGCCGTCCGGGCAGCGAAACAGGCCGGCGTCGGCGTGGTGTTCACCTACCATACGCCCACGGCGAGCTGCGTCCGCGGCACCCTCCTGCGCGACGGCCACGAGCCGTGCGACGGGGCACTGGTCGCTCAGCGCTGTGCCGCGTGCCTGCTCGAGAGCCGTGGCGTGCCGGCCGGGGTTCGCGAAGCCCTCTCGCGCGGGCCGTCCGCGTTAGGCTCGTCGCTCGCGTCCGTCGGCGCGCGTGGCGCCTGGGTCACGGCGCTCCGAGCGCGCGAGCTGACAGCCGCGCGTCACGACGCGTTTCGCGCGCTGCTTGCCGAGTCGGACGCGGTGGTGGCGGTGTGCGAATGGGTTCGTTCCCTGCTGCTTCGGGCCGGGGCGCCGCCCGACCGGCTGACCCTGTCGCGGCAGGGCACGCCGGCCACGGCAACACACGAGCGGACTGCCGTCCCTCGTCACACGAGACCCGTCGGCGGCGAACTGCGGCTCGCGTACGCAGGGCGGCTGCATGCAACCAAAGGCGTCGCCGTGGTCGTCCGGGCTCTCGCGGCGGACCGCAACCTTCGCGCGACGTTGGACGTGTACGGCGTCACGCAGGACGCCGACGCCGCGCAGTATCGAGATGCGCTCGTGGCGTCAGCGCGTTCGGACAAGCGTATTCGATTTCACGAGCCGCTCACCGCAGAAAGCGTGGTCGGGACCCTTGCGTCGTATGACGCGACGGTCGTCCCATCGCAGTGGCTCGAGACCGGTCCTCTTGTCGTCCTCGAGTCGTTTGCGGCAGGCACGCCCGTGATCGGCTCGAGATTGGGCGGAGTCGCCGAGCTGGTCTCGCACGGCCGGGACGGGTGGCTCGTACCGCACGCCGACACCTCGGCGTGGACCGACGCGCTGCGCCGGCTGTCGACGGAACCGCATCTGCTCGCTCGCCTGCGCGCGGGTGTTCGACCTCCGCGATCGACAGAGGATGTTGCACGCGATATGATCGGCGTGTATCGGGCTATCGTATCGGGGCGGCCGGCCGGATCCGCGTCAACCGTCGGAGTGACGTGATGCGCGTGCTCTACGTGCAGTACACGAATCCCGGCGTTTACCCGCCGCTCGTCCGTGGCGCCACGCTGCTCGCGGAGAGCGGAGCCCAGGTGCGCATGGTCGGAACGCGAGTGCGTGATACAGGCGCGCTCGACGTCTCGCCGTCGACCGGCATCGAGATTCGCCTCATGCGCGAGGCGCCTGACGGCTGGCGCCTCAAGGCCCATTACGCCCGCTACGGGGCCTGGGTCGCTCGTGAGGCCGCCGCGTGGAAGCCCGACTGGATCTACGCGTCCGACCTGCTCGCAACGCCGATCGCGCTCGCCGCGGCTGCATTCACTCGCGCACGTGTCGTCTATCACGAGCACGACGCGCCCGCAACGCCCCGGCCCAGCTGGGTCATCAAGCGCTGCCTCGATGCGCGTGCGCGCCTCCTCCACGCCGCCAGCATCCTCGTCACGCCTAACGCCGATCGCTCGGCCCACCTGTCGGCGGCGGCGGTCGGTCGGCACGTATTCACCGTGTGGAACTGTCCGCGGCGGCCGACGAGCGTGCGGCACCTGACGCGCGCGCCCGACGTGTTGCGCGTCGTGTTCTGCGGCTCGATCAACGCCGAACGGTTGCCGCTCACCGTCGTCGAGGCGCTCGCCATGGCAAAGTGCCCGGTGACGATCGATGTGGCGGGGTACGAGACCGTTGGGTCGCGTGGATACGTCGCCGCTCTGGCCGAACACGCCAGAAGGCATGGTGTTGGACAACGCGTTCGCTTCCTCGGCACGGTTCCTGAGAACGACAAGAGCGTGGTTTTCGAGCAGTGCGACATCGGCCTGGCGCTCATGCCCATGGCGTCATCCGACGAGAACATGCGTCACATGGCAGGAGCCTCGAACAAGCCGTTCGAGTACCTGTCGTGTGGCGTCGTGCCTCTCGTGAGTGATTTGCCGGACTGGCGGCGAACGTTCGTCGAGCCAGGGTATGCGCTCGTGTGCGATCCGTCGCGGGCGGAGTCGATAGCCGCCGCCTACGCGTGGGCGGTGGAGAATCGCGCGGCGGTTCGCGAGGTCGCGATGCGCGGCGGGGAACGGTTGCGCCTCGACTGGAACTACGAGTCGCAGTTTGCCCCGGTGCTTGACGCCATGTGGGGGAGAACGGCGGAGGGCTCGAGCTGGTCCAGCCCCTCGCCCGCGGAGGCGGAATGCGTGTCCTGATTCTCGGTGAGGACGCCCCGGGTGGACTCATGGGGTCGTACGAGCGGGCCTTTGCCGAGCTGGGCATCGAGACGCAGACGTTCTGCCTCGCGCGCGCATACGACTCGTCGGTCCCAGGGATCCGCGCTCGCGCTCTCCGTCGAGTGGCCGAGCCGGTGGTGCTCAGCACGTTCAATGAGAACGTCGCGCGACATCTGACCGGGGTCGAAGTCGACCTCGTCCTTGTGATCAAGGGCCACCGCCTCAGCCCCGGCACGATCCGCCGCCTCAGGGAATCGGCGGGAGCCCCCGTGGTCAACTTCTTCCCGGACGACCCGTTCTCGAAGGAGCGTTCGAACCGGCTGGCATACGGGCCTGACGTGCTCACCGCGTACGACGCCTGCTTCACATTTGCGCGCCATCTGATTCCGGAGTACGAACGCGCGGGTGTCGGCCAGGTTCAGTATCTGCCGTTCGCGCGCGATCCCGCGCTGCACACACCGGTTGCGTCTCCGCCGAACCCGGCATTCGACGTCGTGTTCGTCGGCAACCTCGATCCGGATCGCGTTAGGTATCTCGACGCGCTGGCGCGCGACTATCGCGTGGCGGTCTTCGGCGAGAGAACCACAGCCGAGGTTCCGCGAGGAAGCGCGCTGGCCCGAGCCACGTTCGCACCGGCTGCGTACGGCGACCATCTGGCGCGCGCTCTCGCGTCCGGCGCGATCTCGCTCAACGTGATGCGGCCGCAGAACTCGAGGAGTCACAACATGCGCTCGTTCGAGTCGCCGGCGTGCGGAGCGTTCACGCTGAGCCAGCGCACGCCCGAGTTGAGCCAGCTCTTCACCGAGGGCGAGCACGTGGCGTGCTTCTCCGGCATCGACGAGCTGCGCGCGGCGGTTGCGCGATGGCTGCCTGACGTCCGCGCACGGGCGGCCATTGCGGCCGCGGGGTTCGCACGCGTCCGCGACGATACGTATGCCCGTCGTGCCAGTACCATGCTGCAGACCGCGGCACTCGTCACGGGGGCAGCGCGATGACCGGCATCGCGACTCGGGAGACGGCGCCCGCCGGCCGCCGGCAGGGTGGCGTGAAGCGCCTCGCGATCTTCACGTCACACCCGATTCAATACCAGGCGCCCCTGTTTCGCGCACTGGCCGCGTCGGGCGTGGTCGAGCCAACGGTCTACTTCGGCTCGCGACACGGCGTGGACGTCACGATGGACACCGGGTTCGGCCAGGCATTTCGTTGGGATGTCCCACTCCTCAGCGGATACGCGCATGACTTTCTGCCTAACACGGCAAGCAGGCCGGACGTGTCACGCTTCCGCGGCGTTCGCCTGTCCGGTGCCGACGCGGTGCTCGCCCGGGGCAATCACGATGGGCTGCTGCTGCTCGGTTGGCAGACGTTGGCTCACGTGCAGATGCTGAGAGCCGCATGGCAGATCGGACTGCCCGTAATCCTCCGCGGCGAATCCACGCTGCAGCGCACCCCAGGTGGTGGCGCGCGCGCGTCGGCTCATCGGATGGTCTGGCGCCCACTTCGCCAGCGGCTGTACCGCGCCGCGTTCGAGCGCGTGCAGGCCTTTCTCGTCATCGGCTCGCGCAATCGCGAGTACTATCGTTCCTTCGGCGTGCCTGACGAGAAGCTCTTCTGGGCGCCCTACGCGGTGGACAACGACTGGTTCGCCCTGCCGCAGACCGAACGCTCGGCGGCCCGCGCGCGGATCCGGTCTCGGCTCGGCGTGGGCTCGGACACCCTCGTGGTCGCGAGCTCCGCCAAGCTGATCGAGCGAAAGCGACCGCTCGATCTCGTAGACGCCGTGGCCACCGTTCGAGACAGCGGCATCGACGCGCATGCGTTGTTCATTGGCGATGGCGAAGAGCGCATATCGATAGAGCGACGCGCGGCCGACCGCCGTATTGAGAGAGCCGTGACGATCGCGGGCTTCGTGAACCAGCGGGAGTTACCGTCCTGGTACGCCGCGGCCGACACGCTCGTGCTGCCGTCGGATTCGCGAGAGACGTGGGGCCTCGTCGTCAACGAGGCCATGGCCGCCGGCCTTCCCGTCATCGTGAGCGATGCAGCCGGCTGCTCGCCGGACCTGGTACGTGAGGGCGAAAACGGCTTCACGTATGCCTGCGGCAACGTGGCCGCACTTGCCGGCCGCCTGCAGTCCATTGCCGCCCTTGGACCGGACGGACGAAAAGAATTCGGGGACCGCTCCCGCGACATCGTGAGGAGATTCGGTATCGACGCGGCGGTGCGAGCGACCGAAGCCGCAGTTGGTGCGATCTGCGCGTCGGGGCAGAGGGCATGAGCGCTGCCGCCGTCAGCCCTGCCGCTCGCTCCCGCGCACTGTCGCTGACCGGGCTCCGCCTGATCATCGTGGCGATCGCCCTGGTACCGGTCGCAGCGCTCGGAGTGCCGTCCGAGATTCCTCTCGAGCCGCGAGTATTCGCAGCGGTGTTGTGGGTGCTGTGTCTCGCGCCTGCCTGGCACTATCTCCAGTTGCCCGAGCGACGGCGGCCGCCAGTTCCGTTCCTGCCCCTCATCGGCGCGGTCTATCTGTTCTACTACCCGCTCCACGCGGTGCTCGGGCAGAGCAGCGTCAACTACCTGTTTCATCTCGACCCGGCCTTCGACTACGATCGCCCCGTTCAGTACGCGCTCGCCGGCTGGGTCGCGCTCCTGATCGGTTACTACGGCGGAGCAGGGGCGCGACTGAACAGTCCTTTTCGACAGGTGCGCCCGACCGATCTCGGCACACTGCGGACCTGGGGCAAGCTGCTGCTCTGGGGCGGGCTCCTGTTCGACGCGGTGCGACAGGTCGTGCCGATTCCGCTCGTTCTCAGAGGCTTGCTGTATTTCACGTCGATGACGTCGCTTCTGGGTATCGCCTTGCTGACGATCCTCGCGGTGCAGAAGCGGCTCACGCACCGGGAACGGTTGACGCTGTATGCCGGGATCCTGCTGACGGCGCTCCTGCGGGCCGGCTCGGGCCTCGTCTCGAACGTCGTCATCCTCGCCATCACCGTATTCCTCGCCGTCTGGGCTGGCGGCGGACGTCTGGGATTGCGCTGGATTCTGATCGCGGCGCTGAGCATCGCGGCCATGATCGCGATGCGAAGCGTGGCGATGGAGTACCGAGCACGCTCATGGTTTGCCGAGACGCAGCTTTCCCTCCCCGGTCGGGCGCTGCTCATGGGGCAGCTCCTCCTCTCGAAGGTCGAAGCACAGGGCGCGCCGGCCACGGTGGCGGACGGCTGGACCATCGTCGCGGGCCGGTCCGCCAACCTCGACCTCCTGGCCGACGTCGTCCGACAGACGGGAACGACCGTTCCGTTCTGGGGCGGCGAGACGTATCTCTCACTCGTTGGATTCGCGGTACCGCGGTTCATCTGGCCGAGCAAGCCAACGAAAACGCTGGGCCAGGACTTCGGCCACCGGTACGGCTACCTCGACTCGTGGGACACGTGGACGTCCATCAATCTTCCGTTCCTCGTGGAGTTCTACGCGAACTTCGGTGAGGTCGGCGTGTTGATCGGGATGACGATCGTGGGGTTGGCGTACCGGCTGCTGGACAACGACATCAATCGTCCGGGTCAGCCGCTCCAGGTCACGATCTGCAATCTCGTACTGCTCGTCCCGCTCTTGAACATCGAGTCGGACTTCTCGCTCGTGTTCGGTGGACTCTTCATGAACGGCGTAGCGCTCTGGTTTCTGCTGGTCGCCCTGTCGCAGCTGCCGCGGCGCCGGGCGCACCGCTCGTGGCTGGCGCCCGATCCGACCACGTTAGGCGGGATGGCCCGGTGGCCGCGATGAAGGGCAGCCTGCTCACACCGCTCGCCGCGTCCACCGACGTCGCCGAAGCACGCATCGCGCCGCGCGGCGTCCTCGCGACCGCGACGCTCTCGCGCTCGGGCGACGGCATTGCCTACGAGGCGCGACTCCTACATCGGGCAATATCCGACCTCGCCGGGAGTGAGGCGCGGGTCATCGAGCTCGGCGCCAGTGGCGCACAGCCGGTTGCGCTGCGGGCGCGCGTGCGGTTCTTCACGACGCTCCTGCGGCTCCAGAGCCTCCACCGCGCGAACTGGATCGTCTTCACCCACGTGGGCATCGCCAGGGCACAGCTCAGAGTTCCGCGCGGGGTCCGGCGCCCGTATGCCGTCTTCGTCAACGGCGTAGAGGCGTGGAGCGCCACGCTGGATTCGGCTCGGCGTGCGGCGCTGCACAACGCGCGCGTGCGGATCGCCATCTCGCCGCACACGGCACGTCGCGTTGCAGCAGCCCATCCCGATCTGCCGCCGATCGATACCTGTCTGCTCTCGCTCCTGCCTGACGACGAGGCCCCTGACCGGGTGCCCGCCGACGTGCGTGTCGACTACGGGCCTCACGCCGTCGTGATCGTCGGCCGCATGGCGAGCACCGAGCGCTACAAGGGGCATGATCAGCTCCTGATCGCTTGGCCCCGCGTGCTCGCCGAAGTCCCCGACGCGACGCTCGTGATGGTTGGTCGGGGGGACGACGTCGACCGTCTGCGCACGAAGGCCGCCGCGCTGGGCATCGGCCGAAGCGTGCATTTCCCGGGGTTTCTGTCTGACGCGGCGCTGCGCGCCGTCCTGCGCCACACGGCGGTCTTCGCGATGCCGAGCCGCGGTGAAGGCTTTGGCCTCGTGTACCTGCAGGCCATGCAGTTGGGCGTCCCGTGCCTTGGCTCGCGCGACGATGCGGCAGGCGATGTCATCGTGGACGGGGAGACGGGGCTGCTCGTGCCGCACCAGGATCCCGACGCCATCGCGGGGGCCATCGCGCGACTCCTCACCGACGAGCCGATGCGCCGGCGAATGGGCGAGGCGGGCCGGCGCCGCTTCGACAGCACGTTCAGCTACCCCCGGTTTCGCGCGCGCCTCGGCGGCATACTGGCGCGCGCGTTTCCGGCGCCAACGCGGGAGCGCTGACGTGTGTGGCATCGCGTCGGCCATCGGCGTTCGCGACGCGGATACCGTGGTCGCGAACATGTCGCTGGCGCTCGCGCACCGCGGTCCCGACGATGACGGGATGCGTCGGCTCTCGGGCCGCGATGGTGTCCCGTTAGGCGCGATGGCGCATCGGCGTCTTTCGATTCTGGATCTGACACCGGCCGGCCATCAGCCCATGGTGTCGTCCAACGGGCGCTACGTGGTGGCGTTCAACGGCGAGATCTACAACTTTCGCGCGTTGCGCGCGGAGCTCGAGCGCGCCGGGGCTCGATTCACCAGCGACGGCGATACCGCCGTCCTCCTCGAAGGTTGGGTGCGGTTCGGGCCCGCGTTCGTCCAGCGGCTCGACGGGATGTTCGCCTTCGCGCTTTGGGATGAGTGGACACGCTCGCTGTATCTGGCGCGCGACGCCGTCGGCATCAAGCCGCTCTATTTCGCGCTCGTCGGCCGCGGGATTCTGGTGGCAAGTGAAGTGCGGGGGATCCTCGCCTCGCGGCTCGTTCCTGCACGCATCGACGCGCGGGCGATGGCCGGGTACCTGACGTTCGGGTCGGTGCCCGAGCCCGAGACGATCATCGCCGACGTGCGAGCGCTGCCGGCAGGCTCGGTCAGGTGTTTCGACGCCAGCAACGCGACGTTCAAGGAGGTCGCGCGGGTGCCGCTGGTACAGCCGGTCGCGGAGCCGGATCTCGTTCCCGACCGCGCGACGGCCGTGGAGCTCGTCCGCAACGCTCTCGAGCAGTCGATCGACCGCCACCTGGTCAGCGATGTACCCGTGGCGCTGTTCCTATCCGGCGGCATTGACTCGTCGGTCATCGCCGCACTCGCCGCTCGCCGGTCCGCAACGACACTCGACGGGTTCACCGTCACCTTCGCCGAGCCGCAATTCGATGAACGCGCCGTGGCGCGCAAGCTCGCGCGCCGGCACGGCATTCACCATCATCTCATCCGGTTAGGCGACGAAGACCTGCTCGCGGCGTTGCCGCGAGCGTTCGCCGCCATGGATCAGCCGACCATCGACGGGATCAACACGTACGTGGTCAGCGAAGCGGTCCGCGCGCACGGCACGAAGGTGGTCCTCTCGGGGCTCGGGGGCGACGAGCTCTTTGCCGGTTATCCGAGCTTCCGCCGTGCCCGGACATTGGCTCGTTATGCGCGCATTCCGACGCCGGCCCGTCGCGTCGTGGCACGCGTCGTGGCGAGCGTGGGTGGCATTCGCGGCGCCAAGATGGCTCTCGGGCTGCGAACGGGCCTCCCCGGTGATGCTGCCTACCTCGCGTCGCGGACGTTGTTCGGCGGCCGCCAGGTGAGCGAACTGTGCGGCGCTCGAGCGCTCGCCACCGAGGGTGCTCCGCGCGACCTCAGCGTGCTGCGCCAGGTGTCGTGGCGTGAGCTCACCGGCTACATGCGCAACACGTTACTTCGTGACTCCGACGTGTTCAGCATGGCGCACGCGCTGGAGCTGCGCGTCCCGTTCCTCGACCGGGAAGTGATCGCCGCCGCGTTCCATGCGGATGACGCGCTCAAGCTGTCGCGCGGCGTGACGAAGCCGCTGCTCGTCGACGCGACGGAAGACCTGCTGCCGTCGGATGTGTGGGACCGGCCGAAGCAGGGATTCGTGCTCCCGTTCGCGAGCTGGATGCACGGCGCGCTCGCCGCCGAGGTCACGGAGACGTTAGGCGACGCGGACCGCGTTCGGTCGCTCGGACTCAATCCCAACGAGGTCCGTGCGGTCTGGTCGGCGTTCATTCGTGGGCGGAAGGGCGTGACGTGGTCGCGCCCGTGGGCGTTGTTCGCGCTCCTGCGGTGGGCGGCGGCCCACGGCATCGGCAGCATCGATGAGGCCGAGCCTGAGGTCGCGGCAGCGGCGGCGCCGTGAGAGCGCTTCACATCATCCCGTCGGCGGCACCTGTAGACGGCGGCCCGAACGTCGCGGTCCGCGCGATCGCCCGTGGGTTGGTTCGGCGCGGCATCGATGTCACCGTCGCGACCACGAATGCCGCGGGCGCGCGGTCGCTCGCCGTGCCGGTGGACACGCCGGTGATCGACGACGGCGTCGTGTTCCGCTATTTCGCGCGCTCGGTCCCGGGGTCGTGGAAATTCTCGTGGCCGATGACGCGCTGGCTGTGGGCCAACGCCGCGGCGTACGACGTCGTCCACGTCCACGCGCTCTTCTCCTACGCCACGATTCCGGGGTGCCGAGCGGCGGCCCGCGTTTCGGTGCCCTATATCATTCGCCCGTTAGGCACGCTGAGTGAGTGGAGCCTCGGGCATCGGCGGTGGAAGAAGCGGCCGTACTACGCGCTGCTCGAGCGCCCGCACCTCGCGGGCGCCTCAGCCATCCACGTGACCTCCGACGCGGAAGCCGAGGATGTCGCGCGGCTCGGCTACGGGGACCGGACGCGCATCATTCCGCTGGGCGTGGAGGTCGCCGCACGTCCGTTGCGCCGAGCGCGCGCGACGAGCGGCGGCGAGCCACTGCGGCTGCTCTTCCTGTCCCGGTTGCACGAGAAGAAGAACGTTCCGCTACTCCTGCGCGCCATCGCGACCGCGACGAAGGCGTCTCGTCGAATCGAGCTGACCGTCGCCGGGGATGGCGCTCCGGGATATCGCGACCAGCTGGCCGCCCTGGCCGGCCAACTCGGGCTTCGCGACGTGGTCTTCTTCGCGGGCCACGTCGACGGGAAAGCAAAAGAGCGAGCGCTCGCGGAGGCTGACTGTTTCGTGCTGCCATCGGCGGACGAAAACTTCGGGCTCGCGGTGGCCGAGTCGCTGGCGGCTGGACTGCCGGCGATCGTCACGCACCATGTGGCGCTCGCGCGAGACATCCACGCCGCGGGCGCTGGCGTGGTGACCGAGCCGACAGAAAGCGCGCTGGCGTCCGCGCTCGTGTGGGCGTCGGAGCACCCCGCCGCCCTCCTCGAGATGGGCGACCGCGCGTGGCAGCACGCGTCTCGCGCGCTGTCGTGGGACACGACGTGCGTCAGACTCGCGGCGCTGTACGATGAGTTGGCAGCAGGGCGCCGGCATGAGGCGCGTCGCGCGTGAGTGCGCCAACCGTCCGGGCGACCGAGCGCGGTGTGCCTACTGTCGCGCGTCAGGAGTCCGCTAGCCCGGACGCTCGCGCGGCCCCCGTTGCCGCGGTGGTGCTGACGTACAACGAGGAGCGCAATCTTCCCGACTGTCTGTCGTCGCTCGCCGGCTGGGTGCAGGAGATCTTCGTCGTCGACTCGGGAAGCACGGACCGCACGGTCGCGATTGCCCGAGAAGCGGGCGCGACCGTGCTTCACCATGCGTTCGAGCACTACGGCGCGCAGCGCAACTGGGCGATCGATAACGTGCCCGTCACTGCGCCGTGGACACTGCACGTCGATGCGGATGAGCGGATAACGCCCGAGCTGCGCGAGTCGATCGCGACGGTGCTCGGCCGCAACGCCTCGTCAGCCGCCATGATCGAGGGGTTCCTCGTTTCGCGCCGCACGATGTTCATGGGGCGCTGGATTCGGCACGGCGGGCATTACCCGGCGTGGCACCTCCGCCTCATTCGTACGGGCGCGGGGCGCTGCGAGGATCGGCTTTATGACCAGCATTTCTACGTATCCGGCGCGGTCCAAAAGCTGCAAGGCGATCTCATCGACACGCTGACGCCCGACCTCGCCACATTCACCGCGCGGCACCTGCGGTGGGCGGCGCTCGAGGCGGCGGAGCATGATGCCCCGCCGGATGCGGTCGGACGAATTCGTGGACGGCTCGCCACCGACAACGCCATCGAGCGGCGTCGCTGGTGGCGAGAGTGGTACGCGCGGCTGCCGCTCTTCGTCAGGCCCGCTGCGTACTTCCTGTATCGTTATGTCGTTAGGCTCGGCTTTCTGGATGGGCGCGCCGGGCTCGTGTTCCACGTGCTGCAGGGCTTCTGGTTCCGGTTTCTGGTCGATGCGCTGATTCTCGAGCGCCGCGTCCGCCGGAGGGAGGGGAGGGCAGCCGCGGCGAAGGGGTGAAGGGATGGCGGCGACGTACGTGCTGGGGATCAACGCGTATCACGGGGACGTATCGGCAGCGCTCCTGCGTGATGGACAACTCGTCGCCGCGGTCGAGGAGGAGCGGTTCCGTCGCATCAAGCACTGGGCCGGGTTCCCGACGCTCGCCATTCGCAGCGTGCTCGACATCGCGGGGATCCGCGGGCAGGATGTGCGGCACGTGGCGCTGAGCCGCGACCCCCGGGCCAACCTCCTGCGCAAGGGACTGTTCACGGTCACGCATCGCCCCGACCTGCGCCTCGTGCTCGATCGCGTGCGCAACGCCGGGAAGGTGCGGGACCTCCGCGGGCCGCTCGCCGCCGCGTTAGGCGTGCCGCGCGACGACCTGGCCGCGCTCCACTACGTGGAGCACCATCCGGCCCACCTCGCGAGCGCGTTTTTCGTCTCGCCGTTCACGTCGGCCGCCTGCTGCGCGATCGACGGCTTCGGCGATTTCGTGAGCACATCGTTCGCGATCGGCTCGCGAAACCGCCTGGAAGTTCTCGACAAGGTGTATTTCCCGCACTCGCTCGGGATGATGTACACGGCCGTCACGCAGTTCCTCGGCTTCCATGGCTACGGCGACGAGTTCAAGGTCATGGGGCTCGCGCCGTACGGACGGCCACGCCACGTGGACGCGATTCGCCAGCTCGTCAAGCTCACCGACAACGGGAAGTTCGAGCTCTCGCTCGACTACTTCCGGCACTGGTCCGACGGCGTCGAGATGGAGTGGGATGACGGCTA
>DASUGD010000130.1:0-10971 GCA_036274195.1 Gemmatimonadaceae bacterium | reverse complement strand
TGAAGCGATCGCCGTCCAGCGGCAACTCGGCCGTTCCGATTGGCACGCCCTGGTGCGTAATGACGTACTCCGTGAGCCCCTCCAGGTGATTGCTGTTGTCACCTAACGACAACGGCCGCTGCGTACCCTGGCAGTGTTTGCTTGTTAGGCGGAGTCGCGTATGGTCAACCTCATCCTAACGCTCATTAACCGACGCGTCGAATAGGAGCCATTCTTTCCCATTCCAACGAATACCTCGCGCGCCGTACGTCAACCAGACCGCGGTAACAGGCACTGGAAGATCCGGCGCGTCTGTTGGAACGACCTCACTCGTTGTTCCTAGGTATGACTCAACAAGCCACGGCGCTCCCCCGAACGAAACGGGAATGAATACGTGACGTTCCGTTGCTGCAGACGCACCGAGCTTGGTCAAGACATCTGCCCGAGCTGGGTCCCTCAAGAACTCGCCTACCCAGCCCGGTAAAGCTCTCCCTTCCTCATCGACTGCACCACCTACACCCGCCATCCCAAAGTCTACGCGCCCTGAGCCAGCGCTGCGCAGGCAATGTAAGGATTCGATGCGGAGCGCGGAGAGCGCGTCGTAAAGCTCCGGTCTTTGGCGACGGAGCCACCCTTCGACGGGAGTAAAGCCGAACAACCCGATCGCTTCACAGCGTTGCAGGATTCGCTCGATGTTTTTGCGCACTGCCTTAACGTTGGCCCTGGCCTGAAGCACAACAGACCAGTCACCCAGCAAATCGAGCGTTTCTGATCCCTTAGCCGGGCCGATATTCCATGTCGCGGTCCGTTCCGGATCAACAGCGCCAACGCATTCGATGGCGATTTCTGGTGCTTCTGCTGAACCGACTCGCAGATCGTACATACCGGGGAGGCGACCATCATCGTGCCTGGTCACAGGCCGACGTAAGACCTTTTCCAGAACGCGTCGCGCACGCTCCTCGGAACCGCTTCTGCTCTTGGCCATTTTAGGTTCAGGTGCTGCCTAACGATGCATTTCAGCTGGGGAGCCGCAGGTTGGAGCTCTCCCGTTCATCGAGAGGTGCGCGGCTCCGGCAGCCGCAACGACTCGTTCGGCGGCGGGTTTGCGGCTCGCCCGTATGGTCTACCCAGCGCCGGGCCGGCCGCGCTCAAGAACGCGAAGCCTGCGAGTAGCCCGGCCGCCATTGCCACGACTCCCCACCACATCCGGCGTGGACGGGGACTGGTGGGGTACGCCGCCCGGTGGGTGCTGAGTACGCGATGCAGTTTGCGCGGGTACCAACCGAACGCGCTAATCTGCTCGCCTGTGGGTCGGCCGCGATTTACATCATCTACCATGGCGCTCACCGAGAGATTGGCGACCAGGCAGCCGGCCATGGCGATAGCGAACGCGGCGGCGGCCAGAATGAGGAACGCCATGAATCGTCGATTGCGTACGGTAAAGGAGGTCGGAACCCGAACGCCCGAAGTTGAGCTGCAACGGCATCTTAAGATGCGGCGGCGCAGCCGCAGCCACCATAGCGCCCCGGCCAGTTCCAAGGAACGTTAGGCTGCGTCGCCGGGATGGCTAAGCGGTGCCGGCCGCAACGATAATCGCCTCCGCGAGCGGCAGGTAATGGTCGAGCGGAAGGGCGGACGCGTCGTCGAGGCGGGCCGTGGTCCGGAGGTAGTCCGCGACGTGATACGCGTCGCCTGCCGCGTCCAGGATCATCAGAATATCCTCGAGGCGGGTGAGGTTCAGAAGCCCTTCCGCGGCTGGGTCCCAGCCAGCCTCCTTAAGGGCAGCCTCGACGGCTGTCGCGCGTTCAGGAGGGAAGGCAGTATCGAAGGTCGTAAGCCGTGGCACTTTCTCATTCCTGCAATCGTGTCGCGGCCTAACGCGACCCAGTCATTTCCGGAGTAACCAGACCTCAGGCGAGTCAAAATAAAGAGCCGGCACGCCTACGCCGCCGAATTCGGCCATCGGCGGCGAAGGTCTCGCCACGGCTGCCAAGATAGCGCTGTGGCACGCGTTGCGCGGGGCAAATAGCCCACAGCTGGTTCGGCGGCGACGGACGCCGCCTAACCCGATCGCGCCGAGCAACGCCCGGAAACACCCAGCGTCACACTCCATCCTACAGCGCGCGACACCCGCCGAAACTCGCAACGTCGATAACCAGCCTGTCGCCGACGACCCATGCCTCTCTACGTCGTCGTGACGGTGCATGGGGAACCCTGACGCTGGGTGGCTTCTGGACAGCCCGCGCCAGCGTGTCGCATTCTCTCCGCGAACCGACGCTGCGCTGCGAACCCGCGGAGATCGTACATGGCGAATGCTCCCCACTCCCCGCTCCCGGCGCTCATGGCCGCCCTCACCATCGCGGCGTGCGAGCCCACTCCAGCTCACCAGCCCGTGCGCGGCTTCCCCGACGACGCGATCGTCGCCCTCGCCCAGCGCGAATCCGTGCTCACCACTACGCCGGATACGGCCAGGCTCCGCTCCTACATGCTGGCCATGACCGAGGAGCCGCACCATACCGGGTCGCCAGGCGCAAAGGCGGTGGCAGAGTACGCGCTCGCCCGCTTCCGCGAGTGGGGACTCGACGCGCAGATCGAGCAGTTCGAGGCGCTCGTCCCCATGCCCGTGGTGCGCCGAGTGGAACTGGTCTCGCCGACGCGATTCGTCGCGCGCATGGCGGAACCACCCATCCCCGAAGACAAGGACTCGGGAGACGATGGCATGCTGCCGACGTCCAACCCGTACGCCTCCGATGGCGACGTCACCGGCGAGTTGGTGTTCGCCAACTACGGCCTGCCGGAGGACTACGCGCTCCTCGACGAGCGGAAGATCGATCTGCGCGGCAAGGTGGTGATCGTCAAATACAGCCGTGGCGTGCGCAGCGCCAAGATCAAGCAGGCCGCTGAACGCGGTGCCGCCGCGGTGCTGATCTACTCCGACCCGAAGGAGGACGGCTTCGCGCGCGGTGACGTGTATCCCAAGGGGCCATGGCGTCCAGCCGACGGCGTGCAGCGAGGCACGGCGCTCGATTACGCGGCGATGTACCCCGGGGATCCGCTCACTCCGGGCTGGGGTGCGAAGCCCGGCGCGCGAAAGCTCGCGCAGTCGGAAGCGCGAAGCCTTCCGAAGATTCCCGTCGCCCCGTTGTCCTACGGCGACGCCGAGCCACTCCTCGCTGCACTCGCCGGACCCGAGTCACCTAACGAGTGGAAGGGCGCGCTGAACGTCTCGTACCGAATGGGGCCGGGGCCGTCACGCGTGCGTGTCACGACGAAATCGGACTGGAGGGTGCGGCCGCTCTACAACGTCGTCGGCCGCATCCCCGGCGCCGTCGACCCCGACCAGTGGGTGATCTTCGCCAATCACCACGACGGATGGGTGCACGGGGCCGCCGATCCCGTTTCCGCGGCCGTGGCGCTCATGGAGACCGCACGCTCGTTCTCCGAGCTGCTGAAGACCGGATGGCGTCCGCGCCGCACCCTCATCTTCGCGCTCTGGGACGGTGAGGAGTGGGGACTGCTCGGCTCCACTGAATGGGCTGAGCAGCACGCCGAGGAGCTTCAGAAAAAAGCCGTGGCATACCTGAACACCGACAGCTACTCCGCCGGCCGGCTGAGTGCTGGCGGATCGCATACCCTGACGACGTTCGTGCGACAGGTCGCGCGTGACATCTCGGATCCCGTCACTCATCGCAGCGCGGCCGACGTAGCGATCGCACACGAGCTGGCGACAGCGAAGACCGCCGCGGACTCCGGCACGATCGCCGCGCGTGGCTTCCGCATGAATCCACTCGGCTCCGGCACCGACTTCGAGGCGTTTCTCCAGCACCTCGGCGTGCCGTCGGTGGACTACGGCTTCGATGGCGGTCCGTCCGCGGGAACCTACCACAGCATCTACGACAGCTACGACAACTTCACGCGCTTCCTCGATCCCGGGTTCGTGTACGGTCGCACTCAGGCGGCGGCGGTGGGTACGTTCGCGCTGCGGCTGGCCGAGGCGCCGCTGCTGCCGTTCTCGTTCACTGATGCGGCGGTTGCATTCCGCGGCTTTGCCGACGACGTGCAGCGGCTGGCGGGCGAGCGCCTGGGGGCGGAGCAACTGGACATGTCGCCGGTGCTCGGCGCGATCGAGCGACTGCAATCGTCAGGCGCGCAGTACGATCGCGCGCATGACGCGGCGATCGGGAAGGGCTCCGCTTGGCTGTCGCGCAACGCGGACGCGCTGCGGCCCATCAACGTGGATCTCTACCAGTCGGAGCAGGACCTGCTGTCGCCGACCGGACTTCCCGGACGCGAGTGGTTCAAGCACACGCTGTACGCGACCGGCGTGTACACCGGCTTCGCGCCCGATCCGATGCCCGGCGTTAGGCAGATGATCCAGGCCGGTCGTCGCGCAGACGCGCAAGCGGAGATCGCGAAGGTGGCGGAGGCGATCGACCGAATGGCGACGCGTGCAGGACGGCTCGGCACGCAGCTCGGTCAGCTCGACCGTCGATGACTCGACACAACCTACTGCAGACGAGAAGACTCATGTTCGATCGCCGTCGTTCCGTGCTGGCCACGGCCATCGCGCTCGCGCTGCTCGCGCCGCGGTTCGCCTCGCGCGCGCAGAACGCTCAACCGTCGCCCTACGTCAGAGACTTCGGCTACGTCACGCTCCACGACGGCGTGAAGCTCGCCTACGTCGCATACCGGCCGAGCGCCGAGGGAAAGTTCCCGACCGTCATGACCTACGACCCGTACGTCGCGGCGGGATCCGGCCCGAACCCATTCTTCCTCGACAAGGGATACGCGTACGTCGCCGTGAGCCTCCGCGGCACCGGTTGCTCGCAGGGTGCGTTCGACTTCATGAACGGCGAGTCGCACGGCGCCGACGGCGCGGAGGTCGTCAACTGGATCGCGAAGCAGCCATGGAGCAGCGGCGCGGTCGGACTGTGGGGCTCGTCGTACCCCGCGCACACCGCCTACTTCGTCGCCGCCAGGCAACCGCCGGCGCTCAAGGCGATGATCACGTCGAGCATCACCGCCAACATTTACGAGGACGCGTTCTATCCTGGCGGGATGTTCAACATCGGCTTCGCGTCACGCTGGTTCCTGCTGTATCAGCCGTCGATCGCCGGCATCGGCACCGCCGCGCGCATGAGCTGGGGCGACACCGAGTGTCAGACGAACATCGACGCTCATCGTGAGCACAACTGGCTCACGGAGGTCATGCAGCATCCGTTCGACGACGACTACTGGAAGCTGCGCGCGACGGAGACATACGTGGGCCGAGTGCGCGTTCCGACCATCGTCGGGATGGGGTGGCAGGATTTTCAGACGCAGATCACCGGCGGCATCACGCTGTACCAGGCGCTCAAGGTGCCGAAGCGCCTCTACGTCCTCCCGGGCGGGCACGGGGTCGTACTCAGCCAGACGCTCGTGCAGCAGGATGAGATCCGCTGGTTCGATCGATGGCTCAAGGGAACCGAGAACGGTGTCGACCGCGACCCGCCGGTCACGGTCTTCTGGGAGGTGTCGCGCAAAGGCGGCGATGGCTTCCGCGGCGGCGTGCACACGCCGAACTGGGTAACGACGCACAGCGCGTGGCCGCCTCCCGAGATGCGGATGCAGCCATTCTACCTAACGGGCGACGCGCAGCTCACCAATGCGAAGCCGACGTCGCCCGAGCAGACCGCGCCGCGATCGTACACCTACCCCACCGGCACGGAACTCATCGGCAACAACGCGCAGTTCTCCATACCCGTCGAGCCGGAGGGCGTCCTCGTCTACCGCAGCGCGCCGATGACCGAAGACCTAACGATACTCGGCGCTCCGCAACTCACGTTCTACGTCAGCCTCGAGCACGAGGACGCGGACTTCGTGATCGACCTGCACGACCTCTACCCCAACGGCGACATTCAATACGTGCAGCGCGGACTGATGCGCGCCTCGATGCGCGCGATCGACGGTACGCGCACTAGGGCCGACGCGATTCGACAGCGATACGCGGCGCGCGATCCTCTGACGCCAGGGAAGGTCTACGAGATCAAGATGTCGCTGCCTCCGGTCGGTGCGGTGATCCGCCAGGGACATCGTCTCGAGGTCACGATCATGGCGCCGTCGCCGATCACGCAACCAGATTGGGGCTTCCAGCCCATTGGGCAGCCGGGACGGAACACCGTCTATCACTCGGCCTCGCAGCAGTCGGTGATCAACATTCCCGTCATCCCCGGCGCCAAAGCTCAGGGACCGGCGCCCGCGTGTGGGTCGCTCGACTACCAGCCGTGTCGCGCGGCGAACTCGATCGACCAGATGATGCGGCTCGTTCAGCCGAAGATCATTCCTTAGCTGAGCGTTAGGCAGCAGGCGGGATGATCTGCAAGTGCGTCCGGTCGCCGTCGTGCTCGACACTGACCATGACGCCTGTCGCGAACCCGAGCAGGAACCGGGCTGCCGTCTCTCCGCGAGGCACGAGCTCGGCCAACCGGATTTCCGTTCCGGCGACGCCGAGTAGCGCAGCGAGGTCGGTTGACGGGAAGCGCAGCTCGCCGGTCGGGTCTTCCGGCTCCGCTACAGGCTCGTTGGACGTGGTCCACGACCAGCCTCCCGCGTCGAAGAAAACACGGACCCACTCCTGCCCGCCATCAGGCTGATCGAGCACGAGCACGATCATTGCCGCGCCGTCCACGAGACCGTTCGAATCGTGGGCCTCGTACACGAGCAGCGAGTTGCAGCGGCGGCCAATGAGCCGGTTGTGCACCGCATCCGACATTCGTGGATCCTCGGTGTTGCCGCCTAACGTCAGGATGGCGCGCGACTGACGGTGTAGCCATCAACGCGGGGCAACGTCAGGCAGGCGGGAGTGCGAGAAGCGATCGGAGGCTCACGAAGTCCTCCCGCTCGATGAGCTCCGTGAGACGGACCAGCTGCTCCAGCGATGCCGCCTCGAGCCAAGGGCGAACGCTGTCAGAGGGAAAGCGTTTCTTGACGATGGACCTGAAGCCGCTGCGGCTGATGAGCCCGCGAGCATGCTTGGAGATCAGCACCGAGAACGCCTCGTGCTGCCGGATGAGCGGAAGGATGTCGTGAACGCCGTCGACATCCGGTAGCTGGTCCAGACACCCGATGACCCGGCTCGCGAAATGCGCCGCCTCCTCGTCGTCCGCCTGAAGCACACAGAACGCCTCGCCCAGCCGATACGCCAGAATGCGCTCCGGCGAAGCCGCTGCAGACGCGACAGAATCCGTACGCATGACCGCCAGCACCTGGTCCGCGATCCAGAACTCGAGCTGGGCGCGCGACGAGGCGCCGGCGATATACGCCTTGAACTGCTCAGTGACTGCGGATAGCTCCAGCACGGCCGGTTCGATGCCTAACGCGCGTACGATTTGAGTAACGGTGACGGGAAACCCAGCGAGAAGGATGCGGGCATCGCCGTACCCTCGCCAGTCGCAGTCGCCTTCCAGCCGTCGCCCATCCGCCCGTCCCCCGTCCATATTCGACAAGCCCACCAGCTCGTCCCAATCACCACCGCGATGCTCACGAAACCCGTTCTGGCCGTCGTCGCCCTCACCGTCGCCGTCATCTCCCTCGAAGCGACACCCTTCAAACCCGACCTACTCTCCGGGCTCGTCTGGCGCGACGTCGGTCCGTTCCGCGCCGGCCGTGTCTCCGCCGTCTCGGGAGTGATCCGCGAGCCGGGCACGTTCTACGTCGGCCTGCCCGCCGGCGGTGTATGGAAGACCACCAACGCCGGCGCCACGTGGTGGCCAATCATGGACGGCGTGAAAGACGCCGAGGTGATCGGCGCGCTGGAGGTGCCGCCATCGAACGGGAACACGATCTACGTCGGCACCGGCGAATTGATCACGGGCGTCGGAGTGGCAGAAGGCAATGGCATGTACAAGAGCACCGATGCTGGCGGCACGTGGACGCATCTGGACGGCTGATTGAGCGCTCCTCCATGGCGTCGTGCAGCCAGCCGGGCCGTCTTCGCGGCAACGGTCACCGCGACCAAGAAGGAGATGCCGAAGGCCAACCTGAACCACATTTCTCCTCCGCGGATGGTTCGTGAGCCTAACGCCCAGCATCGCTACGGCGCGCGTGCGGCTCGGACCTCCCGAAACCGCGTGTTGTCGGGGAGCCGCAATTCGCCGGTAAGGCTGTCGTTGCGCACGCGGAACTGCCAGACGCCCTGCGGTATCGTGCACGTGACTTGACCACTCGACCGCGCCAGGCGACAGCCGAGGACACCCATGTCCTGTTCCTCGCCGCGGACGATCTTGAGGGCGTCGACCGACAGGCTGTCCGTTGCCTTCATTGGCGTGATCCGATAGACGACGGTCTCGTCGTTGCAAGCCGACGGGCGCACCAGGCACGCTGACGTGCCGCGCCACGTCCCGACGGGAGTTACAGGTGCCGTCGGATTGGCCGGCGATTGCGCGGTCGCCGGACGCGCGAGCACGCTAGCGAGCGCAATGCTGGCGAAACGGATCCTCATAGCTACGGCGACTCGAAGCCTCATCGGGACGCGTCCTGTGGACATGTTCAGTCACGTGTGAACTTGAGCGCGTTTCCGTCCGCCACAATGGTCAGCTCGTCGCCGACGACCCACGCCTCGGCCGCGTCGTCGCGACCCATGACGTCCGAAACCAGTCGCCCAGCGCGATTGACCGACCAATGACCGCGATGCTGTATTCCGCCGAGCATTGAGGCTGACACGCTGCCGTCGGCATCGAAGGTCACCGTCAGGATCGGGTTCCGCCAGGCTCCCACGATCGCCTGCGCGAGTGGACGTGGATCGCGGTCGCCTAACGGCGGAGGCGTCACGGGCTCGTTGCGGGAAGCAGCCATCGCGTCCATCATCGGTGCCATCTTCGCGCGAATCTCGTTGACCTCGCGGCGGCTGTGCGAACGAACCGCGGCGCCGAGCGACGCGACGACGTCCTGGGCGGTCGTGCCTGACGCGAACGCGACGTCCGGCAGGCGCTCGAGGTTGACCACGCGCCGGCTGCGCGGCAGAAAGTACACGCGCACGATGCCCGCATCCGGCGCTGCGTCGTACGACAAACGCGACGCAGCCCGGTAAGTCTCGTCGCCGACATCGAGCAAATAGGCCCTCCTGCCGGAACGACCCGTGGCGTTGCCACGGTGTTTCCCGATCGGCCCCTCGGCGGATTTCACCGTCATGTGGCGGAGATCGCGAGTGAGCGCGTCTGCGCCGACGATCGCGCGCAGGAGAAAGACGGTCGCGAAAACAGCGCACACGCCGGCGAGCGGTGCGCGCAGCGCGGCGGGGAGCGGCAGCTGACGGTCGGTCAAGATCATCACGGACGCCACCGCAAGCACAATGGCGCCGACGAACGCGCTTTGGCGCGCGTATCTCGCGAGCGGCCGCAAGCGGTCGCGCTGTTCCGTGGTGAGGCGGCCGCTGCGATTTGCCTCGAGCGCCTCGGCCGGGAACGGGTCTGCCTGGTTGCTGGGCATGGCTCGCTTGAATTGGGGTCAGAGTCGAATTTCATCATTCGAACGCCACGGCGTTCGAATGGTGAAATTCGACTCTGACCCCAATTTACGCTTCGGCGATAGCGGCAATCGATACTTTGAGACCCGGAATGCGGACCGGCAGCTTCGCCCCCTGACGCGCTGGCGGGTTCGACGGAAACCACTTCAACCACTCCTCGTTCATTCCGCCGAAGTCGTCCTCATCCGCGAGCACGACGGTCACACTCACGATCCTGTCGAGCGAGCTCCCGGCCTCCTCCAGAATCGCGGCGATGTTCGTCAGGCATTGCCTGGTCTGCTCCTGAATCGTGGTCGCGGTGATGGTGCCCGTCGCCGGATTGTGCGGAGACGTGCCCGAGACGAAAACGAGACCCGCCGCTCTCACGGCCTGGCTATATGTGGCAGGCGGCTTCGGCGCCCTGGTCGTGAAAACGATCTGGCGAGGCATTCTGGTTCCTCTGCATTCGACGGACAGTGTGAAGAGCGATGCGTCCTTCTCTTCTCAAGAACGCATATCCGCTGCATTCCCTGTCATTCGATCAAGCGATGGCTATTCGCCCAGGCGAATTGCGCCGCTCGCGGTAGGACTCCGCCACCACCCAGGCTGCGGCCGTCAACGCGCACGACGAGACGAACTCGCCACGTTGGAAGTCCGTGACGTTGCCCGTGAGCATGCGAGGCACCCACACGATCAGCGTGAACAGTCCCATTTGCACCGCGGACAGCGCGGCGGCCGGATACGCAAGTACACCGACGCACACGGCCAGTCCCGCCGCAATGAACGCAGCACCGGTGAAGTACGCCAGCGCCACGTGCGCCGGCAGCCAGTCCGGAATGAGTACCGTGGTCGCGTCGAGGTACATGAAGTGCGCGAGGCCGAACGGAATCATCGACAGGCCGTACAGCGTCCTGGCGATGCGGAGTCCAGTGGCGTCGCCGAGAATGCCGGGATGTGCTGAATCGCGCTCGTGCGCGAACCAGATGTAGAGCACCCACGCGGCCGCGACCATGACCGCCGTCGACCCGAACGTCCAGCCAACGAGCACGACGGGATGCTCATAGAAAAGGTTTGGTAGTCGCAGCGCCACCAGCCAGGTCAGCAGAGCGACAAGCAGCACACGCGAGGCGACGAGTGCCGAGCGCCGCAACGCCATGCCAATGCCGGTTCCGAGCGAGATCAGGGCGCAGAGAAACACGAGCGCGGTGCGCCCCGGCACCCATTTCGGCACGGGCTGCCACATCTGCGAGAACTCTCGTGTCACGAATCCCATGATGCCGAGGGCGATCAGGGTGACGGTGAACGCGAGGTGACCCGGGCTCACGATTCGGATCGAGTCACGCAGACTCACCGACGCATCGCCCGAAAGAGCTCGGCCATCGAGATGCTGCGCCACGAAGCCTCCCGTGTTGGTCCTGGGCCGTCCCCCGGCCGGTGCCACGCTCGATCTATATCCCGGAGAGCGGTACTTTCGCCATCACCATTTCAGCTCAAGTCAGCATAGCCACTTT
>DASUGD010000129.1:0-32795 GCA_036274195.1 Gemmatimonadaceae bacterium | reverse complement strand
CTCCGAGTGTCCTGCAGTGCGAGCAGCTTGTCCGCAAATGGGAGTAGCGCGCTCGATTCCTGTCGCATCGTCTCCTGTCGATCGAGCAGCGCAAGCTGATGAACGAGGTAGCCATCGAGCAGGACGTAGTCGATGCGTCCCTCCTGCTCGAGTCGATCGAAATCGATCTCGCCTAGGCGAGTGCGCCACGCCGAGTAGAACTCGCGCATGCGCCGGCGCTGATCGGGTGACTGTTGCGCGTCATACCGGCGCGCGAGCGACGACTGGTCGGCGACGAATCGCTCGACGATGTTCTCGAGCTCACTGCCCTGGCGACTGACCAGCGGCACCAGTTTCGGCACGGACGCGAGAGGGTCAGATCGCGACGCCGACGGTTCCTGTGCCTGAGCGGAGGCGGTAACGAGCAGCGCGACCAGCGCTGGGCGCCAAACGTGCGGGGGCATGGGACATCCTCAACTAGCGACGGGGGTTGGCCCGCGACGGTTCGCGCTGGGACCAGGCGCGAATTCTACTTCCACACAACCGGCTCGCCAGAAGGCGAGAGTTGCCTCCAGCGCCGCTCGCGCGAGCGCGGCCGTGCCGAGTCGAGCGCGGGGCAGGGGTTGTCCGTATAGGCGGGCATGCGGTGGTTCTTCGATTTCGCACTGCTGACTCCCAACCCTGCCAGGATGCCGATCAAACGCATGTTCGCCAATGCCGTACTCGCGGCCGTTTCAGTCCTGTTCGTGCCAGTGGTGATTGCCGCACAGGTCACCGTCACCGGAATGGTCGTAGACCGACAGACCGGAAGGCCCATCTCCGGCGCCGCCGTGGTCGTAACCGGTACGACCACCGGCGTGCTCACGAACGATGCTGGCGCCTTCGCCCTTACCACACCGAATGGCGCGAGCCGCCTCACGGTCACGAGCATCGGCTATCGCGACGCCGAAGTGCCCGTTGCAAGCGGGGCCGAACCGCTCCGCATCCGCCTCACGCCATCGCGGACCGAACTGCCCGGTATGGAGATCGTGGCGACGCGTACGGCCCCGGCAACCACGACGCTCACCGAGGCCGAGCTGCAGCGCGCGAGCGGCGTGACGCTCGAGAGCTCGATCAACACCGTTCCGGGCGTGTTCATGCAGTCGCGCACTCCGTTCGGCGGCGCCCGCATAACGATGCGCGGTTATTACCCGAGCGTTGGCAACTCGGCGAACTTCAACGGCCTCGGCTACCAGGTGCTCCTGAACGACATTCCGATCACTGACGCCAGCGGGTCCACCGTTCTCGATGACGTCGACTTCGCGCGCCTCGGGCGAGTCGAGATCATCAGGGGGCCCTCGTCGAGCCAGTACGGCAGCCTGATCGGCGGCACTGTGCTTTTCACTTCGGCCCGCCCGCAACCGGACCGGACGGGGTTCACGCAGCACGTCGAGGTTGGCAACTACGGCTTGCTCCGCACGACGACGAGCTTCGAGACGTCCGGTGCGAACTCGGACCTGGTGGTCGATTACGCCCATCAGGACTTCGACTCGTTCCGCCCGCACAGCGGGTCGGGGAAGGAATACTGGCATGCCACCGCGGATGTGAACATCGGGGAGAACCAGACGCTGTCGGGCTACTTCTCGTACAACCGGTCGTTCGAGGAGCTGGCCGGGGAGATCGACAGCGCGCCGTTCTACGACCGCGTCGCCCAGAGCAACGATCTGTACCTGGCGAACGACTCGCACATCCGCCTCAACACGTTCGTGGCGGGCGTGTCGGACCAGTACCGGTTCGCCCGGCACTTCACGAACCGCACGACGGTGTTCGGCAGCGGCCGCACGTCCAACCAGCCATTCGCGCACGGCTTCACGGACGTCAACCAGACGAACGTTGGTGGACGCTCCGTATTCTCCTTCACGAACCAGTGGGGCGGCGTGAGCCTCAGCGCGTCGTTAGGCGGCCAGGTTCAGCTGACGAGCCTCACGTCGAACGGCGTGTTCATCGTTCCGGCGCCACCCAACCCGCAGATCCCGAGTGCCCAGGAGAACCGGGCGGAGAACGGGAGCGTGTTCACGGAGTGGAGCCTCGGGTTGCCGGCCCAGGTGACGGTGACCGCGGGAGCGAGCCTGACCCGGAACCAGTTCTCGATTCGCAATATGCTGAGCAGCGGTCAGCTCACCAACACGACGACGGAGGTCGTGAAGAAATTCGACGCGGTGTTCACACCGCGGGTGGCCGTGACGAAGGCGTTCGGCGCGGCCGGGTCGGTCTATGCCAGCGTCGGTACCGGGTACACGCCACCGCTCCTGAGCCAGGTGGTCAGCAACAACGGGGCGCTCAACACGGCGCTCGAGCCGGAGCGCGCCGTGCAGTACGAGGTGGGCGCGCAGGGCAGCCTCTTCGCGAACCGGCTGAGCGCGCAGGTAAGCCTCTTCGATCTCGAGAACACGGACAAGCTCGTGTCGCAGACCGTCAATTCTGTGACGTCGACCGTCAACGCCGGCAAGCAGCGGAACCGTGGCATCGAGGCGTCGCTCGGTGTGGTCGTGGTCGACCGGCCGGAGCAACTGCTTTCACGCGTGCGCCCGTGGGCTTCGTACGCCTATACGGACGCGAAGTACGTCGACTTCAAGAGTGACGCGAACAATTCCGCCGTCACGCAGGATTTCTCGGGGAACGAAGTAGCGCGCGTGCCGCGCAACATGGTCAGCGCGGGGGTCGATCTCGGGACGCGGGTGGGGGCATACCTCACGAGCACGTACCAGCACGTCGACAAGGTGCCGGTGACGTTCGACAACTCGACATTCGTGCGAGCCTATGACGTGTTAGGCGCGAGGGTGGGCTACCGGCGGACGCTGAGCTCGCATTGGACGCTCGACGCCTTCGCGGGCGCCGACAACCTCACGAACGAGACGTTCTATAGCTTCCTCTTCGTGGGGCCGAACATCACGGGACTGGCGACACCCGCCTCGGGAGGGCGCGGTGATGGATACATCATTCCCGCGCCGTACAAGGCCACCACCTACACGAGCCTGACGCTGCGCTACGGCTTCTGACGGCGTACTGCACGAGTCCTGTCATGGGCTTCCCTCGTCGTGTCGTGAGCCGCGTTAGGCGCCGGCCGTCCGGCGTCGCATGAGCACCGCGAGCAGGACGGCCAGCGCGGCGAGGAGAGCCAGGGCGATGCTCGCCTGACCGACGTACCGCTCCAGGGCGGGCAGGTTGTGGCCGAAGAGGTAGCCGAGCGAGCCGAACACTGCGGCCCAGGTGATGCCGCCTAACGCGTTATAGAGGGTGAACGTGTGATACGGCATGCATCCGACGCCCGCGAGCGCTGCCGCCCAGCTCCGGAGCAGCGCGATGAATCGGCCGATGAACACGGTCTTCGGGCCGTGGCGCTCGAAGAAGCCGTGCACTCGTTGCAGCTTCGCGTCGTCGAGCCCGACGAGCCGACCGTAGCGATGGACGAGCGCGATGCCGCCTTTGCGGCCCAGCCAATAACCGGCGTTGTCGCCGAGGATCGCGCCGGCCGCCGCCGCGATGACGACCCCGGCGATGTTCAGCCTGCCCATCGCGGCGAACGCGGCTGCGGTGACGAGCGCTGTCTCACCAGGGAGCGGAATCCCGAAACTCTCGAGCCCGACGAGCACGACCAACAGCGCGTAGCCGTAGGAGGCGACAAGGCTGTTGATCGTCTCGTGCATCGAGTTGCCTGGCTGAAGATGGCCGCTGTCGGCTCACGCGCCGAGTGCGATCCCCGTATGAGGGCGAGATTCGTTCCGCTCACCAACCGGGCTCCGCGTTAGGCGCCACGCCAGGTAGCCTGCCGCGGCAACATCGTAGGCGGAACAGAACGCCGGCCACCACGCCGGCACGCCGGGATTGGCGACGAGCTGCCCGTGAAAGAAGTCCTGGATCCCGTGCGCGGCGAGCCCCACGGTGACGAGCCACATGCTTTTCCGGAAGCCGACCGATGCGGCCAGGATGAAGACGCCAGCGATCAGGGTTTCGATGACGAACACGCGCCCGGATGCGCCCCCCATTGCAGCGAACAGGATGTACAACAAGGCGATGACGTTGAGCACGGTCGGGTAGAACGCGCGATCACGATCGAGTTGCAGCGCGGTCGCGTACGCCGAGATGGCGAGTGCCAGGACGATTCCGATGAGGTAGGGCATTCGAGTTCTCCTACTCGAGGCGTCGCGCGGCGGCTTCCACGAGCACGCGCCGCTTTTCAAGTGCGTCGTGACTGTCGCGCCGAAGTGCGCGGCAGATGTCATCCGGAGCCGAGTCCGGGGTGCCACTCCCGAACGGTGGCGCGGGTGCATACTCGATCGCGAGCTGGATCCGCTGCGCTGTCGCAGCCCCGAACAGCTCGGCGGCCACGGCGAGGCCGAAATCGATTCCCGCTGTCACGCCCGCTCCGGTGATCCGGTTGCGGTCACGCACGACGCGGTCCCTGACGGGCTCCGCTCCCAGGGCCGAGAGCAGATCGAGCGACATCCAGTGGGTGGTTGCGCGGTAGCCCCGGAGCAGACCGGCGGCTCCGAGCAGCAGGGCGCCGCTGCATACCGATGTGACGTAACGGGCGTGCTCTCCGCGCGAGCGCAGGAAATCGAGCAGCTCGTCGTCGTCGAGGTGGTCATTGATTCCCCATCCGCCCGGCACGCAGAGCATGTCGAGCGGCGGCGCGTCGGCGAACGTGGTGTCGGGCAGAATGGTCAGCCCCCACTCGCTCCGCACCGGCTGGAGCGTGCGGGCCACGAGGTGAACTCGCGTGTCGGGCATGCGCGCGAGAACCTCGTAGGCGCCGGTGAGATCGAGCTGGGTGAGCCCGGGGAACAGCACCATTCCGATGGAAAGTGGAGCAGGCGGCGTGGTCGAAGGCATGAGCGCGTTACGGGGTGAGGTGGCGTAGTGACGTCACTAACATCGACAACCTGGCCGATTCGTTCTAGAATCGAACACGCGCGATGGAACGAAAGCAGGCTTCGCTGCCTCCCGTGGAGGAGGGCGCATGACCGCACCGATCGAGATGGGGAAGTTCGTCGGCGTGCCGGTGCGCGTGCAGGCGTTCGACGGCGTGTCCATCTCGGAGAACACCTACACTGCCGGACAGCGCGTGGCGGCCCACGCGCACGACGAGCCACTGCTGAGTTTCGTCCTCCAGGGACACGCGACCGAGGAGGTCAGCGGTCGCACGCGTGAGGTAGGCGCCCAGACTCTGCTCTACACGCCGTCGTACGCCACCCACGAGCACCGGTATCTCACGGCCGGACGCTGGCTCAACATCCAGTTCTCGGCGCGGTGGTTCGCGCGGGTCGGCGCGGGTGAGGCGCCGCTGCCCACGGCATCGCAGATCCTGCGCGACGGCGGCGCCATTGCGTGGGCCGCGCGGCTCGGCGCCGAGCTTCGTGAGCCGGACCGCGTCTCGAGGTTTGCGGTCGAAGGGGCGCTCCTCCTTCTCGTGGCCGATCTGTCGAGGCTCCCAATGGCAGGCGAGCGGCGGCGACCGCGCTGGCTCCAGGGTGTGGAGGATGCGATCGAGGCCGCGGGCGCGGACACACCTTCGGTCTCGGAGCTCGCGACGCTCGCCGGGGTGCATGTGTCGCACCTGCTTCGGGTATTCCGACGCCATCACGGCACCACGATCGCGACATACGTACGGCGGCGCCGGATCGAGCGTGCGCGCCTCGAGGTGGCCAAGGGCGACCGCCCACTCTCAATGATCGCGCTGGACGCGGGCTTCTCGGACCAGTCGCACTTCACCCGCGTCTTTCGCCAAGCCTTTGGCGAGACACCTGCCCGCTACGCGCGGTCGCTGCGAGGGCGTTGAGCCGCCCATCTTGACGAGCCGATTGTACCAAACAGTGGGTCTCGTGCTATAGGGCGCGGCGCCAGTTCGCGACGTTCGGGGTGCACACCACTCGAACTCGCGACCCAAGGGTCGCTGCCCTCTCGTGACGCTCCGGCTGTCGCCTAACAAGCGCCGGCAGCTCATCGCGTTCCTCGGGACGCTGTCCGACCGATCACGATGCCACCCGCGCCATCGCATGTCAGCCCCAACGTTCAAGTGCACGGGGAGCCAGCTCGCTAACATCGGCTCAGAGCTTCACGACTCTGTTCGACTCAGCTGGAGGCACCAATGGCTCGGCACTTCCTGCAATCCACACGCCCGCTCGTCCGGGCGGTGCGCAACAATATCGAGATCGTCGCGACCCTGGCCGCGATCGCCGCGGGCGCGCTCGTCCCACTTCCGTCGCGCACCGAGGGTCGCGAGGGTGGCCGCGGCGGGGCGAACGTTAGGCTTACGGCCGCGCCGCTGCTCGCGACCGACAGTCTCGCGTTCAACCTCATGCGCTAGGCCCGGCACTGCACCGTGTCGAGCGTTCTCCCGTGGCCATAACGGTGTCGCGGCATGGCCCTCGCTCGACGCGGTTGCATGGCTGCACGCCGCCCACCGGAGGAGATCACCCCCACGGCGAGCGGCGCTCGAGAACCGAGCGCCGCGGACCGCGAAGTGCCGGCTCACCAGCCGCTGCGCGAGGGACCGACGCGAGCGAGGCCGGGCACGTCGGCCGAGCAACCTGCCGCCGAGCTCGCACTGCTCGCGGACGTCTCGATCCGGCTCCTGTCCGCTCCGCGCCCCGAGACGCTAGCGCCGGGCCTCCTGGCGCGCCTGGCTGAACTGCTGCGGCTTGACCTCGCCCTCAATTACCTGCTGGTCGACGACGCCGACGATGTACCAGAGGACGACGCATCCGCGAGCGATTCGTCGAGCCGGATGCGGCTGAACGCGGGCGTCGGCGTGGACGAGGACACGCGGGCTCTGCTCGAAGTCCCCGGCATCGGGGAGGCCATTTCCGTCCTTGTCGCTCGCACGCGGTCCCCTGTTGTCCGCGACGATGTGCAGACCTCCGACGACCGGGCGCTCGCGTTGGTTCGCCGGCTCGGCGTCAGTGCATATGCCTGTTTCCCGCTGGTCACCTATGGCGACGTGATCGGCACCCTCTCGTTCGGCCGTGGCGCCGACGGCAGGTTCGACGCTCGGGAGCTCGCCCTGCTCGCGGCGTTCGCCGACCAGTTCGCGCTCGCGCTGCACCGCCGCCGACTCGTCGCGGCGCTCGAGGCGCAGGTCGGGGAGTCCGAGCGAGCCCGCGCTGCCGCGGAACAGGCGCGACGTGAGGCGGAGGTCGCGCGGGCCGCCGCCGAGTCGGCGCGGTTGGAGGCGGCGGAGGCGAGCCGGGCCAAGTCGGGGTTCCTCGCGACAATGTCGCACGAGCTACGCACGCCGATCAACGCGATGCTCGGCTACACGCAGCTGCTCGAGCTGGGGCTTGCCGGGCCGCTCACCGAACAGCAACGCGGGTACCTCGAGCGGCTGACACTGAGCAGCCAGCACCTGCTCGGGCTGGTCAACGACATTCTGGACCTCTCGCGCATCGAGGCTGGGGAGACCCGCGTCGCGCGCAGGGACTCGTGGACCGGCGCGGCCGTGTACGCGGCCATGGAGCTGGTGCGCCCGCAGGCGGCAGAGCGAGGGGTCCGACTGATCGACGCCGGCCCGGCAGAGCAGGGGCTGCCCTACGTCGGCGACGAGGACCGCGTGAGGCAGATCCTCGTCAACCTGCTCTCGAACGCGGTGAAGTTTACGGCCGCGGGAGGCACCGTCACGGTCACGTGTGACTGGCTGGCGGAGACGCCGGCGGCCGACTCTCTCCACGACCTCCATGGCTCCGGGCCGTGGGTGAGCATTACGGTCGCGGACACGGGCATCGGCATTCCGCCCGAGGAGCAGGACCGGATATTCGAGCCCTTCCACCAGGTCGACCGCGGTCACACGCGCACCGCCGGCGGCACGGGGCTCGGGCTCGCGATCAGTCGCCGACTTGCACGGCTCATGGGCGGGGACCTCACGGTGGAAAGCGCGCCGGGTGCCGGCTCCACCTTCACGCTCCGGCTGCCGGCGGCGCGCCGCGACGATGGTGGACAGGCGGAGACGGCCCGAGAGCGTGGAGCACGCTCGCAGCGCGAAGCGGCGACCCTGCGCACGCCGGGGCTCGGCGAGCTCGGCGAGGTGCTCCGCGACGCGGTCAACGAGATCCTGACCGCCTACTCCCATCGTCTCCGGGCCGATCCCGCCCTACCTAACGCGAACGCGATGCGCGCTCCCGAGCTGGAGGACCATCAACTGTCGCTCCTCGGAGACTTCGCGCAGTCGCTCGTCATCGTGGGCGAAGGCGGGGCCGAAGGGGCCGACCTCCTGCGTGACGGGAGCGCCATCCAGCGCACCATCGCCGACCGGCACGGCGCGCGGCGGCATGCCCAGGGGTGGGACGAGGCGGCGGTGCGGCGCGATCACCAGATCCTCCGCGAGGAGGTCGCGCGCGCCGTGCTGGGGCGGACGGGCCGCGCGAGCGCGGAGGGAGACGCGGCGCTGACGGTGCTGCTCCGACTCATCGACCGGGCCGAGGCGATCAGCGTGGCCGCGTGGCGGCGGGCTGCTGCTGCGCGTTAGGCGACGGCGCGACCGTCGTGGAGCGACCCAACGACGTCGCGCCACGCATCGCGGACACTGCGGTACTTCGGCGCCCACGAGGCCGCGTCGCGAAACCGCCGATTCGAGATGCGCTCCGATCGCGACAGGAGCCGCATCGTCGGCCCACCCAGTCTCACCATCCACGACGGAATCGCCTTCGGCCTCGGCAAGCCTAACGCGGTGGCCAGCGAGTCGGCCCATTCCGCGCGGCGGAGCGGTTGGTCGTCGCTGATGTTGTACGTGCCTGGCGGCACGCCAAGCGCAGCGACGACAGCCGCGGCGGCGTCGTCCTGCGCGAGCGACGAGAAGTATGCACGGGGGTCTCCGGGGAGTGGCGACCATCCTTTCCTGAGAAACCGGATCATCTCGAGCAGCGTCGAGTCGGGACCGTACAATGCCGCGAATCGCAGGATCACGCCTGTGCCGCCGGTCTCGGTGAACTGGTTGGCTGAACGCTCGGCATCGAGGATGCTTTCGGTGTAGCCCACCGGTGAGACCGGCATCGACTCATCGATCCAGGCGTCGCCGCTGTCGGGATAAATCAAGGCGAACGATTCCTGAACCATTCGCGTCAGCCCTTCGGCTCGTGCCGCGGTCGCAATGGCGAGCGACGCGTCCCGGCGAATTCTGTCGTTCTCTCGCCAGTATCGGCGCATCAGCATCTTCGTCGACGACGAGGGCACGTGGGTGGCGAGATTGACCACGGCATCGTGCCCGGCCAGGGCGCGTCGCAGACGCGCGACGTCGAACAGATCGGCCTCGACCGGCGTGGCGCCAAGCCGGCGCAGCAGATCGAAGGCCTGAGCAGAGCGTGACACGGCAGTAACGCGATGCCCGGCCGCGATCATGAGCGGTACTGCCCGTCGCCCGATCTCGCCGGTCGCGCCGGTGATGAAAACGCGCATGTGAATCCTTACGCTATGAATTGGGAGAGTGCAGCACGACGGCGCCGCGATCGATCGATCAGCGGGGCGCGCCGCGTGTCATGTGCAGCAGAGGGAATGGTCGCCCACTCGCGTCGGTCGGTGACCGGCCAACGACGGAGAATCCGAGCGATGCGTAGAATCCCACCGCGTCCTCGTTCTGCTCGTTGACGTCAACGGCCAGCGAGCCTGCGGCGAGCCGTTGGGCGAAGGCCACCAGCGCACTGCCTCCTCCCTCGCCGCGATGATCGGGGTCGATGAACAGGCCTTCGATGGTCTGGTTCGCGAATCCGAGGAAGCCGAGCAGGGCGCCCGCCGCGGATTCCAGGACCCACCAGCCGATCGCGTCGCTCGCCAGCTCTTCTGCCATGAGCGGGCGAAGCGCCTCGATATCCCGCTCGGTCAGGAAGTGATGGGTGGCTCGAACGGAACGTTCCCACAACCGGACCATTGCTTCATGGTCAGCTGGCCGCGCGCCCCGAACGTGCGGCTCGAGAGCGGGCGTTCGCCATCGCATGACGACACGTTGCGTGCGATCGAGCCCGCGTCGCGCCTCATCCGCGACCACCTCACACAATGCGGGCGTGAGATCGGCCGAGTCGACTTCCTCGAAGCCGAGGCGGGCGTAGAAGGGCATGTTCCACGGGACGTCACGGAATGTCGTCAGGGTCACGGCGCCCGCCCCTCGGGCTTCCGCCCATCGACACACCGACCTAACGAGGTGCGTGCCGAGGCCCCGACGGCCGTGATCGGGGTGAACGTCGATCTCCTCGAGATGGGCGGCGTCGGGCTCGAGCATCTCGACGAGCGCGAAGCCGACTGGCACGTTGCCCGAAAGCGCTACCCAGAGTCGCCCGTCGCGCTGCGCCGCCCGGAGATGCTCGGTTGGTGTCACTTCCTCCAGCACCGCTTCGGGAGCGTGGCCCACGAGAAGGCGAGCGGCGGCCAGCTCGATCGGGGCGATGTGCGGGACGTCGCGCGGTCGAGCGGGCGCAATCTCGTAGCGGTGCGACGGATGGTTCACGCGTCCCTCGAGCGCAACCACTGGTCGACCGACAGCGCGCCCGGCCCCGCGAGCGCCACGGCTGCAAGCGCGCACATGTAGAGGAGATTGATCTCGTAACCCGGCGGTCCGAACACGGGGCCAGTCGCGGTCAGCCCGACCGTGTTCACCGCGCTGAACCCGTAGTGCACGTGGATCGTGAGCATCGCGACGACCATCGAGATGAACAGCGGGATGCTCGCCAGAAGCACGAAGGCGCCGACGATGATCGCGATGCCGCCTAACACTTCGACGCCGGTCACGAGCCAGGCGGTCGGGAGCGGGCTTGGCGTTCCGATCAGCTCTAGCAACTTCGCGAACTTCTCGGGACCTCGGTGCCACTTCGCCATCCCGTGGGCAAGGAAACCAAAGCCAACGATGACGCGGAGCGGCAGCAGTGCCCACGATCGTGGCGAGATTGGAGTAGAGGTCATATCGAGTCAGCCTCCCAGGCCGAGTTCTGCAGCACAACGCGGTAGCCATCGAGGTCCTCGAACGTGCGTCCGCGGACGTCCCAGTACGGGTTGGCGGAGGAAACACCGTGGAAACCCGCCGCGAGCATGCACGCACAGCGCGACTCCCACTCGGCCGGGTCAGGCACGTAGAAGACGAGCAGGTGCTCCTCCGTCGGGGCTCGTCCCACGTGCTGTCCCGGTCGTGTCGTGAACTCGATGTGGTAGGGTGCCCCGCGAGTCCCGAGGATCGTTCCGTCGAAGCCGTCGTGATCGAGAAACCGCGCGAGCACGGAGAGGTCCAGCCCCTGCGTGTACATCGCGGTGATCGCCGCGAGGTGATCGGTCGGGCGCGCAACGCGCAGGGTCAGGGCAGTCATCTGATGGAACCGTCAGGTTACGGTGTGCCGAGCTTGGCCAGGACGGCGTCGATGTCCTGATCGTCGCCGACCCCCGTGTACGCGACACGGCGGTCTGGCCCTACGACGACGATGTAGGACGTGTGCGGGACGGCGAACGCCTTCATGGCGGCGCCTGAACGGTCGAACGTGAAGACGCCGGTGAGTTTCTTGTCTTCGACGTATGCCTTCTGCTTCTCGGGCGTCTGGTTGGCCGGGACACCCACGCTGACGAACATCACCTTGCCGTCGTACTTCTCGCGCGCGGCCTGCATCGAAGGCTCGAGCTTTCTGCACAGCGGACACCAGGTTGCCCAGAACTCGAGCACCACGGGCTGGTGGCCGTAGAAGTCCGCGAGGTTTACCGTGGTGCCATCGAGCCGCTCGACGGCGGCGGCTGGGGCTTCGGCGCCGACCTTCAGTCCGACATCCCACATCTGGATCTGTGCGGCGGCAGGGCGAGGGGCCGCGACCATCGTCGTGAGGGCGGCGGCAACCGTTAGGCGGGCGATGAGACGGACAGGAGTCATGTCAGGAGTGTCCCCATCTGAACGAGGTAATACTCGGCGACACCGAGCAGGATGAGAGCGAAGGCGCGTTTGACCCAGAGCATCCATGGGCCGGCGCGTGGGAGGCGGATCGTCGTGTCCGTGGCGAGCGCCGCCACGACCAGCAGCGAGCACATCCCGAGGGAAAACGCGAGCAGGTACGTGAAGCCAAGCAGCGCACTTCGGGTCGCGGCGACCCAGGTGAGGATCGCGCCCATCACCGGCGCGCCGCACGGTGCGGCGACGAGACCCGAGGCGACGCCCATGACCAGCACACCCGTCACCTTCCCGCCGACGCCGGCGGACGCGGCGCGCGCCGTGAGCCAGCTGGGGATGGGAACGGGGATCAGGTCGGCCATCATGGCGGCGGCGACGAGCATCACGTTGGCCATTGCGAGCTGGAGCCAGGGGTTGGTGCTCACCGATCCGAACAGCGTACCGGTGAGGCCGGCGAAGAGACCGAGCGTCGCATACGCGGCGGCCAGCCCGATCACGTAGACGCCAACCAGGCCGATGCGATGCCACCTGCCGTGGGCGGCGCCGCCCGTCCCGACGATGGATACCGTGATCGGAATCATCGGGTAGAGGCACGGCGTTAGGCTCGTCGCGACGCCGGCGAGGAACACGGCGCCGGTGACGAGGAGCGGGTTCGCGGAAAGGTCGATCGACATGACCTCATGAAGCGCGGCCACCGGCGGGGAGTTCCCCGTTATCTTCGGGTTGTCGCCGCCTCATGCGCGAACCTGACAGATCGATCACGAATTGACCTGTTTGGGGTACCTAACGCGTTCTAGTTCATCATGCCACGTCTCCTGACCGTTGCGGGCAGCCTGCGGGCCGGCTCTTCCAACGCGGAATTGCTCGCGGCCGTGGCCCTGATCGCGCCCTCGGAGGTCGCCGTGTCCGCGTATTCCGCGCTCGGATCCCTCCCCGCGTTCAATCCCGACATCGAGGAGAGTGGCGCGGTGCCGCCGGCGGTATCGGAGTGGAGGACGGCGCTGGCCGCGGCCGACATGCTTCTCATCTCGACGCCGGAGTACGCGCACGGTATCCCTGGCGCCCTCAAGAACGCTCTCGACTGGGTAGTGGGCAGTGGGGAGCTCGTGGGGAAACCGGTCGGCGTGGTCAATCCGTCCGCATCGTCGCGATTCGCGTTTCCCCAGCTGATCGAGGTGCTGACGGTGATGAGCGCGAGCGTCGTGCCTGGGGCGACGGTGGTGCTCGATCTGCCGCGGCGCGGCCTGGGCGCCGCGGAGCTCGCCGCCGACGCGGCCGTCGCCGCGTCGCTCGCCGGTGTCATCTCCGCGCTGCTTGCAGCGTCGACACCGACGGATTCGATCGACGCGCGCGGATGAAACGCCGCTGACGTTTCATGAAACGTGTGCGCCGTGACACACGGCGCACGCGTCTATTTCATAGCTCGGAGCCGTTGACAGCGGAAACCGGCATCACTAAAGTGGACTAAATAGTCCACTTTAAGCTGGTCCCTCCGCTGGAGACAACATCGCAATGCCCAAGCTGCACAACGGCGATCGCTTCCCCGAGCTCGCCATCAACGCGGTCGGTGGCGGTCGTATCTCACTGCCCGGCGACCTTGTCGGCTCGTATGGCGTCGTCCTCGTCTATCGTGGTTCCTGGTGCCCGTACTGCAACGCGCAGCTCGCGGGATTCGCGCGGGCACACGCCAAGCTCGCGGAGCTCGGCATCAAGGTCGTTGCCCTCTCGGTCGACGACGAGCAAACGTCCGCGGCGCTCATCGACAAACTTCACCTCCAGTTTCCGGTCGGGTATGGCGCCGACGCCGATTGCATCGCTCACACGTTAGGCGCCTACACGAACGCCGACCCGAAGCATCTGCAGGGCACGGGCTTCGTCCTCGATCCCGACGGCCGAGTGCTCATCGCGCTGTACTCCAGCGGTGCCATCGGGCGGCTCGTCGCCGATGATGTCGCGGGGTTCGTGCGCTACGTCAAAACGCATCCATGACCGTCCTCGAGCCCGCCACGCGGCGGCACCGAGTGCTGCTCGGCGCGGTGGTGGTGATCTGGGCCGTCAGCTGGCCGGTGATCAAAGTCGGCGTTGCGAGCGTTCCGCCGCTCTGGTTCGGCTGTCTCCGCTATGTGGTAGCCACCATTTGTCTCTTTGCGTTCGTCGCTGCGCGGGGTGATCTCGCGGTGCCGTCGCGGTCGGACCTGAGACTGGTCGCGCTGTCGGGAGCGCTGCAAATGGCGGCGTTTTCGGGGCTCACCGGTCTCGCGTTGACGATCCTTCCGCCCGGGCGGGCGTCGGTGCTCGCGTTCTCGACTCCGCTCTGGGTTGTGCCGCTTGCGGCGTGGAGACTCCGTGAGCGTCTGTCGAAGCGCGCGTTGTTCGGCGTGGGTATCGGGCTTCTGGGTGTGGTGACCATTGCGGCACCCGCGTTGCAGCGCGGAGGCCGGCAGGTCGTGGCGTACACAATGCTGCTCGCTGCGTCTGCGGCGTGGGCGATCTCGATCGTCGTCGTTCGCGGCCATCGCTTCGACGCGTCTCCGCTCACGCTTGCGCCGTGGCAAATGCTCGTTGCGGCGGCGTTGTTGTGCCCCATGGCGATTATCGTCGAGGGCCGTCCGCAGGCAATCAGTGCGGGTGGGATCTTGTCGCTGGCGTACGTCGGGCCCATGGCAACGGCGTTCGCATACTGGGCGGTCGTCGAGGTGGGCCGCGCGCTTCGGGCGACCACGATCTCGATGGCACTCCTGGCGACGCCGGGGCTCGGGTTACTGATCTCGGCCCTGACGCTGCACGAGTCGGTGACAACCGGGCTCGCCGCCGGGGTCATCCTGGTCGCTGCGGGAATTCGAGTGGCGGTGATCGAGGCGCCGGGCATCCGCTCGCGTGCCGCGCCGGCCGGGGAATCAGCGGCGCGACCGTCGGGCGGAGGGCTTCGCCGATCGTCGTCGAGTGGTAGTCGTTAGGCGCTCGGCGACCCGGTCAATGGCGAGGTCGAGCCCGAGCTCCAGTGGCTGTGTGGAACGAGTCGTCTGAGCGAGCAAGAGACCGCCTTGCAGCGTGGTCAGCAGCATGGTCGCGAGCTCGATCAATTCCGCGCGAGGGCGCGGTGTCGTGCCCGCAATGGCCTCCAACGCGACGACGAACTCGTCGCGCCACCGCGCGAACCCATCAGCCAATGCCGCGCGCGAGCTATCCGACTCCGCCAACTCCGACACGAGCGACCCGAGCGGACACCCGCCGGCGCAATGTTCCTGTCGGGTCACCTCGACGACCGCGTCCCGCCATCGCCGGAGGCCGGCGATCGATGTCGCGCGGCGCAGATGCGGGCTGTGCGTTGCGAGCACGCGCTCGGTCTGTCGCTGAATTACGGCGAGTACGAGGCCGTCTTTGTCCGTGAAGTAGTGATAGAGTTGCGACTTGCTCGTGTCACTCGCCTCGAGCACGGCGTCGAGACTCGTGCTGGCGACGCCGCGGGCGCGCATCAGATCTGCCGCGGCGGCGACGATTCGGGCTCGGGTGGCTGCCCCGCGCGCTGTGCGGGGCAGATCGCGGGCGGTACCGGTCATGATGTCGATGCTATGCGACGGCGCGACGTTGGGCAACCGTCGGCCGTCCGGCAGCGAACACCAACCCGCTACTCCACCCTGGTCGTGGTTAGGCGCGACGCCCCCTCACGGACATGCGTTGGCCATGCCTTTGGTTGGCGTCGCCGTGTCGCGAAACTCGCCGGTTCCGTCCGGGCACCGCGATCGAGTGCGCGCGGGCTGGGCGACCCATGTCGCGCCATCGACGAGCACGCCAAAGCGGCTGAACAGGTAAACGTTGTCGGCAGCGTCGAGGGTGAAGGGGAGGCCCGTGTCGTCGATGACGAGCCGACCGCCCGGCGTCATTACCGAGTTCGGCGGGAACGTGTAGACCGGGCCGAAGTAGTTGGCGTCGATGAGCGCCCACCCTGCGAGGTCGACGGCTGAGGACGTCGTGTTCACCAGCTCGAGCCACCCCGTGTTCGACGGGCCCCTCGGCTGAACCTCATTGACGCGAACGGCCGGCGCCTCGGCGACGGTGATGGTCTGCTGGCCCGTCTTTCCGTCCACGCTGGCAGTGATGTCGGTGGTGCCGGGAGCGATGGCGAGCATGGCACCCGTGCTCGGGTTGATGACCGCCACCTCCGGGTGCTGGGACGTCCACGTGATTGGCCCAATGTCGACGGGAACCCCGTATTGATCACGGCCCCTCGCCGTGGCAGTGGCCTCCTGACCGACTTCCATCTGAGGGGTCGTGACCGACACGTCGACCGTCGTGAGAGATGGCGACGGTGGGACGGCGGTCGTGTCATCGCTGCAGCCCGCCGCGATGAGGAGCGGGAGCGGCAGCAGCGCGAACATCCGCGCGCGGTGTGCCGTCAGGAATCGTGCGAAGAACATGCGGTGAAGTGCCGGGTTTTTTCGCTTTGGGGAACGAATCTCACGAACGCGGGAAGGCACGAGCCACGTGAAAGGTTCCCCGCTCCCGGCGCGATCCTCGGGAACTCCTGGCGTGCCTCACGTCTACCCCTCTGACCATGGAACTCGCACACGAAACTCGACGAGCCGCAGCACAGGCTGACTTTCAGCGCGTGGCGCTTCCATGGCTCCCGCACGTCTCGCGATACGCGCGGCTCCTCGCACGGAATCCATCCGATGCCGATGATCTCACGCAGGAAACGTTTCTGCGCGCGTATCGAGGTTGGAGCACGTTTCGCCAGGGAACGGATTGTCGCCGGTGGCTCTTCGCGATCTGCCGCAACACGTTCCTGCGCGTTCAGCATCGCGAGCGGCGCATGCTTGCGGTGCACGACGTCGAAACCGAGATGCGCGAGACCACGCAACTGTACTGGGATGCGGTGGGCAGCGGACTCGGTGACGTGTTCGATCGCGTCGATCTTCGCCCGGCACTCGAGCGATGTTTGCGCGCCATGCTGCCGGAGTATGCCGACACCGTACTCCTGGTCGACGTGGAGGGCTACACGTACGCGGACGCAGCGACCGAGCTCGGTGTCCCGGTGGGCACGGTTCGGTCGAGGCTATTCCGCGCGCGACGCCTCCTGCAGGAGGGGCTGATAGAGTACGCGCGCGACCTCGGCCTTGGGGCCGCGCGCCCGGCACCGCACGACGAGGAGGACAGGAGAGGCACATGACGACGCCGTCGTTCCACGACTTGACGTGCGAAGAGGTCGCGAAGGCCGTGTGGGCGTACCTCGATGCCGAGATCGACGCGGAGCGTGCCGCGCGCATTCGTGCGCATCTCGATACGTGCGCGCACTGTCGCGACCTGTACACGTTCGAGGGGGCCTTCCTTCGCACGGTCGCGGAGCTGCTCGACGCGCCGGCGGATGAGACGGCATCGCTCCGGTCGCGGATCGTCCACGCCCTGGCCGACGCCGGGCTGACGCCACCGCGTTAGGCACCGTCCTCCACGCCGACTCATGCCGCTCAGCCGCCGCCAGTTCGTCCGTCAGATGGGCGTAGCCGGTCTCGGGATGACCGCGACTGGCCTGGCCACCTCCAATGCCGTGGCGTCGCCACCAGCGACCCGACGTACCACCACCGCACGTCCTCCGGCCCGAGCCGTCCTGTTCGACGCGTTCCCCGTGTTCGACCCGCGGCCGGTGGCAGTCGTTGCCGAGGCCGAGATACCGGGCCGAGGTGCCGAGCTGACGGCGCTGTGGAGGACGCGCCAGTTCGAGTACAGCTGGCTTCGCGTCGTGGCCAACGATTACGCGGATTTCTGGCAGTGCACGGACGACGCACTGCGTTTCGCGGCCGCCTCGCTCGACGTTCAGCTCTCCGACGCGCAGCGCGAGCGGCTCATGAACGCGTACCTCACGTTGCCGCCGTGGCCCGACGCGCCGGCGGCGCTCCGCGCGCTTCGGGAAGCCGGCGTGCGGCTCGGGTTTCTCTCGAACTTCACGCCTGCCATGCTCGAGGCGTCACTCCGGCGGAGTGGCCTGGCAGACATGTTCGAGCACGTACTGAGCACGGACCGAACGCGCACGTTCAAGCCGGACCCGCGGGCGTATCGGCTCGGCATGGATACGTTGGGGTTGCCGCGGGACCAGATCGTCTTCGCCGCGTTTGCCGGGTGGGACGCGGCCGGCGCGAAACGGTTCGGCTATCCGACGTTCTGGGTAAACCGCATGCAGGTACCGCCGGAGGAGCTGGGCGTTAGGCCGGACGCCAGCGGGCGTTCCCTCACCGAGCTCGTCTCGTTCGTCGTGCCTGCGCGGTAAACGAAATGCGGCGGGCGGTTCGCCCGTTCCGGAGCCGGTAGTCGAGAGGTGTTCCATCGGGGCGTGTCGATGGAACGCCATGACGTTTCATGAAACGTTGTCGTGCCACGGCCCGGCCACGCACGGCCCGAGCAAGTGGGCCGCCGCCAACGACATCTGCGCGCAACGCTGGCGATGTCCGGCACGCACGGCACGTGCGTTCCTCCGGCGCACACTTCCTCGGAGAAACGCTCGTGTCTGTCGCACTTCCATACTCGCTCGCGGATGACGAGCAGGGAACCGGAGCACCTTCGGCGCTCGACGGTCTGCTGGCGCATCTGGATACCGTCTATGGCGTCGCCCTCTTGCTCACCGGAGACCCCGCCGCGGCGGCCGAGCTGACCGAGGACGTCTACGCCAGCGCCCGCGATGAGCTGTGGGCGACGTTAGGCGGTCTCGGCTTGCGAGACCGCCTGCTCGCCCGGTGCGTTTTGCTGTTCGTCGAAACGCGCTCGCGCCAAGGCGGCGAGGCGCTACGCGTTCCGCGCCGAGCGCGCTAGACCCGTGGCGTTTCATCGGTGGTTGCGCCGAGCGGCGACGTCGTTTCGTGAAACGTCGTGGCGAAGAGAGCGGGAAAGCGAGCGGCCATCGCAACCGGTGATGTATCAAATCGTTAGGTCCGGCCGGGCCGGCGGCTTCCCGACTGGCCGCGCCGTTGCACTTCCGCCGCGGACACGGCCGGCACTCGCCGGCGCGACACGTTCAACCGGAGATATTCTCATGCACACGTTGTCACGCACCGTTCTGCTCCTCGCCGTCCTCGGCGCCTGCTCGCACGACGACGCCACGTCGCCCGGCGGCCCGCTCCCTCGGGCCGCCGACCTGGCCCGCGGCGGTTCAGACGTCGGGGCGGTGTTCACACTCAGCAATTCGGCCGCCGGTAACGCGGTGATCGCGTTCGCCCGCGGTGCGGACGGCACGCTGACTCCAGCCGGCAGCTTCGCCACGCAGGGCAACGGCACGGGTGCCGGGCTCGGCTCGCAGGGCGCGGTCGCGCTCAGCGGCGACGGTCAGTTCCTGTTCGCGGTGAACGCCGCCAGCAACAGCGTTACCTCGTTCGCGGTCGATGGCACGAACCTCACCCGCGTGAGCACCGTCGCGTCGGGTGGCACGCTCCCGATCAGCCTAACGACACATGGCAACCTCGTCTACGTTCTGAACGCCGGGGGTACCGAAAACATTACCGGGTTCTCCGTCGACGGGAATGGGCGTCTGACCGTGCTCCCCGGGTCCTCACGTCCGCTGAGCGGCACCGGCGTCGGCCCGGCACAGGTCAGCTTCGATCCGTCGGGCTCGTGGCTCGTGGTGACGGAGAAGAACACGAACCGCATCGACGTCTTCGCCGTTGGCAGCGGCGGGCTGGCGTCAGCGCCCGTCATCAACGCATCGGCCGGCACAACCCCGTTCGGGTTCGCCTTCAACCAGCAGGGCGTGCTCATTGTGTCCGAGGCGTTCGGCGGGGGCGTAGACGCCAGCGCCGTGTCCTCGTACACGTTGGGCACCAACGGCACCCTCTCCGTCGTGAGCGCGTCCGTGCCAACGACCGAGACCGCGGCCTGTTGGGTCGCCGTCACGAGCAACGGCAAGTTCGCGTACGCAGCAAACACGGGGAGCTCGTCGCTCACGGGTTACCGTGTCGATCACGCGAGCCTCACGATCCTCGACGCCGACGGGAAGACCGGCACCACCGGAACCACAGCGATCGACGTCGCCTTTAGTCGCAACAGCCAGTTCCTCTACGCGCTGAGCGCCGACTCGCACTCGATCAGCGCGTTCTCCGCTCGCCAGAACGACGGTTCGCTCACCCCGGTGGGCGCGGCATCCGGACTGCCCGTCGGCACTGTGGGCCTGGCAGCCAAGTAGTGCCGAGAAAAACTGAATTGCAGAGACGCGGAGGTTGCAGAGAACTGCCCGAACCCATCTCTGCGCCCTCGGCGTCTCTGCGGTTCAGTTTCTTGAAGTGTCGATTCTTGTGGCTTCGTGACCGGCGAATACTGCCGTATCGGCCTAACCGCATGCTCTCAACACCTTGTACGTAGTTCACTAGAATACGACCTCCATGCGGCTCTCGCTCAATCGCGCACTGCTCGGGGCGGTCGGGGCAGCGATCCTCGCCGGGATGGTTCCGGCGGCGATCGTCCTCGACCGCCGTCTCGCGTCGGCGCTCGAAGACCGGGCGCGGGTCGACCTCGCGCTGGCGCCGCGCGTGTTGGCGGACCGCATGGCGGCGAACGCGACGACGCTCATGATGTACGCAAAGGACCTCGCGCACACCGCGGGGCTTGCGAGCGCGGTTGCTCGAGGCGATCGCTCTGCCGCCGTCGCCACACTCGATGCCGCGAGTGCCGCGCTCTCGGCGGCTCCGGTACTGATCGGGCCGGATGGCGCCAGCTGGACCGGTCCCGTCGTGGACTCGGCGCTGATTGCGCGAACACGTGCCGGTCAGATGCCGGTCGTCACGCATCGAAGCGGGCGCTCGATCGGCAACATTGCGCTCGCTCCGGTGGAGCGCGACGGACAGTGGGTCGGGGCCGCGGGCGTCACGGTCGCGTTCGACGAGCGTCTCGCCGGCACGCTCTCCGGCCTCACTCGCGCCGGTGTGATCCTGCTTGGTGACAGCCTCGGGCCCGTCGCCAGTACGCTCGACTCGGTGACGACGGCCGCTCTGACGAATGCGGTCGGCCGGGCGGCGATCGACAGTCTGCCGCGCGAGCTGCGCACGCGAGACCATCGTCTGCTGGCGGTCGCCGCGCGCCTCGACGGCGCCGGCACGGCGGTCTTCGCGCGTCGGCTGGATGAGGAGCTTGCCGTCCTGCCGGAGCTGCGCCGCGTCGCCGCGGCGTCTGCGATCGCCGCGCTGCTCATTGCGATCGCGTTAGGCGCGCTTCTCGCCGTCAAGGTTGCGCGGCCGGTGAAGCAGCTGGCGGGGGCGGCCACGGCGCTGGGCGCCGGAGATCTCGCTGCCCCCGTTCCCTCGTCCAGTATTCGGGAAGTCGACCAGGTGGCGACGGCATTCAGCGAGATGCGAAGCGCGCTCGCCGCGCGGCTGGCCGAGCTGCGCGACGCGAACGCGGCACTCACCGATCGCAATGCGCGGCTCTCGGCGCTTCAGACGGATCTCATGCAGCGCGACCGTCTCGTCGCCGCGGGGCGGCTCGTGGCGCAGCTCGCGCACGAGATTCGGAATCCCGTCGCGTCGCTTCGCAACTGTCTCGAGCTCATTCGTCGGCGCGTCGAGCATGACGCCGAGGCACGGGAGTTCGCTGACCTCGCCATCGACGAGCTGCTGCGGATGCACGAGCTGGCCGAGCAGATGCTCGACGTCGCGCGTCCGCGGGAGCCGGGCGCGTCGCGCTGCTTCCCGGCGCAGGTTGCGCGCGAGGTAGCGCGGCTGGCATCCGTGAGCTCGGGGCTGGAGAGCTCGGGCGTCGTCGTCGACGTGAGCGGCGATGCCGATGCGGAAGCGGCGATCGCGCCCGACGCGTTGAAGCAGGTCCTGGTCAACCTGGTTCAGAACTCACGGGACGCCAACACGTCCGACGAGCCCACGGCCATTGGCATCGTGATCCGGGAACACGGGATGCAGGTTTCGGTGGACGTCATGGACAACGGCCCCGGGATTTCTCCAGCGCTGCTGAATCGCGTGTTCGATCCGTTCTTCACTACCAAGGGTGCCGTCCACGGGGTCGGGCTCGGGCTGTTCGTGGCCGAGGGGCTGGTGCGTGCCGCGGGAGGGAGCATTGTGGCGCGGAATGACGGTGGCGGGCCCGGGACGCCCTATGGCGGCGCGTGGTTCCACATCGAGCTCCCGGCGCCTAACGATGCGGCGGCAAGTGGCGGCGGGGAGCCAGCGGGACGTGGGCGGGCAACCTCGGACGCTCACGACTGAAACTGACTTCGCGTCCGCCGAACCATGACTCGACTGCTCGTCGTCGACGACGACAACGCCTTCCGGCTCTCGACGGCGGCCCTGCTCCGGGCTGACGGCCACGAGGTCGATGTCGCTGCCGACGCCACCGCCGCGGTTCAGGCGCTGCGAGCGCGCGCCTACGATCTCGTGCTGCTGGACCTGCGCATGCCGGGTATCGACGGTATTCAGCTCGTGGAGACGCTGCGCGTGTGGGGTGAGTCCGTGCCCGTTCTCATGATCAGCGGCTACGGGACGGTGGAAAGCGCGGTGCGCGCGATGCATCTCGGCACGGACGACTTCCTGACGAAGCCGGTCGAGCCCGACGTCCTCAGCGCGCGAGTGGCGGAGCTACTCGAGCGTCGCCCGATGACGGCCGCCGACGATGCCGCAGTGGGCGGCATGGTCGGTCGGACCGAGGTGATGCGCTCGCTGTTCGCCTCGCTGCGCCGGGTCGCGCCGCAGGACACGACCGTTTTCGTGACCGGCGAGACGGGAACGGGCAAGGAGCTCGTCGCCCGCGCTGTCCATGATCTGTCGCCCCGCGCGGCGTCGTCGTTCATCGCCGTCAACTGTGGCGCGTTAGGCGAAGGCGTGCTCGAGAGCGAGCTGTTCGGCCATGTGAAGGGCGCGTTCACCGGTGCCGTGCGCGACCGCCCGGGGGTGTTCGAGTCGGCGCACGGTGGAACGATCTTTCTCGACGAAGTGGGCGAGATGAGCGCGAGCGTGCAGCAGCGGCTGCTCCGCGTCCTGCAGGAGCGCGAGGTGACGCGCGTCGGCTCGGCCCGCCCCGTCCGCGTGGATGTCCGCGTCGTCGCCGCGACCAACCGCAACCTGGCCGAGCTCGTGGAGTCGTCGCGCTTTCGCCAGGACCTCTACTACCGGCTCGCCGTTTTTCCGCTCGTCGTGCCGCCACTGCGTGAGCGGCGCGCGGACATTCCGCTGCTCATTGCGCACACCATCGAGCGGCTCCGCGCCCGCGCTCCGGACGGCGCGAACCTGACGTGCTCGTCGTTCGCGATCCGGCTCATGCGGAACTACGACTGGCCCGGGAATGTTCGCGAGCTCATGTCCGTCGTGGAGCGAGCCGCCGTCGACGCGGGATTCGGTCGCATCGAGGCCCAGCATCTGCCGTCCGAGCTCCGCCGCGGCGCCGATGCCGGCTCGGATGCACGCTACCGGGCAACCCGCTCTGCCGACGATGAGCGGGATGCGATCGTGGCGGCTCTCGAGCAAACGGACGGCGCGATCGCGCGCGCCGCCGAATTGTTAGGCATGGGGCGCACGACGTTGTGGCGCAAGCTCAAGCAGTACGGGCTGACGAGCGAAGCGTCTTAGTTTGGGTCCACCCACGAAACCGGGAACCCGGTGACGCAGCGCCGACTATGTGTCGGTATGACTTCTCTGGACACAACCGCTCCGACCGGGACGAACGCCAGCGCCGCGGTTATCCGCCCGTATCGCGACGACGACAGCGCGTCACTCCTGGACTGCATCGCCGAGCTGCAGGACGCCGAGCGAGCGATCGACAGCCGGCTCCGCCCCGGTCGCGCCATTGCGGCGGACTATCTCGTCGCGATGCTCGAGGAGTGCCGTCAGTGGGCGGGCCAGATCTTCGTGCTCGAGGTGGATGGCGCAGTTGCCGGGTTCACGACGGTATACGCCCATGTTCCGTTCGAGCGGCTCGACGAGCCACCTGGGGATTACGCGATCGTCGCGGAGTTGTTGGTGCGGCGTGAGTTTCGCCGGCGCGGCTATGCGCGTGCGCTGCTCGCTCACGGTGAGCGATACGCGGCAGCGCAGGGCGCGACGGAGCTACGTATCGGCGTCCTGAGCGACAACACGGCCGCGCGCGCGCTGTACCTCGACTACGGGTTCAGGCCATACATCGAGACACTCTCGAAACCTGCCTCGGTTTAGCGCAGAAGCATCGAAGCATCTCAGTCATCTGCTGCATCCGAACACCCCTTCGTCTGTGAGGCCAGCCCTCTCGGGTCCGGCGTCTACGACGAAGGCGACGTCGGATGGCTGAATTCGGCGAAGCTCACTAACAGCTCATCGATTGTCGTTGGCCTTACACCGAACGTGCGCGACAGCTCGGTCATGTCGAGCGGCGTGTCGAAGGTCTCGAGCGCCGCCACGAGCGCACTCACCAGTTGCGCGAGCCCTGGCGCCGGTGGGAGATCGGGAAGCAGCTCGCCCGGCGGGATCCACCGCACGGGAATCGGCTGGCCCAGTACACGCTCGTAGGCCGCCATGACATCGCGCCAGGACAGCGCTTCCGGGCCACCAATCTCGATTCGCCGGTTCAGCGCCGCCGGGTGATCGATCGCCGCGGTCGCGAAGGCCGCGACGTCACGCGCCGCGATGAACGTGTGACGCCTGCGGCCCTCACCCACGAGTGTGACGGGCTTCCCGACGCTCAGCGGGTAGCCCACGACGAGCGGGAACATGACGTCGGCAATCGCGTTCGCGGCGACGATCGTGTACGGGAGACCGCTGTCGCGCAGCGTGACTTCCGTCAATGCCTTCGCCCGGGGCACCGCAACAGGATGGTCCGTCGTTGCGGTGAGTGCCGAGACGAAGATGAGCTGCCTAACGCCGGCCTGGCGCGCCGCATCGATCAAGTTTCGATTCCCTTCGAGATCGACAGTCTGTGCGGTATCGTCGCCGCCGCGCTGCCCGGCGCTCGCGGTCGTGACGACGGTTTCCACTCCGCGGATGGCTCCCGCGAGCGACGCCGGATCCTTGAGGTCGCCGAACGACGCTTCCGCCCCCGCTGCGATGAATCCGTGGTGGTCCGACCCGGGCCGCACCAGGATCCGAACCTCCCGGTCCTGCTCCAGGAGCGTGCGGGTAATCATCCTGCCGACCAGCCCCGTACTGCCGACGACGAGAATCATGTCGAGTGCCCCACTGCCTCGGGAACGGCGCCGACGCTCGAGCGCGGCGACGATGGCGCCCACCCACTCGGCGGAATGTTCCCGTTCAGGCGGAAGAAGTTCGTGGGATCGAACCGGTCCTTGAGCGCCACGAGCCGCGTTAGGCGCGCGCCGTAGGCAACCTCCACACCGGCCGGCCCTTCGTCGGACAAGAAGTTGGCGTACACACCGGCGGAATGCGGCCGGAGCGCGTTCCAGCCATCGCGCACCCATTGCACGTGCCGCTGCGGGTCCGCGTCGGACGGCTGCCACGCCGCCGTGACATTCACCTCGAACCCGGTGCCACGATCGCCAGCGGCCGTGGCCTCCGGGCTCACCCGGCCCACAGCGCCGCCAACCGCCCATCCGCCGATCTGTGAGAGCGGAGACGTTATGCAGCCGACTCGAGCGATCAGCGCGTCGATCACGTCATCGCTCAGGGCCGGCAGCCGGTGCGACTTCCAGTAATAATGAATGCCATGCGCGGCCCCGCCGTCGAGCATCGACTGCAGGGCGACGTACGGCACTGGCCTGACGACGTCGGCGAGTGGCGAGCCAATGCCGCGGAGTGGCGCAAGCGCGCGCGCTCCCTCCTTCGGATCTCCCGCCCACACGAGAATCAACGCCAGGACAGGTTTCCCGTACTGGTCCGGCGGAAGGAACGGCATGGGCGGCGCGAGGCGGAGCGCAATGGTTATTCCCAACTCGTCAGGCGCTTGCGGCGTGAAGTCGCGGAGGTACCGCAGCACGGCAGGCGCGTCGGCGAGAGGCCAGAACACCGGGCCACCCAACACGATCGGCCCCACGGGGTGCAGCCGGTACTCGAGCGTCGCCGCGATCCCGAAGTTGCCGCCACCGCCTCGGAGCCCCCAGAACAGCTCGGGCTCCGCGTCCGCATCCGCGCGCACGACGCGGGCGTCCGCTGTAACCAGGTCGACAGCCAGGAGATTGTCGACGGTCAGGCCGAACCGCCGCATCAGGTGACCGAGCCCGCCGCCGAGCGTGAGGCCGGCAACGCCGGTGTGACTGATGATGCCACCGGTCGTGGCGAGCCCGAATCGCTGAGTCGCTCGATCGAATTCGCTCCACAGGAGACCGCCCGCCGCACGCACCGTGCGCGCGCCTGGATCGACGCGCGCGGCCTTCATGAGCGACAGGTCGATCATGAGTCCACCTTCGCACACGCCGTGGCCGGCGACGGCGTGACCGCCGCCACGCACCGAGACGAGGAGGTCGCGCTCGCGACCGAAGCGGACCGCTTCGACGATGTCGTCCCTTCCGACACAGCGCGCGATGAGGGCGGGCCGCCGGTCGATCGCGCCATTCCACACGCGCCGGGCTTCGTCGTAGCCCTCTTCGCCCGGTTGGAGCAGAGCTCCGCGGAATCGCGCGCGCAGCCCGGCGACGAACCGGGGTTCGATCGAGACGGGATGTTCCTGGCTCACTTTGGCCTCCGTTGCTCTTCGACGTTCGCCATCATGCGAGCCGAGCGTTCCTGAAGCGTTCCTCGGCGCTGGCGGAATCGTTCCCGACTCACCTCGCGGTGTATTGCGCCAGACTTTCGTCCGCGCGACGCTCGAACGCGAGGGCGCCTTGTCGGCGGGCAACGGCGATCGCGCGCTCGAACGCCGCGACGACCTCCTCGGGCTTCCCGCCCAGCTCGGCGAGACTCTCCGCGCGCGCCCGATGCGCCTCGGCCTCCCAGAGAACGGAAGCACCGCCCATCGCGAGGAGCCCATCGGCGGCTTCGAGACGGCCCCGATGGTCGCCGATCATCGCGTGTGCGTCCATCAGGAGCCGCGCTGTGACGCCACGCTGTCCCGGCGCGTGGCCTCCTTCACTCAGCTCCTGCAACGCCACCCGAAGGCGCGCGAGTCCCGGCTCGATCGCTCCGTCGAGCACGCGAACGAACGCGCGAAACGTCTCGGTTGCCGTCCGTGTGGGGCGCGACTCGTGATCGGTCTGCCCGGCCTCGAGCGCCGCCGTGTACGCGCGCACGCCGCCGACGTCCCGCATGTCGAGCGCGAGCAGCGTCGCAAAGACCAGCGCCGTGCGCAGAGTGTCCTCGTGGCCGATCGTCTCGGCGAGCGCAAGCGCATCGTCTCGGGCGCGAAGGGCGGCGGCTTCGTCGCCAAGGAGCCACAACGTGTTCCCGAGGCGACTCAGGCAGACGACCTGCGGGTCGAGCCAGTAGCGAAGCAGGTGTGCGCGCCGGCGATCGGTTCGATATCGGGACACGGCCGCCTCGAAGTGGTGGCGCGCGGCGTCGAGCCCACCGCTCCAGAATGCTGCGATGCCTAACACGTAGTCGCCCTCGACCACGAGCGTGTCGTCATCGTCCGCGCGCCCCCGCTGCAGCAACTGCTCGCCGCAGCCGCGGGCGGAGTCAAAGTCATCGCGCGCGAGGCTGGCGACCGCTATCGACCGAAGCAGTTGTGGGGGTGGATCGACTCGCAGCTCGCGCGCGAGAGCGGTGGCCTGTCGCTGCACTTCGCTCAGCTCGCGCGAGGAGTATCCGTGGACGCTCGTGACCGGCGTCAGCATCGCCGTGTGGATCGCGAGCTCGCGGGCGCGTCCTTCCGGCGTCACGTCACCCGCACGTACCAGCTCCAGCGCGCGAGTGAGCAGCCTGACAGCTTCACGGCTCGCATAACGCTGCTGCGAGGCTTCTGCTGCCATCTCGTACCATCTGACGGCTTCGTCGACGACGCCGGCGCGATCATAGTGGCTCGCGATCTGGCCACTCACCGTGACCGGATCGGCGCGGCGATGTTGCTTGAGGGCCTGGGCCGCGTGCACGTGGATCTGGCGTCGCCGCGGCGGACTCAGGGCCATGTATGCCACCTCGCGAATCTTGTCGTGGCTGAAGTCGTAGACACCCTCTCCCTGGTCGCGAATGATCCGCATTCGCCAGAGCTCGTCGAGCGCGCGCGCGACGGTGTCTTCCGGTGCCTCGGAGGTCGCCACGAGCAGCTCCGTCGTGAAGTCACCGCCGAGCGTCGCCGCGACGCCGACGAGGTCCCGTGCCGCGTCGGACAGGCGGCCGAGCCTCGACGCAATCACGGCTTGAACCTTCGGCGTGAGGGTATCGCCGCCTGGAGCGCCACGCCGCCATCCCGCCCGTACCGCCTCGATCACGAACAGCGCATTCCCCTCTGTCGCGCGATAGAGCGCGTCGGTATCCTCCGGCGCGGCGAGGCGGACGCCGAGCTTCATCACGAGGTCCGCGGTCGCGTCCCGCGTCAGGCGCTCCAGTGCGATCTCATCGATCACACCCGTCGTCCGCACGCCGGTGATGAGCTCGCTCAGCGCCGGCGACCGGTCCATCTCCTCCGAGCGGGCCGTCGCAGCCACGAGGACCGGAGCGCTCGCGGCCCGGTGGGTCAGGTAATGAATGAACCGCAACGTCTCCTGGTCGCACCACTGAACGTCGTCGGCGATGAGCAGCAGTGGCGCTCCGGACGACAGCAGCGCCGTCGCCACCGCATCGAACAGTCGGTGCCGGTGCTCGTCCTCGGAGAAGCGCTGCAGGTGCTGGCGGTCCGGTTCTCCCCCGCGAAGCTCGGGCACCAGCTGGGCGATGGTCGCGCGTCGCTCGGGCTGGAGTCGCAGCACGGCCTGCGCGATCGGAGGAGTACGAAGCCAGGCGACGAGCGGTGCGTACGCGAGCTCGCCTTCCGCCGAGTAGGAGCGTGCCTGCGCGACGATAGCGCCCCGATTCGCCACCCACGAGTGAAGCTCCTCCACCAGGCGGGTCTTGCCGACGCCTGCCTCGCCGGTCACGAGGAGGAGGGCGGTGCGGCCGCTCTCGACGGAACGCCAGAGTGACGTTAGGCGCGTCCATTCGGCCACTCGGCCGACGAGCGGTGGTGCGGGCGGCAGGTCGCCGTCGTGTGCCGGTGCCGCGGGGCTGGCGCGTTTCGAGTGGCCGCGCAGCAGGGCCTCGTACGTTTCGCGTGTAGCCGGCGACGGCTCGACACCGAGCTCGCGCTCGAGAGCACCGACGCAGGTCTGGTACACCTGAACGGCGAGACCTCGATCACCGCGGGCGTCGTGCAGCCTCATGAGGTGGCGGTAGGCGTCCTCACGCAGCGGATCGAGCGCGAGCAGACGCTCCACGTGGGGGATCGCCGCCGCGTAGTCGGAGCGTTCGGCGAGCAGTGCGGCGAGGCGCTCGAGTGCCGAGACGAACCGTCGGCGAAAGTGGGCGCGAGGATCGGTGACCCACTCGTCGTAACAGGCTTCCAGGAGGTCGCCGCGATAAAGCAGGACTGCCTCGCGAAGGCTGGCTATCGCTTCAACCGGATCGCCGGCATGGTCGTGGTTTTCGGCGCGCGTGAGCGCCGCGTCGAATTCGGTCGTGTCGAGCCAGGTGAGAGCGCCGCCATGCCATTGCACGGTTCTGGCTTGCACGTCGAGGAACCGATCGGCGTCGGGGAGTGCGCGCTTGAGGTTGTGGAGAACGTGGCGAAGGTTGGTGCGCGCCTGCGGCTCGGTCGAGTCGGGCCAGAGCTTGAACGCGAGGTGCTCGCGGGGCTGCGGTGCGTCCCGGTTGAGGAGGAGATACGCGAGGAGTGATTCGGCCCGCGTGGAGCCGAGCGGCGGCAGCGCGCGGCCGTCGAGTCTCAGATCGAGAGAGCCAAGTAGGCGGATCGAGAGCGTTTCGCCCAATCACTTACTCCTATTCAGGGTGTCACTCCGAGCCGACAGGCGAGGAATCGCCGTCCTCCCGACACGGTTGTCATTCCGAGCGGAGCGAGGAATCGCAGTCCTCCCGAGAGAGGGGCGCCCCCTCTACCGGGACGACAGCGATCCCTCGCTGCGCGCGGGATGACAGGGACTAATATGCAGCCAGTCCCATGTAACCGGCACGCGCGACAAGCCCGGGCGTGTCGGGAAGCGGCGTTAGGCTTCCGTCGCCGTTCACCGCGAAGGCGCCGACCGTGCCCGTGCCGTTCTTCATGACGTAGAGAAAATCACCGTTGCGGGTCATGTCGAGGTCGAGCGGCTGCGCGCCCGCGCCGAGGTCGGCGGTCACCCCCGACGCCGCGAGGCGAGTCAGGGTCCCCTTCGCATCGATCGAGAAGCCGGTGATGTTCGACGTGCCGGCGTTCGCCGTGTAGGCAAACCGGCCGCTGTTGTTCACGATCAGCCAGCAGGTTGCCCGCTGCAGCGTCGGCGCGGCCGCCGAGACGACGGAGAGCGAGCCGTCGGCGTTGGTCTCGTACGACGACGCAGAGGCACTCGCCGCCTCGGAGACGATGACCTGACCGCGAGTCGTGAAGTCGAACCCGAACGGGGTCGTGCCCGCCGCGGCCGTCACGACCGGGTCGCCGAGTGAGCCGTCCTGGTTGACGGCGAACGACTCGAGCCGGTTGCTGACGCGTTCGGTCACGATCACGACGCTGCCGGTCGGATTCGCGCGGACTTCCGCAGCGCCGTTCGCGCCGGCGGCGAGCGCCTTGGTCTTACCGGGCAGCGCGGTGAGCGAGCCATCGTTGCCCAGCGCGAGCACGCCGATCGTGTTGCTGACCGTGTTGAGTGCGTAGACGTATCCGTTCGAGATCGTGACGCTCACCGGCCGGTCGCCGCCGGACGAGGCGCGGTCAACCAGCGTCAGGGAGCCTCCATCCACGGCAAATGACGAGACATCGTTGCTTCCCGCGTTGACGACCACGAGAAACTTCGCGTTGTGAGAGAGAGCGACGGCGAACTGTGACGCGAGCGGGTCGCCCACGCCACCGATCCCGGTGCCACCCGTCGAGAAGGTGCCGGTTGGCGTTAGGCTACCATCGGCCGCCCGGGCGAACGCGACGACCGCGTTGCCATTGAGGCCGTTCGTGGACACGAAGACACCACCCACCGTCTGAGCCGACTGCGACAGGCTGGGCGCGGCCGGCGCGGTGACCGGTGCGGTAGGTTGGACGTCGGAGCACGCGGCGAGGGCGACAGCGCCCGCGGCGGCAAGGATCGAGCGGATCTGCATTTGAGGATTCTCCACGAAGTACGAGTTGTTGAGTGACAGCGTGACGTCGCGCGCTGTAAGTGCATCTCGGCGTGGAGGGTTCCATTTCTGGCGACTGGCGACTGGCGACTGGCGACTGGCGACTTCCGGGGACGGGCGACGGGGGACGGACGACGGGCGACGGAGGAACGGCGGCCGGTGGCTGGCTGCTCGTGCTGGCTGCTGGCTGACGCTGGCTGTCGAACGGCTCGTTGGGCTATTGGCAGCAACTCGCAGCACGCGGCAGTAGCGCGCAGCACTCGGCTACCAGCCCAGCAGCCGCGCGCAGCACGCAGCTGCTTGCGGCGAGCAGCTCAGGCATCGCGATCCTCCCGAAAGAGGGCTAAGGTTGACCATGCTCACGATTCGTCATCGCGAAACAGGAGCCCAGCTCGCCGGCTTGTCGGTAAGCGGTCTCGCTGGCGCGGAGCTGTCGAGGGCTGTCCTCGCCTATGCGGACTTGAACGGCGCCGACATTCGGCACGCTGACCTTCGTCACGCCGACCTGTGCAACGCCGACCTGCGCGGGGCACATTTCGACGACGCGATACTCACGGGCGCCGACGCGACGCTCTCCGACAGTGCAGGCTCCTCGTTCGCCCGCGCGCGGCTGGATGACGCCCGACTCCAGGGCATGAACAAGCGTCACCGTGGTGTCGTCGGCATCGATTTCCGCGGTGCGGATATGACTCGCGTTACACTCAAGAACTCCAACCTCAACGGCGCCGTCTTCACGAACGCCATCCTACGGCGTGCGGACCTAACGCGATGCAACCTGTCCGGCGCCGACCTCTCGGGAGCGGAGCTCACCGACACCTCGCTCGCATCGGCCAACCTGAGCGGTGCCCGGCTCGCCTTTGCGTCGCTCGTTGGTACGGTCCTCACGGGGGCGAACCTCGAGGGAGCCATCCTCGTTGGGGCCGATATGACGCTCGCGAATCTGAGCGGCGCGCGTGTTGCCGGGGCGGATTTCGGTGACACGCTGTGGTCCAAGACGACGCTCGCGCGGATGACGGGTCTCGAGTCAGCGCTCGGGCTCGACCGGCTGCGCTATGGTGACCCGTCGTCGATCGATATGCACACGCTCCGCGCCGCGATCTCTGTCCTGCCGGCCGAGCTCCTGGAGAATTGTGGGTTGAACCCGGCGGACGTCACAGCGCTGCGGGCCATGCTTGCCTAACACGACTTCCGAGTAGGGCAAGCTTTTGAGGGAACAGCGATGACGCGGATGTTGCCGAAACGGCGGGTTTCCGGCTTCGCATCGAGGCTGGCTTCCGCAACGAGCCGAGGAATCGCACTCCTCCCGTTAGAGGGACTAGCCCCTCGGTCGGGACGATCGGTCATCCCGGGCCGGCATCCAGAACGGAGGGGTCATACGCATGAGCGCCAGGAGCCGCATACTGAGGATCGATTCGCACCCCCAAGACCCGTTCTAACCGCGGAGGTCGCGGAGAGCGCCGAGAACGGCCTAACGCACGAGCGGTCCTCGGCGGCCTCTGCGACCTCCGCGGTTCAATTCGCTCGAGTCAGTAGCCTCCCGAGCGGCCGTCCCCTTTTCCACTCGGCTCGTGGTGTGAGGGACCGTCCCGGTAGAGCAGGATGTCCAGTATGCGGCTCATGCCGCTCATGTAAAACGACCCCTCCGTTCTGGATGTCGGCCCGGGATGACGGGCCCTCCCGACGCAGGGACTGGCCCCTCGCTCGGGACGACGGCGATTCCTCGCCTCCGCGCCTGCGGCGCTCCGCTCGGAATGACCCGCCGTTTCGCCGTCGCCCGGCGTCCGTCCCCCGTCCCCGTAGTT
>DASUGD010000128.1:0-2801 GCA_036274195.1 Gemmatimonadaceae bacterium | reverse complement strand
GTCGTCAGTTCTTCATTCCGTAGACGACGATTTGGCTGGCGGCGGACCCGCCCGGCCAGATGGGTGACTTCATTCCCGCCGCCACGCCGATGCGCTGCCTGCCGCCCGCGAGATAGCTGACGATCCCGCCGCCCATCGACTGCTCGGTCGTTAGGTGCCAGAGCACCGCGCCGTTTTCGGCGTCGAATGCGTAGAGCGCTCCTCCGAGGTCCGCCGCGAAGACGAGCCCGCCCGCCGTCGGCGTGACGCCCGCCAGCACTGGACGCGGCGCCACGAATTTCCATCGCACCGTGCCATTGTCCGCATCGTACGCCGTGAGCCATCCCCTCGCGCTGTCGGCCGGATCCAGCCGCTGCGATGCGGCACCGAACCAGCCCGACCCCTGTGGCGGCACGGGCGCAGACTCCGGTACGAGCTGCACCGTGGCACACCAGTCTACTGCTCCGACGTACAGCGTGTTGAGCGACGGGTGGAACGCCGCGCCATTCCACTCCGACCCGCCGAGGTACCCAGGGCAGAATCGCGTTTCCGTGTCGCGCGAGAGCGGTGTGTCGACGTTCGTCCGTGTCGTCGTCGGCACCTGATACAGAAGCGGCATGGTGCCGGCTCGCACGCGCGAACGATCGACGACGGAGAGCAGTCCATCCTTGTTGGCCGACGCCGCGATCTCGCGACCGGCGCGGGTCCTGACGAGTGGCGATGGACTGTCGACATCCCAGTCGTGAAAGTCGTGTTTGACGAGCTGGTTGTACGCGAGCAGCCTGCCGTTCGAGGCCTCGAGCGCGATGAGCGAATTCGAGTACAAGTTGTCGCCGTCGCGGACGGCAATGTCGTAGTCCGGCGCGGGGTTACCTGACGAGACGTAGAGCACGCCGTCTCGCTCATCGAGCGTGAACGCCGTCCAGAACGCGCCACCCGAGATCGGATAGCGCTCGGCCGTCGGCCACGTCTCCCGAATCGGGCCGGTCGCCGGCACGACATCGAAGCGCCACACGACGCGACCATCGTTCGCGTCGAGCGCGTACACGTGGCCCGTGACGCCGGAGAGGTCGCCGCCTGCATTGCCGACGAACACCAGCCCGTTCCACGCAGTCGGCGCCATCGGCACGGTCACGCCGTGCCCCGCAACGTCCAGGGTGACGTCCCACAGCTCGTGACCGTCGGCGGCGTCCAGTGCAATCACGTGCGCGTCCGAGGTGCCGCGAAATACCCGGCCATTCAGGTAGGCCGCGCCGCGGTTGACTGCCAGCCGGCTCGGGGTGGGGCTGTGCCTAACGCTTCTCCATCGCTCGGCGCACGTCGCACCGTCGATCGCGTAGGAGATCGTGTCGGTGGTGAAGTACATGACGCCGCCCACGACGATCGGTCCCGTCTGAAGCGCAGTGACCTCGGGCAGCCGGTAGCGACACACCACCCCGAGTCGCGCGACGTTCGACCGATCGATCTCGGCGAGTGGTGAGAATCGGTCGCCGGCGAGCGTGCGATTGAACGTCGGCCAGTCACCCGGCGCGACGCGCGACGCCGGCGCGACAGCGGATGATGGCGCGGACGAAGAACGCGCGCACGCCATCGGCGCCAAAACCGGGATCGCGAGCATTAGTCGGCTGAGTCGCACGTTCGTCTCCCCGATGACTGCACAACAACGCTTGAGATTCGCTATGGGACCGGCTCGGCGATCGGCTTGCCCTTTTCGACGAGATACACCGCGAGGATCTTCACCGGAGCCTTGCCGGTGTTCCTCGCAGTACTACGACGCCGACCGCGCGCGTCGTTGGTGCCAGGAGTCGGTTCATCGTCCGCTCCGGTTGAACGAGGTACAGATCATAGCAACCATCAAGCGTGAGCTGAAGACCTAACGACGCACGGCCTTAACGGCGCACGGCCCGAGGAGCGCATAGCCCGAAGAGCGCAGGGCCCAAACGACGCAGGGCCCAAAGGGCGCACGGCCCAAACAACGCAGGGCCCAAACAACGCAAGACCCAGAGGTCAAGAGCGTGAACCCCGAAGGGCGCGACAGCGCGTTTGCCTCTGCCGCTCTTGCCGTTTGGGTCCTGCGCTTTCTGGGCCCTGCGCTTTCTGGGCCCTGCGTCGTTTGGGCCCTGCGCTCTTCGGGTCCTGCGCTCTTCGGTCCCTGCGCACCTTGCGCTCGTGGTCTAGCTGCAAATAGGGTTTTCCACACGACCTGGGCGCCCCGCCCGACTGGGGCGCCGTCGGGCGGGACTCGTGAACTGCGGAATGGCAGCGAGATAGCGCCGGTGCTGCTCGTCGCCTAACTATTTCCGCACACCTGTCACGACCTCGCGGCTGGCGGGCACGGCCGCCTCTAACGACTTTGTGCCACCGCCTATCGACGGGCTCACCCACCGGTAGCTGGTCAAGGTCCGTGTCGACGCTGCGCCCAAGCTCCAGGCAACGCACCAACCTGCTCGAACCCGCTGTCGGGGTTGACGAGGTAAAGATCGAAATTTCCGCTTCGTGGGTCCAAGTGGTTGGAGGAAAAAACGATGCAATGGCCGTCCAAACAGGCAGAGTGGATGTTGTGGTCGCAGAGCCGTAGTGTGCCGAGCGCCGGTGCTGCCACGCTGGCCCTGGCATAAGGAGACGTGGGTGCCTTTGGCTTTTCGGATGGACGACATCACTCCCGGCATGCGCTGGCGCCGCTTCGAGCAATTCGTCGCGCTGTTCGACGCCCATGGCGTGAAGCCACTGCTCGGCGTCGTCCCCGAAAACCGCGACCCGAAGCTCGAGGTGGAACCGCATAACGCGAGCTTCTGGGACACCCTGCGCGCATTGCGCGATCG
>DASUGD010000127.1:0-21204 GCA_036274195.1 Gemmatimonadaceae bacterium | reverse complement strand
GAACGACGCGATTCGACTCTGACCCCTACTCGTGCGTGACGCCACCCCGCCGGCAGGGGTTTCAGCGAGTTGGACAGACTCGCCCCCGAACCCGGAGTCCCATGAGATCTCGATCGTTCTGGCTGCTGTCGGTCATTGGCGTCGTGGCCGCCTGCTCGGGCGACTCGACCGGCCCGGCCAGCGGCGGTAACGCTGACGGACGGCTGCAGGTCATCCCCGGCGTTGCGGCACTGGCCGCCATCGACGTCGTGGTGGACGGCCAGACCCGACTCACCAACGCGGCGTACGGCGTGCCGACAGCGCCCATCGCGTTACCGTTGGGCCAGCATCAGGTGAAGGCGGTGCCCGCGGGGACGGCGGCGACCGCTGGTGGGGCGACGGTCACGCTGCGCGCCGGCGATACCACGCGTGTCGTCGTGATCGGCACGCCGGGCGCGCTCAACCCCGTGGCCCTCGGCGACACCGGTGCGACGCCGGTGCCAGGGAAGGGGAAGCTTCGCGTGTCACACCTGGCGGCGAACGCGCCCGACATCGACGTCTATCGCACGCAGCCGGACTATGGGACGTTCGTCAAGTTCATGGACCCGTTCCCGTACCAGGCATCGACCCCGTTCATCGAGAGCACGCCGGGCAACTGGGTCATCCGCGTGACGAGGAAAGGCACGGACGAAGTGCTGGCCGAGAGCGGTCCGATTCGGGTGGACGCGCTGTGGGTTCGGACGATTCTGCTCCTCGATGAGCCTAACGGCGGGATAAAGATCACGCCGCTGGGCGAGCAGTAGGCGCAGCGCCCGCCTGACCGTCAGCCGATCTCGATCACCGGCCGCCCGAGGAGATCGAGGCGGGGCTTCACGCCCAGCCCGGGCTCGCGCGAAGCGGCGAGGCGCCCCTGAGCGCGTCGCGGGGCCCCGTCGGCGAACGACACCGTCACGTACGAGTTGAAGTCGGTGGCCGAGAACAGGTACCGCGTGGGCGTGCTGTGCGCGAGGTGCGAGATTGCCGCCGTCGTGATGTCGCCGCCCCAGGTGTCCTCGATGGTCATGGCGATGCCTAACGACACGCAGAGGTCGCGGATCTGCCGAGCCTTGGTCAGGCCGCCGACCTTCGAGATCTTGAGGTTGATGACGTCCATCGCGTGATCGCCGGCGCCGCGAACGACCATGTCGATGCCGTCGATCACCTCGTCCAGCACGAAGGGCCGATTCGTGTGCCGGCGAACCGCGAGGCACTGGTCGTACGTCGGGCACGGCTGCTCGATGTACACGTCCACGTCGCGGACGGCGTCGGCTACGCGAATGGCGGCATGCTGCGTCCACCCGGTGTTCGCATCGGCGATGAGCACGTCGCCGCGCTCGAGCACCGCGGACGTCGCCCGGATCCGATCGATGTCGGTATCGGGGTCGCCGCCCACCTTGAGCTGGAACTTCCGGTATCCTTCTTTCCGGTAGGCGGCGATCCGCGCGGCCATCTGCTCGGGAGACTCCTGCGAGATCGCACGGTACAGCGCGAAGTCGTCGCCGACGTGTCCGCCCATGAGTGTCGCGACGCTCAGCCCGCTCGCCTTGCCGAGGATGTCCCAGCACGCCATGTCGATCGCCGACTTGACGTACGGGTGGCCCCGCATGGCGGCGTCCATGCGCTCGTTGAGCGAGCCTAACGCCAGCGGGTCCGCGCCGAGGAGCTGCGGGGCGAGCTCCGCGATCCCGGTGCGCGCGCCTGCCGCGTAGGCCGGCAGGTAGGCGGGGCCGAGGGGGCACACCTCGCCCCACCCCGTGATGCCGGCATCGGTGTCCACCGCGACGACGGTCGAGTCGAAGACGGTCACGGCGTTGCCGCCGGACCACTTGTAGCTCCCCTCATGGAGCGGGAGCTCGATGCGATACGCGCGAAGGCCAGTGATCTTCATGACGTTAGGGTCGTCGCGGTGTACGCGTTGCTTCGAGCTGACGGAGCACTTCGCCGAGCCGCCGCATTTCCGTGCCGTACGTGGCCCAGTCGTCGGCCCGCTGCGCTGCCCGCGCACGGTCGTAGTGCTCACGTGCCTGCGTGGCCAGTTGCGCCAGGCGTTCTGGAACCGACCCGGTCGCGCCCGCAGTCGCGCCTAACGTTGCTCCGGCGGTCGTGTCTGCGGTCGCGGTCGCCTCCGGGACGTCTGGCGGCGCCAGTGCCCCACTCCCCGCCAGCAGCCCCGCCAGCGCATCGTCGAGCGTCTCGGCCATGAATACGCGTCCCTCGTGCGCCGCGATCACGCGCTTGAGCTCGGGGATTCGCCCGCCCTGCGCGCGAAGGTATAGCGGCTGTACATAGATCAGGGCGCCTTCGATCGGCAGCACCAGCAAATCGCCACGCAGCACCTGGGAGCCGCGCTGATCCCAGAGCGTGATCTGCCGGGACACTTCCGTGTCCTGGTTGATCCGGTTGATGATCTGGTTGGGCCCGAAGACGAGGCTCTGCCGCGGGAAGCGATAGACCGCGAGCTTGCCGTAGTGCGCCCCGTCGTTCCGCGCGACCATCCACGCCGCCAGATTGTCCTTCTGCCGCGGCGTGAACGGACGCATCAGAATGAACTCCGCGTCGCGCTCGCCCGGCAGTCGCATCACCATGTGTCGGAGAAACGCCTGGGACCTCGATCGCCCTTCGGAGTCAGTCGTGTTGACGGCAGACACGTCGGGAATCTGCCACTGGTCTTCGCGGTGATAGAACGTCTCCGGGTTCGCCATGTGATACGTCGCGAACAGGGCGCTCTGCAGGCTGAACAGGTCTTCGGGGTAGCGCAGGTGCGAGCGGAGATCCGCTGGCATTGAATCGAGCGGCTGCAGCAGCCCCGGATAGATGCGACCGAGCGTGCGAATGATCGGGTCGGACGGCACCGCGAGATACGCGCGGACGACGCCATCGTACGCATCGATGGTCACCTTCACACTGTTGCGCATGTAGCTCGTGCCGTCCTGCGTCGCTCTCGCGTACGGGTATCGCGCGGAGGTCGTGTAGCCGTCGAGCATCCACACGAGACGGCCGTCCGACGTGATCACGAGGTATGGGTCGCGATCGAACAAGAGGAACGGGAGCGCTCGCTCTGCGCGCTCGCGCACGTCTCGGTAGTAAAGGATCCTCGTGCGGTCGGTGAGGTCGTCCGAGAGGAGAATGTTGAGCGAGCCGAAGCGGATCGCGAAGAGCAGCCGGCGCGCGAGCGAACCAACCGGAACGCCGGCGCGCCCATCGTAGGATGAATACGCCGCCGCGTCCCCCTCACCCGCCGGGTAGTCGAACTCGCGCTGGCGGGTCGGCGCGAGCACGAAGTCGTTCGACATCTCTCCAAAGTAGATCTGCGGCCGCGTGACGCGCAGGTCGATGCTGGACACCGGGGGCAGGTCCTTGATGAACAGCAGCGGCAATCCCTCGGACGTCACCGCGTTCGACGGCCCGAGCGTCACTCCCATGCCGTGCGTGTACGTGAGATGCTCGTTGATGAAGCCACGCGTGGGCAAGGAAGTCGTGTTCATCTCGCGCGCCGACAACAGCACCTGTCTGAGTTGTCCGGCGATGTGGTAGCGATCGTCATCGACGGCGACGAAGTCGTAATAGGTGCGGATCGACTGGATTTGCCCGAACGTCTGCAGCAGCGGCTCGCGGTCCCAGAGGCGCACGTTGTCCACCGTCGCCCGATTCGACGCGATGAGCGCCGGTGCCAGACGCGTGTCGGTGACGAGCTCGTGCTCCTCGATATCGTCCAGCCCCCACGCCTGGCGTGTCGCGTGGATGTGGTTGAGAATCTGCGGGCTCTCCCGCGAGAGCTCGTTAGGCTGTACCACGAGTCGCTGATACGCGGCAGGGATCAGCGTCGCGAGCACCCACACCACGACGTAGCCAACGACGACACGCGCCGCCGTCGGCACCAGCCGTCCTCGCGCCCCACCCCACAGGATGAGCACCGCGCCGGCGAATGCGACAATGCTCAACACATGCAGGGCCGGGAGCCGCGTGTGGAGGTCGACGTAGTTTGCGCCTGTGAGCGGCAAGTGATTCCCGAACAGCAGCCCGGGGATCCGTACGAAGTGGATCTGGAGAGCAGTCAGTAGCAGGAGCAGTCCGGCCAACACGGCGAGCTGAGTCTGCGCCCGCGGGCCGATGGACACCCCCCGCGGCGAGCCTTGGATCTCGCCGCGGAAGACGTGGATCGGGAGGACAACGGCGACGAGCGCGAGCAGCAGGAGCCCGTAGAGCAGGCCCGTCACCAGTTCGATGGCCGGAAGGGTGAACACGTAGTAGCCGACATCGCGGCCGAACACCGGGTCGGTCACACCGAACGGCGTGCCGTACGCGGCTTGCAGCAGCGTGCGCCATTGGCTCGCCGCCGCCAGTCCAAACACGGCTGACAGGACAGCAGTCGCCGGCAGGGCGAGCCATTCCATTCCGCGCCCCATCAGCGCGCGTGCCGCTTCTCCCACCTCGAGCCCCGCCCGCATTCGCGTTAGGGGCGGCCGTACCGGGCGCAGTTCGCCACTCATGGCGACGCGCGCGTTCGCGTAAAGGACCCCGAACACGACGAGCGCGGTCGGGACGCCGAGGGCCCACTGCGCGAGGACCTTCGTTAGGAACACCCGCTCGAAGCCGATCTCCCGGTACCAGAGCCAGTCGGCGAGCCGCGCCGCCAGAAATGGCAGGAACACGAGGAGAATCAGCACGATGGCGATCAGCAGGAATGCCGAACGAGGCAGCGGTGAGCCGCGTCTCGTGCGAACCGGCCGCAGCGGCCGGATGCCTGCCTCGCGGAGTCCGCGAATGATCGGGTCGTCGTCGGGCGGCATGTGCTCGGACATGGGCGCGAACCTGGACTGGGCGCGGCGAGGTTGCCGTCCCTGAAAGGTACACCGAACGCGGCTTCTGTTTTCCCGACGTTTGCGGCAACGTATTGCGCATGACCGAGCGCCGCTTCGGGTATCGCTGGACGATCGTCGCCCTGCTGTTCCTCGCCACGACGATCAACTATGTGGATCGCCAGGTGCTTGGCATCCTCGCCCCGACGCTGCAGCGCGAGCTCGCATGGTCCGAGACCGACTACGGCGACATCGTCTCGTGGTTCAGCTTCGTCTACGCGCTCGGATTCCTGGGCGTGGGGCGCGCGATCGATCGCGTTGGCATCAAACGCGGGCTCGGTGCCGCGGTCGTCGCCTGGTCGGCCGCCGCCATGGCGCACGCGCTCGCACGCAGTGCCGCCGGCTTCTCCCTCGCCAGAGCCGCGCTGGGATTGAGCGAATCGGCGATTTTCCCGGCGGCGCTCAAGACCATCGCGGAATGGTTTCCGAGGAAGGAGCGCGCGCTCGCCGCCGGGATCGTCAACGCCGCCACGAACACCGGCGCGGTCGTGGCACCGCTCGTTGTTCCCGCCATCACGCTGCGCTGGGGATGGCAGTGGGCGTTCATCGCGACTGGCGCGTTCGGTCTGCTCTGGCTCGCGCTCTGGCTCCCACTGTACCACGACCCGGCAACGCATCCGCGTGTGTCGGAGGCCGAGCACGCCCACATTCGGAGCGATGGACCGGACGCCAACGATGCGACCGTGCCATGGGTACGGCTGCTCGGATATCGCCAGACCTGGGCGTATGCGATCGGCAAGCTGTTCGGGGACCCCGTGTGGTTCTTCTATCTCTATTGGCTACCCAAGTTTCTGGACACGAGGTATGGCGTGAAGCTCTCCGGGCTCGCCCTCCCGCTCATCGTGGTGTATCTCGTGGCCGATGTCGGATCCGTTGCTGGCGGGTGGCTGTCGAGCAGGCTTCTGGCGCGCGGCTGGTCGGTCAACGCCGCGCGGAAAACCGCCATGCTGCTCATGGCGTGCATCATCGTCCCCACCGCGTTCGTGACGCACGCGCCGAACCAGTGGGCCGCTGTCCTGATGGTTGCCGTCGCCGCCGCTGCGCATCAGGGTTGGATGGCCAACGTGTTCACGCTGCCGAGCGACATGTTCCCTCGCTCCGCTCTGGGATCGGTGGTCGGGATCGGTGCCTTCGCGGGCGCGATGAGCAGCGTGGTCTTTCAGCGAACGATCGGGCGCATCCTCGACGCGAACGGCCAGCAGTACGGTCCGATCTTCGTCGTGTGCGGCATGGCGTACCTCGTGGGATGGCTGCTCATCCATCTCCTCGCGCCACGTCTGGAGCGCGCGCCGATCGCTCCCGCCGCCCCCTCGTTGGTACCGCGCGAGGTGACATCCCTCTGAGGGCGACGACGAATCAACCACGAACGCTGAGAACGCTGAGGACCGGCACGCTGAGAACGCTGAGAAACACATTGGAAGATTTGCGGGTTTCTCGGCGTATTCAGCGCCGCTTGCGTCTGTGTGCTCAGCGTTCGTGGTTCCGTCCAGTGTCCAGATGTGGATACCTTATGCGCAAGGACCATGAAGAAGGGCGGAGATATGCGGAAACCAAATCGAATGCCCCGTGCACCGATCCTCGGGCTCGGCTACGTGTGCCTGCTCGCCGGGACCGTCGGTGCGCAATCCAGGAAGCCGCCCGCCACAGACCATGGGTCCGCGCAGGAGCCTAACGTGTTGACTGCCGCGGAGGCCCGGGATGGCTGGCAACTGTTGTTCGACGGCAGGACGCTCACCGGCTGGCACGGGCTCGGCTTCCAGACGACGCCCCCAGGCCTCTGGACCGTGGAGGACGGCGCCATCAAGCACGTCGAGCACGGCAAGCGGCCGGTGCAGGCCGACGGCCAGCCGCTCACCGGCATGGATCTCATCAGCGACCGCAGCTTCGAGAACTTCGAGCTCGCGTGGGAATGGAAAATCGCCGCGGCAGGGAACAGCGGCGTGAAATACAACGTGGCCGAGGCGCTCTCCGCAGCCATGGACCCACCGCACGCGGCCAAGGGGTGGGAGTATCAACTCATCGATGACGAGAAGGCCGAGGACACGAGGATCCCGAGCCATCGCTCCGGCGCGCTGTACGACATGTTCGCACCTAACGACAAGAAGCGTGTCCATCCAGCCGGTCAGTGGAATCGGTCGTCGATCGTCTTCCGTGGGAACCATGGTGAGCACTGGCTCAACGGCGAAAAGGTCGTGGAGTTCGACCTGGACACTCCCGGCTTCGACTCGGCATTCGCGGCGAGCAAGTACAAGACGTATCCGTCGTGGTTCCCGGTGCGCCGGAAAGGGCAGATCGTGCTGCAGGACCATGGCGATGTGGTCTGGTTTCGCGATATCAAGATTCGGGAGTTGAAGTAGGCGCCGATGTCATTCCGAGCGGAGCGCCGCAGGCGCGGAGGTGAGGAATCGCAGTCCTCCCGGTAGAGGGGTGAGCCCTTGGTCGGGACGACGGCGATTCCTGACCTGCCCGCTTCGCGGGCACCCGCGCTCGGAATGACAAGGCTCCACGATGGATTTACATCGGAGAAACCCATGGACTCGAATGGTTCGGGGATCGACCGACGGGACTTCATCAAGACCACGTCCGCAGCGAGCCTTGGGCTCATGGCGAGCTCACGGAGCATCGCGCCGCTCTTCTCGGCGACGATGCCAGCGTCTCCGAACGACAAGGTCGTCGTCGCCGTCGTTGGCGTGAACGGACGCGGCGTCGTCCACGCGCAGAACTTCGCGAAGTTCGACAACTCGGAAGTCGCTTACGTCTGCGACGTCGACTCGCGCGTAGTCAACAAGGGTATCGAGGGCGTCAGGCGCACACGACCCGACGCGTCACCGAAGGTGATCGGCGACTTTCGCCGCGCGCTCGACGACAAGGATGTGGACGCGATCGCGATCGCGACGCCGGACCACTGGCACACGCCGATGACGCTTCTCGCCCTCGAGGCGGGCAAGCACGTCTACCTCGAGAAACCGAGTGGCCACGATCCGCGCGAGGACGAGCTGCTGATCGCGGCGTCATCGAAGTACGACAAGCACGTCCAGCTCGGGACGCAGCGACGCTCGGGGCCGCGATTCTTCGAGGCCATCCAGGCATTGAAGGACGGTGCGATCGGCAAGCCGTACCTCGCGCGCGCGTGGTACGCGAACACGAGAACGACCATCGGCAAGGGAAAGGAAGTTCCCGTCCCCCCGGAGCTCGACTACGAGCTGTGGCAGGGTCCGGCGCCCCGGACGCCGTACCGCGACAACGTCGTGCACTACAACTGGCACTGGTTCCAGCGCTGGGGCACGGGCGAGATCTGCAACAACGGCACGCACGAGATCGACGTCGCGCGGTGGTTGTTAGGCGTCGACTATCCCACCACGGTACTCTCGTACGGCCACCGGAATCACTTTGCCGACGACTGGGAGTTCCCCGACACACAGGACGCGATGTTCGAGTTCGCGGACGGCAAGACCATCGTGTGGCACGGCCAGAGCTGCAACGGGCTCCCGATGTACGGTCGCAGCCGCGGGACGATGCTGTTGGGCACCGAGGGCAGCCTGATCATCGACCAGGATGGGTGGGTGCTCGCCGATCTCAGCGACAAGGTGATCAAGCAGTCGGCGGCGGCGGAGAAGGGCGACGCCCTGAACACGACGGGCGATGATTTCCTCACCGAGCTGCACATGAAGAACTTCATCGACGCCATTCGCACCGGCGCGAAGCTCAACGCCCCGATCTCCGATGGCGCGAAGACGGCGATGCTCTGTCACCTCGGCACGATCGCACATCAGACGGGACGCAAGCTGAAGGTCGATCCGACAACAGGCCGCATTGTCGGGGACAAGGATGCCATGACGCGGTGGTCGCGTACGTACGCGCCTGGCTGGGCTCCGTCGATCTGAAGAGCGGTTTTACCGCAGAGGACGCAGAGAATCGCAGAGAAATGTGCAGTCTATTGAATTCGCCTTCGCCAACCCGGGCCTAACGCCCATGCAGTTGCTCCGGGACCTCTGCGACCTCTGCGGTTCAACTGTTCTTCTCTTCTGAAAGCCCATTTGTCAGGTGGTCAACGAGCCACTCGAGCACGCGCGTCCAGCCCTCGCCGGTACCCGCCGCGGCCATGTCGCGGTCGCCGAAACCGCTATGCGTGACGCGGACTCGTGTGCCCGCGGCGGTAGGCTCGAGATCGTAGCGCACCGTCGTCACGACGTAATCGTCCCAGCTCGGCCGCCAGGTGAACACCAGACGCCGCGGCGGATCGACCTCGAGGAACTCGCCGTCCACCGTCATGGGCGTGCCGTCGGCGCCACGCGCGAGCGCGCTCCACTTGCCGCCCGGGCGGAGGTCGAGCTTCCAGTCCGACGTGCGGTACATCTCATCGGAGCCCCACCACGCGGCGAGCTCGTTGGCATCCGTGAGTGACTGGAATACCCGGGTTGGCGAGGCGGCGATCTCGATCTCGGCCTTCACCACCCCGGCGTCGACGTTCGACAAGGCACGCATGACGGAGCTCTCGGGTCGTTAGGCTCAGTACGTGACGACCAGCGTGGCCATCGACGGCAGCATGGCCGGGTGCAGCTCGATCGCCATGTGTCCGGCCGCGATCGCCGGATCGCCCTCGGCCAGCCGCTTCGCTTCCTCCACGTTCGGCGCCGCGATGATCGCGAGGCCCTGCTTGTCACCGCCATCGAGCAGGGGACCCGCAACGAGATACCTGTGCTCCTCGATCATCCGCCGGAGGTACTTGAGGTGGCGCTGCGTGAGCGCCGTGTGCTCGGGCGATTCCGTGGCCAGGTGCTTCGGACCCTTTACGTAGAGGGCCAGGTAATACGTCGTCATGTCCTTCGGGATCTCGAAGCCCGGCGGCGCAGAGGCGGAGCTGACGGGCGCCGGCTGCTGCGCGGCGAGCGCGAATGGCAACGCGGCAACGGCAGCGGCCGCGAGGAGCGAATGCACCTTCATCGGCTGGACTCCTTTCCACTCTCGAGGTGGCGCTTGAGGCTCATGAGACTCGCCGGCCAGAAGCTCCGGTAGGATTCGATCCACGCCGACACGTCACGGAGGGGTTCTGGCGTGAGGCGGTAGACACGCTGGCGGCCTTCCTTGTCTTCCCGCACGAGCCGCGCGTCGCGGAGGACGCGGAGGTGCTTCGAGACCGCGGGGCGACTCATCTCGAACCCCGCCGCCAGCTCGGCCACCGCGACCCCACCACCGTGCAGGCGGTCGAGGATCGCGCGCCGCGTCGGATCGGCGACGGCGTGAAAGACATCGATGCTGGCGCGTGCGCGGGCCATGGCGGGGAGACAATGGTAACCAATTGGTTACCGAATCTGGTGCCGACGGCCCGTGACGTCAAGTCGGCACGTTGTACGAGCGTGTTGCCCGCTGCGGAGATGTTCCCTGCGTCGCATGTTTGTGTCGTCTGTCCATTCCATCATGACGAGCACCAGCGACTTACCCGACATTCGGCAGAGACTTGGCGACCGCTACGCGATCGAGCGAGAGCTTGGACGCGGAGGCATGGGCGCCGTGTATCTCGCGCGCGACCTTCGCCTTGACCGACCAGTCGCACTGAAGGTGCTGCCCGCGGAGCTCGCGCAGGATTCATCGCTGCGCGAGCGATTCCTTCGCGAAACGCGGACGGCCGCATCGTTTTCCCACCCGAACATTGTTCCGGTCCACGCGGTCGAGGATCGCGACGGCGTGCTGGCGTTCGCGATGGGGTTCGTCGAAGGCGAGAGCGTTGCACAGCGTGTTAGGCGCGCGGGCCCGCTCGAGGTACGCGGCATCGTACGGCTCCTGCAGGACATCGGCTACGCCCTCGCCTACGCCCACGGTCGCGGCGTCGTGCATCGTGACATCAAGCCCGACAACATCATGCTGGAGCGGGCCACGGGCCGAGCGCTCCTCATGGACTTCGGGATCTCGCGGTCCATTACCGCGAAGGTCGACAAGGCCGCCACGCAGGGACTGACGCGCGTCGGCGAGGTCGTTGGAACGGCGGAGTACATGAGTCCCGAACAGGCGTCGGGCGACGTCGTCGACGGTCGAAGCGATCTCTATTCGTTAGGCCTCGTCGCCCTGTTCGCGCTCACCGGCCGTCCGGCGATCACCGGCGAATCGACGCAGCAGATTCTCGTCAAGCAGCTCACGGAGACGCCGCCTCCCGCGACGTCGCTCCGCCCCGACCTCCCCGAATCGCTCGGTGCCGCGATCGACCGCTGCGTCGCAAAAGAGCCCTCGGCGCGGTTCGCAACAGCCGAAGCCCTCGTCGAAGCGATCGACGATGCGCGGCTGGCACCGCCCGAGATTCCGGTGCCGATTCGCCTGTTCGCGCAGGAGGCCGGGACCCTGAGCCTGGTCATCGTCTTCCTCACGATGATCAGCTGGCTGTTCTTCCAGATGCTGAGCCGGAAGGTCGGCCCGGCCTGGGCCGGTATCCCGGCAGCGTTTCTCGGCGCCGTGGTCATCACCCGGGCGCTGATGGTGTCGTCGGAGGCTCGACGTCTCGCGGTGATGGGCTACCGGCCGGACGACGTGCTGAACGGGCTTCGCGCGACAGTGGACGAGCGCGAGGCGCAGCGCCAGCAGCTCAGAGCGGATCCCGACACGCGGCGCCGGCGGCGAAACACGGTGATCGTTGCCATGGTCCTGCTGCCGATCGCGTTCGTGCTGATCAACCTGTCGCTGAACGTCGAGTTCTCGTTAGGTACGAAGGTGGAGGTCGTGCAAACCGAATCGCCCGATCCGGCGCAGCGGTCGTTAGGCAGGTTGGTAATGGCCGCGTCGGGGCTTTCCCTGTTAGGCGTGGCGTTCCTCCTCCTCGCCCGAAGCCCGTTCCGGATGCCGCCAGGCGAGCGACTGTTCCGCGTCGTGTGGCTCGGGGCACCGGGCCGCGCGTTTCTGAGATTTTCCTCACGCAATGTCACGCCGCCATCCTCCGGAAAAACCGCTCCGGGTCTGGCGGGAACGCGCGCGAACGTGAATATCGCTGCGACCGGCCGCGCCGCTGCGCCGGTGATGGCCACCACGACCACACCGACCGACCGGATGCGTTCTCTCGAGGACCGCGTGGCGGCGCTCGAACGCTGGCGCGACGGAGCAAGCACATAGCGTGATTGATCCGCGACAGTGGTACGTCGATCAACTCGACGTCATCAACCGTATCGCGAGCTCCATCTGTCGGCGCAACGGCGTGCAAGGCGCCGATGCCGAGGATTTTGTCTCCGACGTCCGCCTCAAGCTGCTGCAGGACGACTACGCCGTGCTGCGGAAGTACCGAGGCGCGAGCAGCCAGACCACGTTCCTGACGGTCGTCATCAGCAACCTGTTCCGCGACCATCGGATCAAGCATTGGGGTAAGTGGCGCCCGTCGGCCGAGGCGAAACGGCACGGTGAGGTTGCGGTACGGCTCGAGGCGGCCATGTACCGAGACGATCTATCCTTCGAGCAGGCCTGTCAGTTCCTCGCTCAGGATACCCGCCTCAAGGTCGACCGCGCGGAGCTGAAGAGACTCCTGGCGACTCTGCCGTACCGTGCCCCAAAGCGCGTCGAGAATGGCGCCGCGGTCGATGACGTCATGTCGTCTGATTCTGCGGACGCCCGGGTGCTCGAGCACGAACGGGCGGACCGACTGGACGCGGCGAAAGCTGCCCTCGGGCGCGCCGTTGCCCGGCTGGCCTCGGAAGACGCGCTGATCGTCCGTCTCCACTTCTTCGAAGGGTTCAGCATCGCGGATGTCGCGCGGCATGTGGGCATCGCGCAGAAGCCACTCTATGTGCGGATGAAGCGGCTTCTCGAGACCCTCCACAAGGACCTCGCGGCGCAGGGGATCGGTCCGGACGATTGCGACTGGCTGAATGTTGCGGGCCCCTGACCCGCGGAAACGGCGACCGGCGTCCGTCAAACATTGGTGAAGGGCCGGATGTCCGCGCCGTAGCGGCCCCCGAAACCGCGCAGTGACAACCGATAAGACCAATGGCAGCAACTGACGAATTCGATCCTGATCTGCTAGCAGCGTTCATCGATGGGAAGCTCTCCCGAGCCGACCGAGAACGTGTTGTGAGGTTATTGGCCGAGTCGGAGGCAGCGTTCGAGGTCTACGCCGACGCGGTCAGGGCTCGGGAGGATCTCGATGCCGACGCGATAGTCCCGCTCCCCGTTCGGCGTCGGTGGTGGTTGACGGCGGGCGCTCCGCTCGCGGCAGCAGCCGCGTTGTTGATCGCGGTGCTTCCCAGGGTGGTGTCTAATCCCGCCGGGTCGTTCGCTCTCAGCGCCGAAACGATCGCTCAACCTCTCACCGACCGCCCGCAGCTTGCCACGGCCCTCCGCTCGGCGCTGGATGAGCCGAGGTGGTCGGCGACTCGCGGCGGGGTCTCGGCATTCGTCGACACGGCGGCGGCGTTGCGGCTCGGTGCGCGCGCCACGGATCTCCAGGTAGCGCTCGCCGTGGGGGATCGCGATCGAGCGAATCGCGTGGTGGCGGAGATGGTGGATCTGCTCGACTCGGTGAACCTGAGCGACGCAGCGCGTGCCGAGTACGGAGAAATCCGTCAACGCATCACCGCCGGGGATTCGATCGGCGCGATCGCTGATGCCGCGGCGACCGCGGATGAGCATCTGCACGATTTCCTCGAGTCACGCTGGTACGGTATCGGGAAATGGCTTGCCGCGGGCGAGCTCGCGGCGCGCGCGCATTCGTCGGAGTTCTTCAAGTCGAGCGAGACGACGCAGTTCATCGAGGCGGCAATCGAGAGCGGCGGCCTTGCGCCCGACGAGGTGGAGGCGCTGCGTCGGATCGAGGGGGTAGCGAAGCGGGGCATAGCGGAGAACGAGTTCGATGCGGTGCGGGAGACGTTCGCCAAGCTGATAAAGCGCCACGCAAGCTGAGCTGCGGTTCGACCTGCGTGCGCATGGACACGTCCCATGCGACGGAGCGGGGCAGTTTCGTGGATGACGAGGACCGGCCGATTGCCGGCGGCGCTGCTTTTTGCCGCGGTGGTCGGCGGTCTTGTCGTGTCCGGGGCGGTCGTCGCGGCCGATCGCCGAGGGGAGAGCTCGGAGCTCGGGCGTCTCGCCTCCGCGGTGGGGCCGCATCGGGTGACACGGGCTCGGCTCACCGGTGGCTTTGCGTACGCGCCGTGCGACACGGTGGTGCCTAACGATTCACTCGTTGTGGGACTGCTGTGCCGCACGGACTCACCGCGCCAGTGGCCCCAGTACCCAAAGCTGGTGAAGCTGGCGGGCGCGATGCGGGCCGCTGGCGCGTCGGGTGCGATCGATGCCAGTCGGCGGCACGCGTCCGGCTCGTGGAGCGTGGTCTGGGGCAACCTCGATGCGGCGATCGACGAGTTGCGAGCCGCGGCGCGCGTGGAGCCGACAAACGCGACGATTCAGAGCGATCTGGCGGCCGCGTTGCTCGCCCGCGCCGGCCGCAATCAGGACCCGCAGTCGATCCTCGAGGCATACACGGCCGCGGACCGCGCAGTGACGCTCGACGCCAGGCTGCCCGAGGCTCGATTCAACCAGGCCCTCGCTCTCGAATGGCTGCAGCTGCGGCGCGATGCGTTGGCCGCGTGGTCGTCGTACCTGACGCTCGACAGCAGCTCGCCGTGGGCCGACGAGGCGCGTGCGCATCAGCGATCTCTTCGTGTGGCGAATCCTGCCTGGCACACAGTCGAACCGGTGCTGCGTGCTGCGGTGGCGTCGGGAAACGATAGCATCGCGCTCGGCATCGCTCGACGGTTTCCGTCGCGAGTTCGTGACGCGGTGAGCATGACGACGGTCGAATGGGCGCGCGCATACCGATCCGGCTCGTCGAACACCGATGCGTTGCTGTCGCGTGCGCTCGTCCTGGCTCGCGCCCTCGCGATGGCGACGACGGATTCGCTCTGGCTCGATGCCGTTGAGTCGATCGTACGATCGGCCGAGCAACACGAGCGAGCGCGTCTTGACGTGGCGGCCCGCGGGTTCGTCGCCTCCGCAACGGGGAGTACGTATGTCAAGAAGTATCGACCAGATTCGGCTGCCCCGTTTTTCGTCGAAGCGGAGGCAGCATTCTCGGCCATTCAGAACGCCGCGCGATTCCTCGCGGGATTTGACCTGGCACGCGCCGCATGGCTGCAGCTGAGGCTCAGGGAAGCCCATGATGGCTTTCGTCGCATCAGTACAACCACGCCCAGTCGGTATCGAGCCGTTCGGGCCCTTGCCGCGCGCGCTGAAGGTCTTGCCGAAGCAACCCAGGCTGACTTCCCTGCGGCGGCAGAACGCTACCTGGCCGCAATAGCTGAAGCCCGAGGAACCGGCGACCCGGTTCTATACGTCCGCTCGCGGACCAACCTCGCCGAGAATCTCGCGTACCTGGGGTTGGACCGTGAGGCGTGGAGTCAGCTCTACGCGGCGCTTCGAACGTCGGACCACTTCGAGGATGTGCCGGCCGACGGCGTGCCCGCGTTCTCGTCGGCGGCCTGGATGAGTTGGAGGATGGCGCCACTGGCCGCTCTATCGTTGCAGGAGGAGGCGGTCCGCCTTGCTCGTCGCGAGCTGTCCTCGCGCCGCGATTCGATGCAGATGATCGGCGAGCTTCGTTGGCAGGCGGAATTGTCAGGTCGGGCGGGTAGACCAGCGGAAGCGTTCGAGACGCTACGCTCGGCGCGGGCATATATCGCGACGATCGACCCCGACTCGGTCAAGGCGATCTACGAGGCCGAGGCGGATCTCGTGGAAGGCTCGGTATTGCTGCACACGCGACCGGAATCGGCGCTCAAGGTGTTGCAGCCAATCGTCGAGCAGTACCGCCACTCGCCAAACAGGCTCGAAATCGACCGGGCGTTGTTGCTGCTGGCCAGCGCCTACGCGGCGGTCGGTGTCATGGACTCGGCGCAGGAGGCGTTCGAGGCGGCGATCGCTGAAACCGAACGCCGACGGTCCGACATCGCGAGCGCAGCCGATCGGGCGCGCTTTCTCGATCAGGCTCGACCGGTAATCGATAGTGTCGTCAGCTTTCTCGTGACGCGCAACGACACGATTGGTGCCCTCGAATTCGTCGAGCGCATGCGGAGCCAGGTGTTGCTGGAGCGCGTGCTGGATCGGTCGCCTAACGCGACGCCGCGGGCCGTATCGATCGATTCACTCCGGTCCAGACTGCCCTCGACAACCAGCGTCGTGAGCTTCGCGGTACTGGACAAGGAGGTCATCACGTGGTTGATCCGGCGCGACGGCGTCTTCATGTACCGAAGTCCTGGCGCGGCGCAACTCGAGCCACTCGTCACCCGGTTGTCCACGTCGATCACGCGCGGGTCGGCGGGGCCCGAGCTGCGGGGGATCACGTCGGCACTATATCGACTGCTGATCGCGCCATTCGAGGCGAAGGTCGAGCCGGAGTCGCGACTGATCTTCGTACCGGACAAGTGGCTCCATTTCGTGCCGTTTGCCGCGCTGTTCGATACGACGGCGAACAAGTTCGTTGTGGAACGATTCGACACGGGGATCGCGTCGAGTCTCCAGTTGTATGTGGAATCGCTGTCGCGATACGGGCAACTACGGGAATCACGGCCACCAGTGGTGCTTGTCGTTGGCAACCCGTCGTTCGATGCGCGGCTGATGGCGCTTCCGCCGCTTCCCGGCGCCGAGGCAGAAGCGAAGCGCGTGGCAGCGCTCTACCGAGGGGCTCGGGTACTCGTGGGGAGCCAGGCAACAAAGCGGGCGTTGCTGCAGGACGCGGCGGTCTCGAACATCGTTCACTTCGCCGGGCACGGAGTCGTGAGACCCGACGCCCCCTTGCTTTCACACCTGGTGTTGGCCCCAGGCGACGGTGACTTGTCTGGAATTCTGACCGCGCAAGAGCTCTTCGACACTCGTCTACCCCGGACTCGCTTGGCGATTCTATCCGGTTGCCACACCGCGAGTGGACGCCTGTCGGATACGGAAGGCGCGTCATCGCTCGCGCGCGCGCTTTTCGGCGCCGGGGTGCCGGCGGTCGTCGCGAGCTTATGGGCGGTCGATGATGAGTCCACCGCGGACTTTTTCGCGAGTTATCATCGGCGGCTTTCGCGCGGTGATGACCCGACGGAGGCATTACGTCGTACACAATTGGAGTGGCTGGCGCAGAATAAGGGTGGTTGGCAGGGCTTCTCGACCTGGGCGGCGTTTGCGCTGTACGGCGCGACGACGGAGGATGTGCTCGATCGAGAGAAGGTGGGACACGGAGTCTCGCGAAGCAGCCTTCGATAACCTTGGATCGTCGTCCGGAGGAGGTGCGCCGTGCCAGTCCGCATCATTTTTCGCGGTCTCATGTTGTTCCAGATTCCTGAGACCGGCCCTAACGCGAACAAGCTCGTTGCCTACCTGATCAACGACGCGGCATCCGAAGGCGCGTCGCCGGGGCACCCACACGACCACGACGCGGAAATCCAGATCCTCACCGGAGCGGAAAAAGGCAACGCGTTACTCCCGAAGGTTCTGAAGCGTGAGGCCACGCTCAACATCGTCGCGCCCAGAGGGCGAAAGGGCGTCAGAGCGCGTCGAAGCTTTTCCGACCACCTACCGGATCTCGGGACGATCTTCGCGAACGCGACTCAGGCGGTCCGTGATGCGGGGAGGGGCGCGCCGAATCGGGGCCTCGTTCAGAACGTCGTGACCGTGGACGGAGGAATCGTTCGCGTGAAAGACGTGGTTGGCTGGGATGAAGGAGGATTTCCGCTTGCCGGGGACCCTGATGGCGTACTGTTGGGGGAACGAGCGACGGCGCCGGCACCCGTGCGGTTCGCGGGCTCGCGCGTTCGCGGCCATATCGCGAGCGAGGTCGTCGTCGAAATCGACGCGACGGGGGTCAAGCTCGAGTGCGACCACGACAACCGGTTCAACATTCCGGCAACAGGGTCCGAGAAACCCTATGACCCGCACCTGCCTGCGCGGACAGTCGAGATTCTCATCACGAACTTCGAGCGCCCTGGAGACAAGCCGACGCCGTGGGGACTCGACTTCCAATGGCTCTTCCAGGCAGCCGGCTATAACGCGGCCGATCTCAGTGGGGACGAATTCGACGCGTGGGTGAGTGCTGGAACCGCGTACGATGAGCGTCTGTTCAAGCGCGAGCGGACGATGTTCCTGGCTGGAGATCCGGGAAAAGAGACAATTGGCCGGCCGTTTCCCTTCATCGACGGGTCGAGCTCTCTCACGCCGCTGAACCCGCTGACGCCGCCGACTCCGCTGACAAATATCCGTAACATCCTCGTGTGCGTGATGGCCAAGGTGTCCCCTGCGGACACGACGATGAATCGCGAGACCATCACCTCGGCGAGTGGTAAGTCGACGACGAGGGAGTGGAGACTCGTGCCTCGCGATGGAATAGCCGCGAGGAAATCGCCGATGCCGAAGGCGATGGGCAAGAAGACGGCAGGCAAGAAGCCGTCGGTAACAAGGACGACCGTGAAGAAGACCGCGGCAAAAAAGGGACGGAAACGGTAGCCGGCGCCGTCGTCACTGTGCCGTCCGCACCGCGTGGCGCGGTCGCCTGCCGAGGCCCATCGTTAGGTGTGGGCCGGCTGCACACCTCGGTTACCGACCAGGCTTCGGCACTCACCGGGGCCTGGAAGGTGACGCGCGGTGCGGGTGCTACGGTGGCGGTAATCGACGAGGATGCCACCGCGCAATTCCATCCTGAATTCGGGAGGCGCGTCCGCGCGGTGCGGGACCCGTCCGGGGATGGGACCTCGCACACAGATCGGTCGGGCACGCATGGCATCAACGTCGCCGGCCTCGTTCTCGCATCCGGACCTAACGTTATGGGCTTGGCGCCCGCGGCGGTGCTGCTGCCTCTGGCCGTTCTCGAGATCCGCGTCCGCACCGGGACCCGCGCGGAAGCTCACGCATTGCAATTGGCAGCCAACAGCGGGGCCGACGTGATCTGTTGCGCCTGGGCGCCACCCCAACCGTCGCGCCAGACTGGCGAGTTGCCATCACATACCCGCGATGCGATCAACCATTGCCTGACGCACGGCCGCGACGGCAAAGGCTGTGTGATCGTCTTCTCCGCCGGCAACGATGGCTCCGACCTCGCGCTCAATGGCTACGCCAGCCACCCGGGCGTCATCGCCGTGGGTGCCTGCAACCACCTCGGAAAACACCCGGCCTACAGCGGTTGGGGTGACGCCCTCTGGTGCGTCTTCCCGAGCAATGACCCATCCGACCCCGTCGGCGCGACCATGACGTACGTGACGACGGCGCCCGCCGGGTCGCTGCTCGATGGCGAAGCGTACTACACCACCCGCTTCGGGTTCACTTCTGCCGCCACCGCCGCCATCGCCGGCATCTGTGCCCTCATCGTGAGCGCGAACCCGAGCCTAACGTCCACCGAGGTCAAGGCAGTCCTTCGCGACTCGTGCGAGAAGATCGACGTCGAGAGCGAAACCTACGACGAGCGCGGCCACAACCCCCTCTATGGCTACGGCCGGCCCGACGTCGCCCGGGCCGTGGAGCTCGCGCGGCAGCGTTAGGCGCTGCCCGAATCGCTCGGCGTCAGTGCAGCAGCTCAGCGAGCCGCCCCATGTCGAGACGTCCGTGGCCGATCCCGGTGTCGTGTCCGGGAATGCCGTCCGGCCGGTAAGCGGACAGCCTCAAGAGCTCTCGCACGTCGCCCGGGGTCAGATCCGGTTTCTTCCGCCGCGCCAGCCATACGGCTGCGGTCACCATTGCCGCAGCGAAGGAGGAACCGCTGAGGTACTTGTAGTCGAACGGGCCGTCCCCGATTACGGTGAGGATGTTTTCTCCGGGCGCCGAAACCCAGATGTGCTCACCCCGGTTGGCACCGGACGCCGGTCGGTCCTCCCTGTTCGTGGCCCCAACAGCGATCACATCAGGATTCGCGGCCGGGTAGACGGGCCCATCGTCGCGCTCGTTGCCGCTGCCCATCGCGGCGACCACCACGACGCCATTCCGCACGCATGCCGCGATGGCGTCGTCGAGATCGCGCTGGTTCGGGAGTGAGATGCTCAAGCTCAGATTCACGACCGGAAGCTTCAGGCGAGCGGCTTCAAGCAGTGCCGCTCGAACCGCCTCGAGGTCGAACCGTTCATCGGCATCCCATGCGCTGTACACGCGCACGCGCGCGGAACAGCAGCCGTCCATCCTGCCGTCGGCATCTCCTTCGTAGTCGTCACGTCGCGCGGCGATCACCGCGGCTACGGCCGCGGCGTGCGCCGCCCTGGAGGAACGTGACGGCGCAGGCTCGCGAGTGACGCGGCCAGCCAATTCCCGGTGGTTCAGGCCCGCACGACCCCGGTCAATGACCGCGATCTCCCCCGGGTCCGCTCCTGTATCGAGCACGGCCCAAACAGCCGGGAAGCCGCACCGATAGAGCGCCCACTGCCTGTACGGGTCGGGCCCCGTATCACGGCAGACCAAACTGTCCACCCGTGCACCCTGCATTCCCCGTCGTGCGCGCTCCTCTGGGCCGGAGGAGGGGATACGGAAGCTCCTTCCGGCCGAGTGCGGCGAGAATACTGCTGCCGGCGTTAGGTGCGAACAAGCGGAACAGCCACTTGAAGTCGACGTCGCGCCGGTCGAATCGCGTCTCGAATTCCTTCCATTCGAGAGCGTTTTCCTCGCACAGGTTCGCCACCTTGAGCTCGATCACCGGGCCGTCGCTGCGCGTGACTGGCCTGAGCGTCAGCGGAGTCTCCTGACCCGTGTCCCAATTGCGGATGCGGATCGTGAGAGAATCCCCCGGCACCGTTCGCGTCCATCTGACCGAGCCTGCCCAGTCGGCCTCCGACTCGTCCCAGTTCGGGTTCCGGGGAAGAACCGGACTGCCCGGCCCGCCGAGGGTTATCGCGGTGAGCGCCCCGCCCCTCAAGACGGTCCGGACATTCAGCTCCGGATGATCGTTAGGTCGAATGTCCCCCAGCAGGCCATCCTGGAGCCGGATATTTGGCTTGTGAACCGTGAGGTCGGGCAACGGCAGGGCTGGGTCAACCTGGCTGCTCTCCGGCGCGTCGGGGTCGAAGAAGAGCTCTTCTCGGCTGAGTCGCCGTACGACTCCGAACTGCGGGCCGTCGCCGGCGAGGCCAGCTGGTACGCTCGGGCCGAAGTTCGCCAGGTTGGCCAGCAGGTAAGGGACATGCCGTGCACCGTTCGTCTTGTCCTCGTGCTCGGTCTTGACCCGACCGTTCGGAGTGGGCACGCACGTCGGCATGAGAACGCTGACGACCGTGTCCTTCTGGCGATCAATCACGTACAGACAGAGGCCCGCAAACTCGACCGACAACGTGAAGCTCTTCACCCCTGCGCTATTGGACACTTGTCCTCCCGGTCTAACGTGGTTGTCTGACGAAGGGCCTGTGTAGAC
>DASUGD010000126.1:0-12243 GCA_036274195.1 Gemmatimonadaceae bacterium | reverse complement strand
GGAGCACTCGGCGATGGAACAAAACCCACGACTCCCCACCAGTTCGAGTTCAGGTACCGTCGGGAGTCACCCTGGCGTCGGTGACGACCGCAACAACCCACTCCTGCGGTGTCACCACTGCTCACGTGGCGTACTGTTCGGGTGGCGACGACGGTACGTTCGGGTACATCGGTGACGGCAGCATGACCCGTCGGCTCACCCCGGTGCCGGTCGCCGGTAATCTCGTATTCTCCTCCGTCGGTATTGGACGAATACACAGCTGCGGGCTCACCACGGACGGCCATGCCTTCTGTTGGGGGCGAGCAACGAGGGGGAAATCGGTGGTGGAAATCTGGTCGGCAGTGCCGTTCCGAATCAGGTTTCCGGCGGTTACACGTTCGTCGCACTGGCGGTTGGCGATTGGCTCACGTGCGGGATTGCGACCACGGGTAGCACGCTCTGCTGGGGAAGCCTGGTTAACGGTGATGTTACGACTACCAATACGACGGTTCCGCGTGCTGTGATCGGAGCGCGTGCCTTCGTATCAATCAGTGCTGGTGGTCGCACGACGTGCGGTGTCACGGCCGCCGGGAGCGCCTACTGTTGGGGTGTGAACAACACCGGCCAAGTCGGGGACGGTAGTACGGTCACGCGGATTTTTCCCGTGCAGGTCTCGGGTGGGCTCTCGTTCGCCACCGTGTCGCCTGGGGACGGGGTCGCCTGTGGGCTGACCGTGGACGGAAAAGTCTTTTGCTGGGGAGACAACCAATACGGAGCGCTGGGAGATGGCACCAACACCTCCAGCTCGGTGCCTGTTGCCGTCGCTGGTGGGCATACGTTCGCCTCGATCAGTACGGGGGAACACTTTGCATGCGCGGTGACCACGGATGGCGTCCCGTACTGCTGGGGCAAGAACGATTACCAGCAGCTCCGCGACGGTACAACCACCGACCGCAATATCCCTGTTAGAGTAGCCGTCCAGTGGTAGCAGATCGAAAGCGTCGGGGCCGACACAATCCATGTTGCTTCCAGCGCCACCCATGTTGCACGCAACACCAATGGCTTCAATTCACACCATGACTGCTCAGTAGCCGCCGAAACGCCTGATAACGTCCCCGCATCGAAAGAGCTGTTTCGCGCGCTTGGCGATGAGACACGCCTCCGGCTTGTCCTCCGGTTGTCGTCAGGCGGGCCGCGATCGATCACGCAGCTCAGCGCGAAGTCCGCGGTCTCCCGTCAGGCGATCACCAAGCATCTCCGCGTGCTCGCTGACGTGGGCCTCGTCCGCAGTACGCGCCGGGGGCGGGAGCAGGTGTGGGATCTCGAGCCCCGGCGCCTCGCGGATGCGCACGCATACCTGGACCGCATCTCGACCCAGTGGGACGCGGCACTCACCAGGCTCAAGCGGTTCGTCGAGTGACGACTGCCTAACGGCGCAGGCCGAACGGCGCAGGCCGAACGGCGCTGAATTCCGAAGGACGCGAAATCCCAAAGAGCGCCGAATCCCGAACTGCGCGGAATCCCGAAGGGCGGAACTGCCAGAGGCGACAACGGCGCGCGCGCTCTTTCCGCCCTTGGAGGTTCCGTTCTTCGGGATTTCGCGCCCTTTGGGATTTCGCGCTCTTCGGAATTTGGCGCTCTTCGGAATTTGGCGCCGTTCGGCCTGCGCCGTTCGGCCTGCGCCGTTACGTGCCACCTCCGCTCGCTGGCGACGCCAGTACGATGATCGGCGCGGTCCACTTGAGTGGTCCCCATTCCATCGCGAGGGTCCCGTGCGTCGCGTCCGTCCCGGTGATCGAGATCGTGAACTTCTCCACCGGCGTCGCCACCGAGTCGGCAGTCATGCGCGCCATACCGAGGTCCTTCGACCCGTCATACTCGGTGCCCCACTGGCCCGTCTGTTTGTTGACGATCAGGTCAGCCCGCGTCGGCCGAGGGACCGTCCAGAGCGTGTAGGTGCCGGCGGGCACGCGCATCCCCGCCAGCATGATCGGCGCCGACGTCGTGAACTGCGTCGCGGCATTCGCCCCGGTGCGCCACACGTAGTCGTACGGCAGCAGCTTGCCTAACAGCTCACGTCCGCGCACGAGCGGGCGCCCGTAATCGACGGCGAAGGTCGCGGCACCAATGGTTGCCCGCGCCGTATCCCGCACGCTGAGCTGCGCGAACCCGTTCTTCGTCTCGAGAGCAGCGAACTGCGTGAACACCGGCTCCACGTTCGGCGGGTCGGTAACGCGGGTGACATCGACCTTGTACGTCGTTCGCGCACCCGAGTAGCCCATGAGGTGTCCGCTGGAGTCGACATCCGCGACGCCGATCCCCGACAACCAGTCGTGCTGGATCTCGAGCTTCCCGTCCGGGCGGCGCCACACCCGGCCCGTGTGCAGCGGGAACCTGTCGAACTCCCGGTCGATGTAGAATTGCCGCAGGTGCGCGGTGTCGCGGGCGGTGGCACTCGCCTTCAGATGGCCTAACGCGGCGTCGAAGTACAGCTCGTAGAGGCTGTACATCTGCGGCAGGTGTGCCATGGCGATCCCGCCGTTCGTTGCGAAGTCGCGGCGGACCGTCCCGGTAGAGTCACGCTTGACGATGTGCACCGAGTCTTTCGTCACGTCCACGGTAACGCGACGCAGCCGCTGCTTCGGCTCCTCACTCGGCGTCACGATGTCCATCGCCAGGTGGCGGATGCCGCCGTTGTCAGCGAGCTCGATCTCGGTGTGGCGCTGCCGCACGCGTGGGAATCGGTCGACTTCGTCGCTCGTCACCCGATTGCCCTGGCGCGTGACGTTTTCGACCGACACGGTGTCGCGGCCGAGCCGCGCGATGAACCCGTAATGCTCGGTGGGCCCGCTGGGACGACACGCCCCGAGCGCGAGGCCGGCGAGAAGGAGTCGTTTCATGCGACAACCTTCGATGCGTATGTGCCCGTAGCGCAAGGGCGCTGGGATGAGCTGTCGAAGCGGAGCCCCGGACGTACATTCTACGGCGCAATAACAGCCCGGCCCTGACATCCCGCTGACGTTCGCATTGACCAAGACGCTCCTTTTCTGCGCGGCGCCGCTTGGCGCACTACTGCTGCTCGGCGCGTGTCGCGCATCGCCTGGCGAGCGTGCCGCGAAGCTGCCGCTTCGCTGGGGCGGTGACGCCGAGGGCGGCGCGCCGTTCGTGGAAGCCGACCCGAATGATCCGTCCCACGTTAGGGGGTTCGATGTCGAGATCGCCGACCTGATCGCGCAGGGGCTTGGCCGTCGCCCGCAGTTCGTCCAGGTGGCGTGGGCGTCGATCGCCCAGTCGGTGGAGCGTGGTGACTTCGACGTCGGGTTGTCTGGTATCGAAGACCGCCCCGAGCTTCGCGAGCGCGAGTCGCTCACGATGCCGTACCTGGAGTTCCGCGAGGTGCTGGCGGTGAGGCCGGTGGACCGCGACCGGTTTCGCACCCTTGCGGACCTCGCCGGCAGGCGCGTTGCCACGTTAGGCTCGACCGGCGCGTACCAGATCCTTCTCGACGAGCAGACTCGCGCGAAGGTCGTTCCGGTCTCGTATGACGATGACGTCCACCCGTACACCGACCTCGTTGCGGGCCGAGTGGACGCGGTGCTGCTCGATCACATCATTGCGGAGCGGCGGTTGCGGGTGCTGGGCGGCTTCGTGATCCAGCCCGAACCCGTTGCCACGGGGCACTACGTCGGCGTGCTCGCCCGGGGGAACGTCGCGCTGCGGGACTCGGTGAACGCGATCCTCCGTGAGCGAATGCGCGACGGGTCACTCGAGAAGATCTTTCGGAGCTGGGACGTCTGGGACGACGCGCAGGCGACGTACTTCGCGCGGGTGCTGGCTGATACGTCGGTGGCCGCGGCGCGGAATGTCTCGAACGGCGCGACGTCCGCGCTCGCGTATCTTCCGTCGTTGTTGCGGGCCGCAGGCATCACGCTCGCATTGTCGGTCCTGTCGATGGTGCTGGCCGTTACGTTCGGCACGGCGGTCGCGGCGGGACGCGTCTATGGCTCCGCGTTCGTGCGTGGCCTTCTCACCGTGTACGTCGAGGTCGTCCGCGGCACGCCGGTGCTGCTGCAGCTCTTCGTCATCTACTATGGCCTTTCGGGCGTGGTTCGACTGCCGGCGTTTCTCGCGGCCGTGATCGGGCTGGGGCTCAACTACGCGGCATATGAGTCCGAGATCTATCGCGCCGCGCTGGAGGCGATCCCGCGCTCGCAGCTGGAGGCAGCGCGCACGTTGGGGTTCTCGGAAGGACAGATCCTCCGACTCGTCCGCGGGCCGCAAGCGCTCAGACTCGCGCTCGCGCCGATGACGAACGATTTCGTCGCGCTGCTCAAGGACTCCTCGCTCGTCTCCGTGATCACGGTCGTCGAGCTCACGAAGCAGACAGCGATCTACGCGACCAATATCGGCAGCTGGGTGGTGCCCGGGATTCTGTGTGCGCTGGTCTACCTGTCGTTGTCCTTGCCGCTCTCGCGCTTCGCGCGGCGGCTCGAGCGCAAATGGAACCTCACGTGACCGCGCAGACGCTCACCGTACGCGGGTTGCGCGCGACGCGCGGCAGCGTGGGCGTGCTGCGCGGTGTGGATCTCGATGTCGCGTCAGGCGAGATCTGTGCGCTGATGGGCGTGTCGGGCGCCGGAAAGTCGACGGTGTTGCGCGCGATCGCGGCGCTTCAGCCGTTCAGTGAGGGCAGCATTGTCGTGGATGGCTTCGCGTTGCAGCCAGGCCCGGTGCCTGCCGAGTCGCGACTGCGCCCGCTGCGAGGCAAGGTCGGCTTCGTGTTCCAGGCGCATTCCCTGTTCGAGCACTTGACGGTGATGGACAACGTGACGCTGGCGCCAATTCACGTACAGAGATGGACGCGCGAGCGTGCCCGCGGCGTGGCGACCAGTCTGCTGGAGACGTTAGGCGTTGCCGCGCGGGCGGCGGCGTATCCGCGCCAACTGTCCGGCGGCGAGGCGCAGCGCGTGGCGATCGCCCGTGCGCTCGCGCTAGACCCGCACCTGTTGCTCATGGACGAGCCGACGTCGGCGCTCGACCCCGCTCGGCGCGGCGCGTTAGGCGAGACGCTGTCGGCGCTGGCTCAACAGGGAAGGGGCTTGCTGATCGCGACGCACGACGTGGACTTCGCACAGGACCACGCGGATCGGGTGGCGGTGTTGGCGGACGGGGTGCTGGTCGAGCATGGTCCGGCGCGTGAGGTGCTCGCGAACCCGGCGCACGCGGCGACGCGGGCGCTGCTTCAGCCAATTGATTCCTCGCCCTAATCGGATCAGCTCGCCCACGGGCCTGTCGTCGCAGTCCGTCGCGTTAGGTGGAATTGAAAGACGAGGGACCGCAGAACGCGCAGAGCGGCGCTTCGCGCCGGCGCAGAAGGACACAGAAAACTGCTCGGCACCTCTGACCCCGCCCGCAACGAGCCTTTCTTGAAGGGGAACTGCCTCGGGATGCCAGTATTGGCCTCCCGGGGCCGTTCATCGAGAAAACCGGCTCGTTGCGAGAGGAGCACGGCTCCGCACGCGAGCCCTTCTGCGGCCTTCTGTGGCGCCCGCGCCAGCGGGCGGGCGTTCTGCGCGTTCTGCGATCCCTCGTTGTCAAAGCTGGCCCGACCGCGATGCGTCTCGGCGAGGCTGTTTGCGTTGGCAACAACTGGAATGGCGGTGGGCGGCGTGACGTGTCACTTTCATGGCCGTCATTGGGGACATGCCTTCGTCCTCCGTTAGGCATTCGCCACGTGAACGACTCGACCACACCCACACCGACACCGGGCCGCACCGACGAAGGACTCGTTCGCGCCATCGGCGTGCGAGCCCTCGCCGCCAACATCGTCAATCTGATCGTTGGCTCGGGCATTTTCGTCCTGCCTGCAGCGGTCGCGGGGATACTCGGACCGGCGTCGGTTGTCGCCTACCTCGCATGCGCGCTTGGCATCGGACTCCTCGCGCTGTGCTTCGCGGAGCTGGGCAGTCGAGTCCCGCGCTCTGGCGGAACGTACGCATACATAGAGACGGCTTTCGGCCCGTTCGTCGGGTTTCTCGCCGGTATCCTCGGCTGGTTCGGCGGAGAAGTCATCGCGAGCGCCGCGATCAGTGTCGTCGTCGTCGACTCGGCCCTGGCGGCTGTTGGAGTCGAGGGGAGCGGCTTCGCGCGCGCCGTGCTCCTCGTTGCGCTGCTGGCGGGGCTGGCTGCAGCCAACATCCGAGGGGTTCGGACAGGAGCCAGGCTGGTCGAGGTCGTGACCGCGGCGAAGCTCACGCCGCTGATCGCTCTCATCGTGCTCGGGGTATTTTTTGGTGAGCGGCACAACCTCGCCTGGGCCGGTGTGCCCGCGGTGCGGGATGTCGGCCGCGCCGCCCTGCTTCTCATATTCGCGTTCACGGGGACGGAAGCGGCGCTCGCCGCGAGCGGCGAGGTTGCGACTCCGGCGCGAACGATCCCGCGAGCGATACTCCTGGGCCTCACCGTGGTGACGACGCTCTACATCGGCGTGCACCTCGCGGCCCAGGGAATCCTCGGGCCCGAGCTTGCGACGGATCAACGCGCGCCGTTGGCGGCTGCCGCTGGTCGCGCCATAGGCCAGGGCGGCCGCCAGCTGATCCTCGCCGGCACACTGATCTCTGCGTTCGGATATCTGACCGGAAACATTCTCGCTTCGCCACGGATGCTGTTCGCGTTCGCGAACGATGGGTTGGTTCCGAGTCGGCTCGCGGCGGTCCATCCGCGCTATCGAACACCTCACGTTGCCATCGCGACGCACGCGGCGCTCGCGTGCGCGTTCGCGCTAACGGGAACGTTTCGCGCGCTGGCGGTGCTTTCGGTCCTCCCGACGCTGCTGGTCTTTCTCGGATGCTGTCTCGCAACGCTGGTCCTGCGACGCCGCAATGTCCGCGCGGACGGCGCGCCGTTTCTCGCGCCGGGTGGCCCTGTGGTCCCTCTCGTCACGACCGGCTTCATCCTCTGGCTGCTGACCAGTGCCGGTAGAGCCGAAGTGCTCGTGGTGGGAGCAATGCTCGTCATCGCGTCGGCACTCTACGCCGTGCGCGGCCGGCTGAACGCCGGGCGCCAACCGACTGAACAGCTCTCGTGAACTGCAGCGCTTTGGTGGCGAGTCCTGGTCGCCTATGCCCGACGGAAAGAGACCCAGAGTGCGCGCACTGCGAGGATGACTGACAACGTTCCGGTGACGCCGGCCGCGATGAGCGTCCAGACGAAGAAAAAGCCCCCGCTCGATGCCGCAATCGCGGGATATCTCGCGCCTCTCATGTGAAGGACGGGCATGGCCGCCGCGAAGATCCCGCCGAGGAGCATGATGGCGTACCCCCACCGCCGTTCGGCCAGCAGTAGCGTTCCGACGAGCCAAACGGCGAAGATCACGACGGCACCCAGGTTGTCGGCCGCTGGCCGGGAGATCCCGCGTACGATGTCGTCCGTGACGTGAAGCGACACGAGCAGGATCGAGAGCAGTGACGTGATCGTCAACAATTTGTTGTCGTTCATCGGCGCCAGTGGTGACGGAGGGGAATTCATATGGCTATCCCATACGAGTGACTCGGTGCACTGGTTTCGCCCGTCCGTCGATTCACGGCCATTGTGGAGTAGCGGCGCGCATGGCGCGTCGACACCTTCCCTCTACCGCAACCCGGCGCTGCTCGTCCGTCACTCATGCATCGTATCTCGCTAGCGCTCCGCGGATTTCGCCGGTCGCCCGGCTTCTTCGCCACGGCCGTGTTCATCGTCGGGCTCGGCATCGGGATGTCCGTCGCGATCTTCAGCGTGTTTCGGACGGTGCTCGTCCGCCGGCTGCCGGTCGTCGCCCAGGACCGGATCGTCGTGATGTGGACGTACGTGAGCGACCCGAGTACCGAGGTCACGCTCGGCACCAAGGAGCTCTCGATCGTGCGGCAGGAATCACGGACGATGCGCGACGTCGCTGGCGTCGCCCACTGGCCCGCGACGTCCTTACCATTCCAGTATGGTGACCGGTCCGTCGAGCTCAATCGTGGAATGGTCACCGGCAACTTCTTCGACGTGCTCGGTGCGCGGCCAGCACTCGGCCGATTGTTCCGCCCGAGTGACGACGAGGTGCCGGGCATGTCCGCGAGCCAAACCCGTGCACTCGTACTGAGCTATCGTGCGTGGCAGGACAAGTTCGGGGGCGACTCGGCAGTCGTCGGCCGCCACGTCGTCGATCCGCTGGTGCGCACCGACTACGTCGTTATCGGTGTCGCCCCGCCGGGGCTGGCTTACCCCGCTGGCGTGGACTATTGGGCTCCGATGTGGGCCGGCTGGCAAGGCATGGTCTCCTCGTTTGCTGTTGCGCGCCTCGCGCCGGGCGCCACGGTCGCCGCCGCGGGCGACGAATACGTCGCGATCGAGAAACGCCTAACGCCGAAAATGGAATTCCGCGGCGCGCACGCAGCCACCTTCACGGAGACGATCCTCGGCGACGTACGGCCGGTGCTCACGCTGCTCACGATGGCGGTCGCGCTGCTGCTGCTCATCGCGTGCTTGAACGTCGGCAATCTGCTGCTCTTGCGCGCGTCGGCGCGCGCACGAGAGCTTGCCATTCGCCGAGCGCTCGGGGCGAGCTTCGGCGATCTCGTGCGTGACCTGCTCGTCGAGGCGCTCGCGATCGCTTCCGCGGGTGCTGCACTCGGCCTTCTCGTGGCAGTTGGCTCGCTTCGGTTGCTCGTCGCCTTTGCGCCCGCTGACGTCCCGCGCCTCGATGACATCCAGCTCGCCGGGGTGCCCATCGCGGCGGCCGTGGCGGTGGCCTCCGTTGCCGTGCTGCTCTTCGGCGTCGTGCCGGCTCTCCTGATCGCGCACGGACAGCTTGCCGCGCCGCTTCGACTCGACGCCCGCGTCGTGGGCGAAACATCACGAAGACGTCTGGTGCGACAAACACTCGTGGCATCGCAGATGGCGCTCGCAATGGTGATGCTCGGCGGCGCCGCGCTGCTCACGCGAAGCCTGACGCGCCTGTTGAGACAGGACACGGGATTCGTGAGCGATCATCTGTCGGTATTCTGGTACTCGTGGAACGCGCGGAGGGACAGTGCCGTCGCCCAGATGACCGCGTTAGGCGATCGGGTGATGCGTCGGGTTCGTGCGGTCCCTGGCGTGACGGCGGCGACGCAGCTCGTCGCGCCGCCGATGCTCGGGAACGGCGTCTGGCAGATCCGGTACGAGGCCGAGGGGCAAACGCTCGCCGAATCGAGAGCGAACCCGCTGTTCCCGACCGACATGGTCGGGCCGGAGTTCTTCAGGACCTTCGGGATCAAGCTCGTGCGCGGGCGAGCGTTTACCGACCGCGACGACGCCTCATCGCCGCTCGTGGCGATCGTGAGCCAATCCGTGGCACGCAAGCTCTGGCCGGGTCGCGATCCGATCGGCCAGCGGATTCATCTCCCGGGCGCATCCCCGTCGAGCATCGGCGGCGGCGATGGATGGCGAACGGTTGTCGGGGTGGCGCACGACACACACCTGCGCCTCCTGCGCGAGGTATCGCCGATGGTGTTCCTGCCGTCGGTTCAGGGCTACTGGCAGGGCTCGATCGCGATCCGCAGCACGGTGCCTTTGACTGGCCTCTTGCCGGCGTTGCGCGTCGCCGGCCGCGAGGTCGACCCCGATCTCGAGCTTTGGAGCCCCCGAACGATGGATGAGATTCTCGCCGAACCGCTCGCGCAGCCGAGGCTCGGGGCGCTGTTGACCTCGACGTTCGGGCTCGTGGCGCTGTTGCTCGCGGCGATCGGGTTGTTCGGCGTCATGGCGTCGCTCGTGCGCGAGCGGACGCGCGAGTTCGGGATCCGCATGGCGCTTGGGGCGTCGGCGGGCCGCGTGCGGATGGCGGTGCTGCGGCGTGCCGCGCTCGTTGCGGGCTCCGGCGCGGCCGTCGGCCTCGTCGTCGCGGTGGCGACGTCGCGGCTGCTCACGGCGCTGTTGTTCGGCGTGAGTCCGACCGATCCCATCGCTCTCGGTGCTGCGTGCTTGGTGCTACTCGCTGTCGCGGCGGCGGCCGCGTACCTCCCGGCGCGCCGCGCGACGGCGATCGATCCGGTGCAGGCGTTGCGTTCGAACTAGGCGACTGGCGACTGGCGACGGAGATAGAGCGCGTCATTCCGTCTTTCCGCTTCTCGTCCGGCGCCCGCCTGCCGCACATCCGTCGCCCGTCGTCCGTCCCCCGTCCCCGGCGATCGGCAGTCACCCGTCGCCTACACCACAAACCGTGGCAGCGCCGGGTTGAGATGCATCAACAGATCGTACACGGAGCCGGTGACGCGGGCGACCTCGTTCGGGTGAATCTCCGGGCGATCGGGACCCAGGAATGTCGCGATGTCGCCAATGCGCACCAGCTCTTCGTCGCCGATCTCGATGATCGAATGGCTCGCGCTCACGGCACCGATCACCCGGTACAGGCGGTCGCCAACGAGCACCTTCGCGCCCTTGACCGCCGTACGCGCATAGCCATCGCCGTGGCCTAACGGGATCGTCGCGATCCACGTCGGCTTCGTCGCGACGTACTCGCGGCCGTAGCTCACGCTGTCGCCGGGGCGCAGCCGATCCGTGCGCACGACACGCGCGCGCACGCGAAACGCCGGACGCAGCTCCGCCATCGTCCGCTCCTCGTCGAACTTGTCCGGGTAGCCACCGTAGAGCGACATGCCCGGCCGCAGCAGGTCGAAGCCGACGTCGCGGTGATGGAAAATCGAGTGTGACGACGCCGCGTGCAGCTTGCCGAGCCTGATTCCGGCTGCCGCGGCATCGCGCGTTAGGTTCTGAAACCGTGACAGTTGCTCGCGATCGAACTCGGCGTCTTCGGTGAACGTCATGAACGTGCCCGAGAGCCGGCACTGTCGGATACCGGCGACGGCACGAAGGAATGGCAGTGCCCGGTCGTACCGGATGCCCATCCGGCTCATCCCGGTATCGATGTACGCGTGGACCGGCGTCGGCTTGCCGACGTCGAGGCGCGCGAGGCGCGTTGGATCGTCGTCCGCATAGACGGCGAGCGTAATGTCGTGCGCGACGAGGTCCTTCATCATCGCATCGGTGACGCGCGCCATGAGAAGGATCGGCTTCCGCACGCCCTCTTGGCGCAGCGTCAGCGCCTCGTCCGCGCGAACCAAAGCGAACCCCTCGATCTCCGGCTTCGGCTCGAGCACCCGGGCGACGACCCGGTAGTCGAGCCCATATCCGTGGTTCTTGATGACGGCCAGGATCTGACTGCCGCCGAGCTGGCGGAGCGTGGTCGCGTTATGCGCGAGGTTGGCGGGAATGACCTCGACCCACGGATCGAAGCGATCGGGCACTGGCGTCACGCGACGATGCGTGGTTTTCCGGCTCGGTTGCCGCGTCGAATCGGCGAGCAACCGTGTTGCCGGCGCGAGTGCCGCGGCCGTAGTCGCGGCGGAGTGCAAAAACGTGCGACGAGAAACGCCCATGACTGCCTCCGGGATCACACTGCGCGGTGCTTCCGCGCCCCTCGTACGGAGCTAAGCTATCACTCACTCCCACCAGGACGCACGATCACGGATATGCGGAGACTATCGAGATTCATGTGGGGCTCGGCACTTGCGAGTGCAGCTGTCGTCGGCTCGTGCACGAGCCGGGTGGCTGAGACGGCTGCCGATGGGCAGTCCACCACGTCCGCCGACAGCGCCACGGTAGCCGCCCTCGAGCAGCGTGTCGAAAACGCCGTCGTCGCGCGCGAGGTCGCGTTCCTCGACAGCGTGTACACGTCGGACTTCCGGTTCAAGCACTCCACCGGCGACTTGGATACTCGTGCCGCATGGATCGCGTCGGTCCAGCGGTCTCGATTCCTCTCGCGTCAGGTCGATTCGCTCGACGTCGAGGTGCACGAAGACGTCGCGCTCACGACCGGGCGACTCCACGTGCGACGGAGCCCGGACGATCCTGGTTGGGCCAGCGACCCCCGGTGGCGCGAGTACACCGTCCGGTACGCGCGCGTGTACGTGCGACGCGCCGGTCGATGGCGTCTGCTGACACACCATTCGACCGGCGAGTCGTTCGGTCCGCTGCGTTGACTGACAGGGAACGTGAACGGGTAACGGGGAGGCCCCTACCGGGACGACGGCGATTCCTCGCCTCCGCGCCTGCGGCGCTCCGCTCTGAATGACGCGCTCTTCCCGTCTCCCGTCTCCCGTCTCCCGTCTCCCGTCTCCCGTCTCCCGTCTCCCGTTTGCCGTTTCCCGTTTGCCGTTTCCCGTTTGCCGTTTCCCGTTTCCCGTTTCCCGTTTCCCGTCT
>DASUGD010000125.1:0-24518 GCA_036274195.1 Gemmatimonadaceae bacterium | reverse complement strand
CGGTGAGGGGTGAATGCTAGCCTGTCTGCGCGAACTGGCGACCGAAGATCGATCACGCCGGCGCGCGCTACGACACAGCGCTTCACTCATCCATTCAGTTGACGTCGAGGCACCACCATGACGCGCACAATTCCCGCCGCGACCCACCGTACGCGGCGTCCCATCCGCAGCGGGCTTGCCGGGGTGCTCGCAGCGACCGCCCTGCTCGGCACCATCGCCTGCTCGGGCAGCGGCGACTCGAGCACCGGACCACGCAACGTCGAGAATCCCGTTGGAACCTTCGCGCTGTTTCAGGTCAATCAGAAGAACATCCCCAAGGTGATCTTTCGCGGACCCGTCACCTTTCCGGGCGGAGCCTCCTACGATGAGTTCATCGTCACGATCACGGGCGGCGAGATGATTCTCCAACGGGACGGCGATATCCACGTCGCGATCGACTACAGGGCCGCCGCCGACGGCAACGAGGTAAACGGAACCAACGCTCAGGACGGCACCTACGAGATCGACGGCAATCAGATCTCGATCGTGGGAAACAATGCCGACGTTGGCGTCGAGGGTACCTACAGGAACGGCGTCATTACAGTGGACCTGGACCTCCTCGGCAACGGGGAGTTCCAGACGTACACCTTCCGCTACGTGCCATGATGTAGAGGACCAAGCGGTGACGGCACCGCTGCCCGCGCTGCGGTCGCGCGAGTGTGAGCTCGAGGTGTGTGCCGGTATACACCTCACTCACGCTCGCGCGGTTGGCGTCGGTGTGGCTGCCTGGTGCTGGCGGGCGTAAGTTCTCGAGGGCAGCTGCCCGCCGTCAGTCGGCATTCAACGAGGCCTTTGATGAGGCGCACCAACTCGGTCGCGGTTCTCGTTGCTGCCGCGCTGGCGTCGCTGAGCGTTCCGTGTGGTGCTCAGTCCGACACCACCGCGCGAACGTCGACGGACCTCCCAGCGCCACAGTCGCTCGACGCGCGTCCCCCGTCGCTCTCGGTATGGGTGCAGTCGGGACCCGCTTCATTCCACACCGTCAGACTGGGCGGCTTCGCCGGCGCACGGCTACGCGCGTTAGGCCTCCGGTGGCACCACACGCTGCATCGATCCGACCGGTTTGTCCTCGCTTCGATCCCCGACCTGGTTGTCGTCTCGTCGCTCGACCGGATCAACGATCGGCGCATAGTTGGAGAAGGGATCCGGCGCGCTCTGGTCTTGACCAAGGACGGCCACACGCACGGTGTAGGCACGCTTCCACTCGGAATTCGGGCTGCTCTCGACGACCGCAAGCCACTCGGTGCGTTCGTCGACGTTTCCGCCGGACTGCAGTATTTCTTCCGCGCGGTTCCTGATTACAGGGCCACGCGACTCAACGCCCAGCTGATGGCCGCCGCGGGTCTCCGCAGCACGATTGGCAAGCGAGTCGAAGCCGAGCTTGCGTACCGTCTGCTCCACATCTCGAATGGCGGTACGGCCAAAGCCAACCCGGGGCTCAACTTCCATCAGATCGCTGTCGGCGTCGGATTCCGGCCGCACAAGCGATAGTTCCCTGCACGCTCCCAGTTGGTGAGCCTCGCCGAATTTCGGTAAGCCTCGCAAATATCGCCCTGGAAGGCCGTGAGTGCGCGACGCGGGTGGGCCTCCGCCACGCCGGCATCGCGGCTGGCACAGTAGGGGTAACAGCAAGACCTAACGCGGATTGACACCGATGGCCGGCCCTCTCGGTCCTGCACCTAGGAGTCTGGCATCTACGACGAAGGGGTGTCGGATGCATCAGGATACGGCGGATCCTTCGGGATCGCTCCCGGCACGTCCTAACGTGGTACCACAACGAGTCGGATTTTTGATGAACTGTTTCGGGACGCATGGGCTTCCCGAGGCCGTCATTCTTTAACCCGGCTCGTTGCGGGCGGAGTTCTCTGGGTTGAGGAGCGATCCTGACGGATCCGCGTGATCCCGCTGCATCCGAACACCCCTTCGTCTGTGGGGCCGGCCCTCTCGGTCGGTCCATGGGCAAGCGTGAGCCGCCACGATGCCCTCAGCTCGATCGGCGACGCTCTTTGAACATGCGACGAGGCTGAGCGCGGTTGAATGTCGCGGCGCAGCATGCCACGATATGGACAGGACGGTCCGACCCGGAACCCATCGGGAGGAATGGCATGACATCGACCAGCTCGATCTCGCGAGCCGCGCTCGTGGCGGTTCCTCTATTGATCGTTTCCACGTCGTTCGCGCCGGCGAGCAGGGCGCGCGTCGGGTCCCAACTGCCCCCCGCGATCAGCGCCGCGGAGAACGACATCGCCGGCGTCGTCACCGGGCCGAAGGAGCCCGAGGCCGGCGTCTGGGTCATCGCGGAGACCGCGGAGCTGCCGACGAAGTTTGCGAAGATCGTCGTGACCGACGATCGTGGGCGCTATGTGATCCCGCAGTTGCCGAAGGCGACCTACGACGTGTGGGTGCGCGGCTATGGCCTCGTGGACTCGCCGAAGCGACGTGGGACGCCGGGCACGACGATGAACCTCACAGCGGTTCCGGCGCCTAACGCCCAGGCCGCGGCGCGGTATTACCCGGCCGGGTACTGGTACTCGCTCATGAAGATCCCCGACAAGAGCGAGTTTCCCGGTACCGGCGCCGACGGCAATGGACTGTCGCCGAGCCTGACGAGTCAGGCCGCGCTGCTCCGCACGATCAAGTCCGGCACCTGCACCGCCTGCCACCAGCTCGGCACCATCGGCACCCGGCAATTTCAGCCGTCGTTAGGCAAGTTCTCGTCGTCGGTCGCCGCGTGGGACCGGCGGGTGCAGTCCGGCCAGGCCGGACCGACCATGACGGCCACGCTCGACCAGCTCGGCCGCCAGCGCATGCTCACCATGTTCGCCGACTGGACCGATCGGATCGCGAACGGCGAGGTGCCGGCGCCGCCGCCGCGCCCGCACGGGATCGAGCGCAACGTCGTCATCACCGAGTGGGACTGGGCCGACCCCAAGGCCTACCTCCACGACGAGGTCTCGACCGATCGCCGGAACCCGACCATCAACGCAAACGGGAAGCTCTACGGCGCGCTCGAGGTGAGCGCGGACTACCTCCCCGTGCTCGATCCGACGCGCAACGAGGTGAGCAAGGTGCCGCTCACCGTGCGCGATCCCAACACGCCGGTCGCGAGCCCGCCGCAGATGATCCAGCGGTCGCCGTACTGGGGCGAGGAGGCGATCTGGACGAGCAGGAACAACGTCCACAACCCGATGATGGACGCGCGCGGCCGCGTGTGGATCACGTCCACGATACGTCCGCCCGACAACCCCGACGTGTGCAAGGCGGGGTCGAGTCACCCGTCGGCCAAGCTGTTTCCGCTCGCGAGGTCCGGGCGCCACCTCGCGATGTATGACCCGAGAACGGGAAAGCTCACGCATATCGGCACGTGCTTCAGCACCCATCACCTCATGTTCGCCGAGGACGCGAACAACACGCTGTGGACGAGTGGCGGAGGGCCGGTCGTGGGCTGGCTGAACACGACGCTGTTCGACGAGACGGGGGACGAGGAAAGGTCGCAGGGCTGGACCGCCCTCATCCTCGACACGAACGGCAACGGCACGCGTGACGACTACGTCGAGCCTAACGCGCCAGTGGACCCGACGAAGGACAGGCGCATCAACGCCGGGATCTATTCCGTGTCCCCGGCGCCCGACGGGTCGATCTGGGGGACGACGTTAGGCTTCCCCGGCGGCATCGTGCGCCTGACGCCGGGCCCGAACCCGCCCGCCACGGCCCTGGCCGAGTACTACGAGCCGCCGTTCAACAACCCGAAGGCGCCGGTACAGGGCTTCTCGCCGCGCGGCGGCGACGTCGATCGCAACGGCGTCATGTGGGTGGCGCTGGCCAGCGGCCACATGGCGAGCTTCGACCGACGCAAGTGCAAGGGTCCGCTCAACGGGCCAACGGCGACGGGACAGCATTGCCCGGAGGGGTGGACGCTGTACCAGGAGCCGCTGCCCCAGTTCAAGGGCGTGACGGACCCAGGAAGCGTCGAAGCGAGCTACTACACGTGGGTCGACCAGTTCGACACGTTCGGCCTCGGCAAGAACACACCGATCAACACCGGCAACGCGTCAGAAGGTTTGCTGGCGCTCAAGGACGGAAAGTTCGTCATCCTCCGCGTGCCGTATCCCATGGGGTTCTACACGAAGTGGATGGATGGGCGGATCGATGACCCTAACGCCGGCTGGAAGGGGAAAGGGCTGTGGGCGACGGTGAGCACGCGGGCGCCGTTTCACATGGAGGGCGGGAAGGGGACGACGAGCAAGGTGCTGCACTTTCAACTCCGGCCGGATCCGCTTGCTAGATAGGGAAACGGGAAACGGGAGACGGGAGACGGAGAACCCTCGGGATGCCTCGTCAGGCGAGAAGAGCGTCCCGAGGGTTCCCGCCGTTAATGCGTCTCCCGTCTCCCGTCTCCCTTCTCCCGTGTCCGTTTCCCGTTTCCCGTTTCCCGTTTCCCTCATCCCAGCAACCGAGCTGCCGTGAGAGCATATACCTGCGCGCACTCCACGATCCGATCGATCGGCACGAACTCGTCGGGCCCGTGCGAGACGCTGAGCAGGCCCGGCCCGTACGCGAACGCCGGCACGCCGCGCTCCGCGTAGAAGCGGATCTCGAGCAGTCCGGGACACAGCTCGAATCGTGCTGGTCGCCCCGTGACATCGACGATGCTCTCGGCAAGGGCGCGACCGACCGGACCCTGCTCGTCGCTGCCTGACGCGCGCCCCTCCTGAATGACGTCGACCTCGATCGTCGCCGGTCCGCGCGCGCGATCGATCACGTCGAACAGCCGCTGCTTCTCGGCGTCGAAGTCCTCTTCGGGGTTGAGGCGGCGATCCACCGTGAACCAGCACTCGTCAGGCACGACGTTGAAGTTCGTGCCACCCTCGGTGCGCCCACCGAGCATCAGGATCGAACGTCGGGCAACGTCGGGCGCGATGTGAAACGCGGTGGTGCGGACCTCGACCTCGTGTTTGAGCTCCAACAGGGCCTGCGCAATGCCGACCATCCCCTCGAATGCGTTCACGCCGTCGTATTGCCGCCCGACGTGCGCGGTCTTGCCGCGGGCCGTCACGCGCAGCGTGATTGCGCCGCGGTTCGCGTTCCAGACCGTCCCACCCGTGGGCTCCGGCGTCAGCATCCCGATGCCATCGGCACCAAGCAACCCGCGAGCCGCGAGGTAGCGCGATCCGCGCGGGCCGGCGGTCTCCTCGTCAGGCACGAAGACAAGGCCGATCCGTCCATGCTCGAGCAGGTCGAGCTCGCGGAGTGCGCGGGCCGCGTACGTCATGGCGGCAAGCCCGCTCTTCATGTCGGAAGACCCTCGGCCGACGATCGTCTTGCCGTGCAGCTTCGGCGTGAATTGATCGCTCCGCTGTGCCGGGACGACATCGTAGTGACCGCTGAAATACAGCGTGCGGGCGCCCTGGCCGGCGAAGCTCAGGATGCAGTCGCCTTCGACGCGGGTGTCGTCGAATCCGAGCGACGCAAGTCGCGACGCGAGCAGATCGCGGGCGTCGAGGTAGCCTGTTCCCGGAGGATTCTCGGTCGGGATCGCGATGAGGTCGCGAGTGAGATCGACCATCCCATCGCGATCGGTCGCCAGCATTTCGATCAGCGTGTCGTGCTTGCTCGACATATCCGCTCAGCGTGATGCGTTCCGGATGACCTTTCCTCCCTTCATCACGAACGTCACACGCTCGAGCTCCGTCACGTCGGCGAGTGGATCGCCTCGCACCGCGATGAGATCCGCGAACGCGCCAGGGGCCAGCGCACCGACCTTGCCGGTCCACCCCATGAGATCCGCCGCGTTGACCGTGGCCATCTGGATCATCTGCATGCTCGTGAGTGGCAGCTGGCGCAGATACCCGAACTGCCTGGCGTTGAGTCCGTGGGGGTAGACGCCGGCGTCCGTCCCGAACGCGAACTTCACACCCGCCTTGATCGCCCGTCCCCAGTTCTCGTTCTGGTGACGGCGCAGCTCGCGCTCCTTGTCGATGATCTTGTCCGGCAGTCCCATCTCGTCCTTGCCGTGCGCGAGGATCCACTCGTCGGTTATGATGTCGGGCACGAGGTACGTGCCGTGCTCCAGCGCGAGCTTGACGCCTTCCTCATCGACGAGCCCGGCGTGCTCGACGCTCGCCACCCCTGCCTTGATCGCCCGCTTGATCGCCTCGGCACCGTGGGCGTGCGCGGCCACCTTGCGGCCCCACATCCGCGCCTCGTCGACCACGGCAGTCATCTCCTCCTGCGAGTACTGGGGGCCGCCGGCGGACTCTTCCTCGGAGAGCACGCCGGCGCCCGCCAGCACCTTGATCACGTCGGCGCCGTACTTCACGTCGAAGCGTACGCGCTTGCGGATGGCGTCCACGCCGTCGACCGGCCCGCCTAACGTCTGGGATGATATGTATGGCGAGAAGCCGTTCAGGTCTCCGTGGCCGCCAGTGGCGGAGAGCGGCATCGTCGCGACCTCCATCCGTGGGCCCTCGACGTCGCCGCGCTGGATGGCGTTCCGGAGCGCCACGTCCACGAATTCGGGTGCCCCGACGTCGCGCACGGACGTGAAGCCGGCGTCGAGCGTGCGCTTCGCGTTCGCGGGCGCGGTGATCGCGACGTCGATTGCGGACCGGCGGAACAGGCCTTCGTAGTAGTCGGTCTGTTGGCTCGTGAGATGGGTGTGGACGTCGATGAGCCCGGGAAGGATGGTGGCCGACCCGAGGTCGACGACGGTGTAGCCGTTAGGCACCGTGAGCTTGGCACCCACCTGGACCACCGTGTCGCCATCGATGAGCACGACGGCGTCGTCGATCCGCCGGCCCTGGCCTCGCGGGTCGATCAGGTGCGCCGCCCTGACCGCGACGCGCGCCGGCGCGGCCGATGCGGGCTGGCTGGCCGGGTTCGCCTGAGCGACGAGACGCGGTGCCGCTGTGACCAACGCAAGGATGAGTGAAGTGCGCATGGCGGTGGGCGTGTGGTTGAATGGACGACAGCTGCGTGCCGTGCGCGGCTGCGGTGCGCCTGAAGGCGAATGGATTCGCGTTAGGTCACGTTCGATCATTACGAGCCGGTTTCTTTATGAACTGCCTCGGGACGCCAGTATTCGCGTCCCGAGGCAGTCCCCTCAAAAAGGGCTCGTGGCGAGCGCCGGCAGAGGTGCCGAGCAGTTTTCCGTGTCCTTCTGCGTCGGCGCGAAGCGCCGCTCTGCGCGTTCTGTGGTCCCTCGTGTTTCCAAGCCGGCCCTGATGGGATGCCAGCGCGATAGTCACTGTGGCGTCGGCGCGGCCTTCGGCGCATCGACAAGGTGATCCTCGACAAACGCGACGATCCGCCGCGCCGCATCCACCGCGTTAGGCCGAGTCCACTCGTAGATCACATGGCCCATGCCGGCATAGGTGGCGAGCTGTACCGGACGGTCCAGCCGACGCAGCGCCGTGAACAGCTTCTGCGCGTCGTGGTACGCCATGTCCTTGTCGCCATGAATCAACAGGAGCGGCGTGTGGATCCGGTCGGCGCGGTAGTACGGCGAGTTCTCCAGATACCGCATCACGTTCGCCCACGGGTGCGTCCCCATGCGGGCCTGGCCGGCCTCGGACCATCCGATCCAGAAGGACCCGCCATTCTCGTCCAGATAACCATACGTACCGGCGAGGTCGTAGATGCCGCTCACGGCCACCGCCGCCCGGAACAGGTTCGTCCCGCTGATGATCGCGCCGGTGCCGTACCCGCCGAACGATTGGCCAGCGATCGCCAACCGATTCACGTCCACGTAACCGAGCTCCGCGGCGCGGTAGACCTGCGGCAGGAGCTCGTCGATCATCTCGTTGAGCGGATTGCCGGCTTCGCGATTCGGGCCTAACGGCAGACTCGCGAGCACCACCGCGTAGCCTCGGCTCGTGAAGAGGAGCGTGGGGATCGTGAGGTCTGCACCTCCACCGAACACCTCGGCCTGACGCGCGCGGTCGCCGCCCGGGTACATGAGCACCACGGCGGGCAGCCGGTCACCACGCTTGGCGCCTGGCGGAAGCAGCACGGCCGTCCTCGCCTTGGCGAGCGCCCCGTTGTAGCCCGGAATGACCGTCTCGAACACGTCCGCCGACCCCACGGCGACGGCGTCGAGGCGCTCGTCGGCGTGAGAGACGCGGTCCTTGCTCGCGAACTCGGTGGAGAAGCGGTAGACGTTAGGCGGCGTCCGGATGTCCTGATAGAGCGCGAAGATCGACTGGTGGGTCGTGTCGCCGAACGCATTTCCGAGCCGCGCTCGACCCTTCCAGAGCACGGTCGGCTTACCGGACCGCGTGTCGAACCGCACGGCGGCTCGCTCGCCGGTGGCGACTTCGGTCATGAGCGCCGTGATCGAGTTGCCGTCGGGCTGCCAGAGCGTTCGCGGGTCTGCGCGGACGAGGTCATCGAACGTCCAGGCCGAGTCGATGGCGATCCTTGTCGGCGCACCACCGTCGAGCGGGATGACGGCGAGACCGCGCGGCCGCACATCTCCGTACCCTTTGTCATCGATCGGGTCCGTGCCGACCACCACCGCCTTTCCGTCGCGAGTGAACCAGTGCAGCGTCGGTGCCAACGCACCTAACGATTCGCCGAGCCGGCGCGGACTGCCCGGGACGGCCCGGGCGACCGTCACGAGCCAGAGCTGCCCGCCCTTCATGTAGACGAGCGCGTCTTCGGTCGGGTGCCACGCGTAGTTCCGCCCGTGGTAGTCGTTGAGCAGCGGCAGGTCCGCGACGACGAGCTTTGGCGCTCCGCCGGTCGCGGGGACGACGGCGAGATCGACCGAGCTCTCCTGATTCGTGATGCCGTGGTCCTTGAACACCGACAGGTAGGTCACCCAGCGTCCCGACGCGGACAGCCGCAGGACCGATGGGCGCGGCTCGGCTGTCGCGCTCACGAGCGGGCGTGCGGCACCCGTGCGGGCATCGATCGCCGTGATCGCCGCGTTGTTCTCGCGATAGTAGAACGTCTGGCGCGGCGTCGACTCACCGGGCTTCGCCGATTTCGGCTCCTCGCTGCCGCCACGCAGCACGGTCACCGCTGGCGCGGTGGCGTCAGGCTTCACCGCGGCCGCTTTGGTCTCCGGCTCGGGGAGCCACGCCGCATCGCCCGTGTCCGGTGCCGTGGGAACATAGACCGTGCGGCTGTCCGGCGACCACTGCGCTTCATCGCCCGTCCAGAGCTTCGCCTTGATGCGGATCGTGGACACCTTGCGCGTGCGCCCCGTGGCGACGTCGAACGCCCACAGCTGCGGCGGACCATCCTTGTCCGAGTAGAACGCGACGGTCTCGCCGTTGGGCGACAGGGACGGCGCCCAGCAGTTGCCGCCGGGGCACACTTCGGTCGTCCGGCCGCCGGGCGTCCCGCGATCGGTGATGTATACCTTGCCCCCGACCACCGAGCTGGGCGTGCCGTTTGGCTGGAACCTGCTGGAGGTGTTCACGTCACCGCGCGGTCGCCGGACGACGTAGGCCAGGCGCCGACCATCGCGCGAGACCGAGAGCGTCGAGCCCCAGAGAAACTCTCGCATGTCGAAGGCGAGGTCGAACGGAAGCGCGCCGGGGGGATCCGCGACGGGCCTGACGGCCGCGCGGTCCGGCGGCGAGCTCTGTGCGCTGACCGGGTCGGCCGCGCCAAAGCAGCACGCCAGCGCAACAACCGCGATCTCTGCGACTCGAGGAAACCGTTCAGAGAACACTGCCTGCATCATCACTCCCACCGGTTCTGGTTGGCCTGGTTTGGATTCACTCAACAACCTGGCACCGCTCCGCAGATTCGTACAGGTTGGTGTGCTACCGACCATTCTTTTCGCAAAGGAGCGGAACCATGGCTTCGATCAAGACGACGGCGAGACAGTTCTTCGACGCGTGCGAGACGGGGAAGGGATGGGCAGGGTGTCAGCAGTACTGTCACCCCGCGGCGACGTTCTCCGCGCAGGCGGGCGCGCTCGCAGGAGTGAACACCCTGCAGGCGTACACGGATTGGATGAAGGGGCTGTTCACACCGGTGCCGGACGGCAAGTACGAGATCCGCTCGTTCGCTGTCGACGACGACCGAAACACGGTGACGGCGTACGCCGTGTTCCGGGGCACGCACACGGGCGAGGGGGGGCCCGTGCCGCCGACCGGGAAAACGGTGGAGGCTGACTACGTCTACTCCATGGAGTTCGACGGCGACCGGATCCGTCACATGACGAAGATCTGGAACGACGGGATCAGCATGCAGCAGCTCGGCTGGATGTAAGTCTTTTCCCGCGGAAGAGAGCCGGCAAAGTCGAGTGAGGCGCGAATGATCGAGCGGTTGACGACGAACCTGGATGCCCTCGCGCGGATGGCGCCTTCCGAGCTGGCAACGGAGCGGGGCAGTCGCGTCGCGGCCGACTGTGCCGACGCGATTCGGCTCGAGCTGGATTGCCCGCAGCAGGATCTGACCTCGGATCAGCGTGAGCTGTTGTCGGCGTTAGGCGACCTGCTCGAGATATCACCGCGCGACGCGTCAGTTGTCCGGCTGGCGTCGACCGTCTGCCGGGCTCTGAGCGGCAAGGCCTAACGCGAATTTCGAACCTCGATTTACGCCGATAGTCGCGGATCGGCTCAGCGGGCAGTGACGCCGCCGACGGCACGTCCGATCCCTCATCCTTTTCTTGTTGAACGGCCTCGGGACGCTCACATCATGCGTCCCGAGGTCGTTTGTTCAGCTACCCGGCTCGTTGCGCGAGGAGTTGCCGCCGCCGAGGAGAAGATCCTGAGCATCCAAGGCACCCGCTGCATCCGAACACCCCATCGTCTATGGGGCCGGCACTCTCGGGTCCGCGCTGAACTAGCAGTTATGAGCCACCTTTGTACGTCGCCGCGTCCAGAATCGACCAGAGATGGATCAACCAGCCCATCAGGAAGAACCACAGGATGGCCGCGAGGCAGAACATGAACACCGCCTTGAACAGCCGACCCTGCAGCAACTGACCGAGCCCCGGTACGAAGAAGCTGCACAGCGCAGCAATGACGTTGCCCGCGGAACCTTGGCCGGCCATAGCGACCCTCGTGAAAGAGAATAAGAACCACTACGGAACCCGCCGCTTGTTCGATTCGCACCAAGCCAGTTCCCGTTGCAGCATAACGCGCCTGGTTGCGATACTTGCCGGATGTTCCTCCGCTACGCCACCTGTGCGGCCGTATTAGCCCTGCCTCACTTCGCCGGGGCACAATCCGCCACCGTCAAGACCGCCCGCGCGGCGCGCCTCACCGGAGCGCCGCCGCACGTCGACGGAGTCCTCGACGACCCGGCGTGGGTGCAAGCCCCCGTCATCGCCGACTTCGTGCAGAAGATCCCGGTCGAAGGCGCATCGCCGAGCGTGCCTACCGAGGTCCGCATCCTCTACGACGACCACGGGCTCTACGTGGGCGCTCGCCTCAGGCGGCCCGACCCCAACGCCATTCGCACCTCCATCACGCGCCGCGATGGCGACAGCGACGCCGAGGTGTTCACGATCTCGATCGATCCGTACCTCGATCGACGAACCGCGTACAGCTTCTCCATCTCGTCAGGCGGCGTGCGCGGCGACGCGTATCACTCACAGGACAGCGAGGACTCGGGACGCGAGGCGCAGTACGACCCGGTGTGGGACGCGCGCGCCCGCGTCGACGCCGAAGGCTGGACCGCGGAGATGCACATCCCGTTTTCGCAGCTTCGCTTCAACGCCGCGGCCGAGCAGACGTGGGGGATCGAGCTGACGCGGGCGATTCCCGACAAGAACGAGCTCCTGCAGTGGGTTCTCATCCCCGTGTCGGCCGCCGGGTTCTCATCGCACTTCGGCCAGCTCGAGGGCATTGCCGGCATTCCGCGCACTCGACGGCTCGAGCTCATGCCGTACATGGCGGGCGACGTCACGTATCGCGCGAACGTCGACCCCAAGGACCCGTTCGACGATCGCGTCGGCGGTCGAGCCGGTGGGGACCTCAAGTACGGGCTCGGCCCGAACCTCACGCTCGACGCGACCATCAATCCCGACTTCGGCCAGGTCGAAGCGGATCCGGCAGTCGTGAATCTCACGGCGTTCGAGACGGTCTTCGAGGAGCGGCGACCGTTCTTCATCGAGGGCGACGAGCTGCTCACGGGCCGCGGGCAGAGCTTCATCGGCCGGCCGAGCTGGTTCTACAGTCGGCGCATCGGCGCGTCGCCCCGGGGTTCCGCGTCCGGCGACTTCGTGGACTCACCGGCGAACACGACGATCCTGGCCGCGACGAAGGTCACGGGCCGGCTCGCATCCGGCCTTTCGATCGGGGCGCTGGCGGCGCTCACGCCGCGCGAGTACGCGCACACGTTCGACACGACCGACGCCGTGCGCGGCAAGGTGGCCGTCGAGCCGCCGTCGTCGTACGGCGTGCTGCGTCTCCAGCAGGAGTTTGGAACGCGCCAGTCGAACGTTGGCGCGTCGCTGACGCACGTCCATCGCTGGCTCGATGACCGCGGTGGGCTGCAGCAGCTCCTGCCAGGCAGCGCCGTCACCGGCGGCGTGGACTGGCGGCTCCGGTACATGGAGGGCATGTACGAGGTTACCGGCTGGTTAGGCGGAAGCCACGTTGCCGGTGACGCCACCTCGATTGCCCTGCTTCAACGCGGGAGCGCACACTACTTTCAGCGTCCGGATCAGGACCACGTCTCGTTCGACTCCACGCGGACGTCGCTCTCCGGCGCCACCGGGTCGATCCGGTTCGACAAGAACGCGGGGCGGTTCACGCTGGCCGGCGCGCAGATTTCCTTCCGGTCGCCGGAGTTCGACATCAACGACGCCGGGCAGATGCGGAGCGGCGACGACATCGACTACAACGCCGACTTCCAGCTTCGCGACACGAAGCCTAACAAGTACCTTCGCTACTACCAGTTTGGCACAGCGGTGCAGGGTGGACTCAACTACGGCGGCATCCAGCAGTACCTGCGCTTCAGCGAGAGCTTTCAGCTCACGTTCCACAACTTCTGGCGACTCACCGGTGGGGTTCAGGTCCAGCGTCGGTCGCTGAGCGATGACCTGACCCGTGGCGGCCCGCTCATGGGCACACCCAAGGCGTACATGCTGACGGCGCAGGTGACCAGCCGGCCTAACGTGTCGAGAACGTGGACGGCGCGGACGCAGTACTTCGACGACGAGTTCGGGGGCTGGCGTTGGGACCTGACTGCCGGCGTGAGCATCCGCCCGGCGTCGCGGTGGCAGGCTTCGGTCGACCCGACGTACTCGCACTCGGTGGACAGCCGCCAGTACGTCGGGACCCGCGCGGATGGCAGCGCCGAGACATACGGCGGCCGCTACATGTTCGGCTACATCGAGCGCAGCACGCTGTCGGCGCGGTTTCGGCTGAACTATGCACTCACGCCGAGCTTCACGGTCGAGGGCTACGCCGAGCCATTCGCCGCGAGTGGTCGTTACTTCGACCTGGGCGAGCTCCCGGCGCCGCGAAGCCGCGCGTTGCGGATCTACGGCGCGAGCGGAACGGGGACGACGATCGAGAAGGATGAGAACGGCGTCAGTACCGTGACCGACGGCGCGACGACGTTCACGATCCCGCCGCTGGATTTCAATCGACTCTCGTTTCGGTCGAACCTCGTGTTGCGCTGGGAGTGGCTGCCGGGCAGCACGGCCTATCTGGTCTGGCAGCAGAACAGGCAGAGTGAGACGCTGTCGGGGGATCTGGTCGGGCTGCGAGATGCGTGGAACTCGACGCAGATTCCCGGGGACAACTTTTTCGTGCTGAAGATCAGCTACTGGTTAGGCATCAATTAGGCGACTGGCGGCTGCCGGGGATGGGGGACGCGGGGGATGAGGGATGAGGGATGAGGGACGGGGGACGGGGGACGGACGAGAACGCGGCAGGCGGCAAAGGCGAGGAGCCATGTCATTCCGAGCGTAGCGAGGAATCGCCGTCGTCCCGGTAGAGGGCCAACCCTCCGTCGGAAGGTCCGTCATCCAGCGCCGGCCCCACAGACGAAGGGGGTTCGGATGCGGCGGATGCCTCGGAGGCGTCGGATCGCTCCTCGGACCTCACGTCTCCAATCGGGACGAGCCGGGGATTGGGAAATGACGAACGCGGGACGCACGAGCGTCCTGAGGTCGTTGACCAAGAAAATGATGAGAGTCCGGCCGTGCCGTCGGAGCCGTCGCCGCGCACGGAGGAAGTCTGCGAGCATCCGCGCAATCGCTGTTCGAAATCCGCGTTAGGTCTTGCCGTTCCCCCCACCGTCCTGGCCGCGATGCCGGCGTGGCGCTCGGACGTGTCATTCCGAGCGCAGCGAAGAATCGCCGTCCTCCTGGTAGAGGGTCCCGGTTCCCAGTTCCCCGTTCCCAGTTCCCAGTTCCCTCAGTCGCCTGCCGCCCGACAGTCCCCGGCCTTACTTCGGCCACAGCCAACCGAACGTACCCGCCACGAGCAAGGCGTAGATGAGCCCGTCGATGGTCGCCTTGACGGTCGTGCTCCACGCACGCCGATACCAGATCGACATCTGCCAGAGTGCGATCGCGAACCCGAGGAACGCCGCGGTGCCGACGAAGCGGAACACCACGAGGTAGTGCGCGCCGGCCGGCAGCGCGCGGCCCGCCATGTACCCCGCGAACACCGCGACGATGAGCAGGTACACGAACCACAGCCCGAGGTTGCGGCCCATCGACCACGGCTCGTTAGGCAGCACCGTCACGACCATGTTCGGCCCCTCGCTGACACGGGCCGCGAACCCGGGCGTGCGTAGCTCGTCCCGTGTCTGCGGACGCGGCACCATGTAGTCGCCGGGCGGAATGGCAAATGGGCGCAGCGCCGCGCGGACGTTCTCCTCATCCGGGAGTCGCCCATAGTCGTTTCGGTGCCATGGGGACATCATGTGGATGATCGAGCTGGCGACGAAGACAATTACAGCGGACAGCAGGATGGGAAGCCACAGACTGGTGAGCGGCACCATGACTACCTCCGGAGAGGACCGCACTGGTAACAGGTTACTGGGAGGTTATCAGTGATTTGAAGCCTCGGGCGCCTCTCAGCAAGACGAGCATCCCGAGGGTTCAAACAACCGTTGGCCAATCCAGCAACCCGTTACCAGTGTGTTGCGGTGAAGGCTGCGGCGCGTTTCGATGCGAGATAGTGGTCGATCGCCGCCGCGGCATCGCGGCCCTCGCGAATCGCCCACACGATCAGCGATGCTTCGCGTCGCATGTCGCCCGCCGCAAAAACGCCCTCGACGCTTGTCATGTGGCCGGCGTGCGTGGCTACTGCCCCGCGCGGCGTGAGCGCGACCCCGAGGTCCGACAGCAGCCCCTCCCGCACCGGGCCCATAAATCCCATCGCGAGAAGAACGAGATCGACATCGAGTCGAAACTCCTCGCCCGTGTCAGTGCGAGTGCCGTGCAATGAGGTCACCTGCCCGCGGTCGCCGGACAGCCGCGTGGTCGAGATGCTCCATTCGCGCACACATCCTTCCTCATGCGCGTGTGTCGTCCGCAGCCGATTCGGCCACTGCGGCCACGGCGTAGACGGATCCCGGTCGAGCGGCGGACGAGGCAGCACCTCGAGTTGATGCACCTCCGTCGCGCCCTGGCGATGACACGTCCCGACACAATCCGAGCCCGTATCGCCACCACCGATGACCACGACTCGCTTCCCGCCAGCCCAGATTGCCGAGCGGCCATCGAGGACATCGCCCGCCACCCGACGGTTCTGCTGCGAGAGAAAGTCCATGGCCAGGTGAACGCCGCCCAGCTCGCGGCCGGGCACGCGCAAATCTCGGGGCGCCTGCGCCCCACCTGCGAGCAGCACCGCGTCGAACTCGGCGCGAAGCGTATCGACGGAGATGTCGACGCCCGCGTCCACGCCCGTCTCGAACACGACACCCTCCTCGACGAGCTGCCTAACGCGGGCATCGAGCACCGCCTTATCCATCTTGAAATCCGGGATCCCGTATCGCAGCAGCCCGCCCACGCGATCGGCCTTCTCGAACACAACCACCTGGTGCCCCGTCCGGCGAAGCTGCTGCGCGGCCGCGAGCCCGGCTGGACCCGAGCCCACCACCGCCACGCGATACCCCGTCTCGTGGTCCGGCCCGCGCGCCGGCACCCAACCTTCCTCGATCGCCCGGTCGGCAATCGCCTGCTCGATGCTGCGAATCGCGACTGGCTGCTCGATGACGCCGAGCACACACGCCGATTCGCACGGGGCAGGGCAGAGCCGGCCCGTGAACTCCGGGAAGTTGTTCGTCGCGTGCAGCGCGACCGCCGCCTCACGCCATCGACCCGCCTTCACCAGCGAATTCCACTCGGGAATCACGTTCTGCACCGGACAGCCCGTGTCTCCCTGGCAGAACGGCACACCGCAGTCCATGCACCGTCCGCCCTGCGACCGCAGGCTCTCGTCAGGGCTCCGCTCGTACAGCTCCCGCCAGTCTCGCGTACGCTCGGCGACAGGTCGCCGAACAGGATCGGCGCGCTGGATCTGAATGAAGTCGGTCAGGCCCATTGACGCTGCTCCCGTGCGGGTTGGGCGGCGAGGTTGCCGATCATGCGCTCGAGGGACTCGATAGGCCGGGTACCTTGCGCCTCGAGCGCGCGCTTGTACTCGGTGGGCATGACTCGGACGAACTGCGCGAACGAGGCGCTCCACGACGCGAGCAACCGGCGCGCGAGCCCACTGCCCGTGTACCGCGCATGGCGCCGGATGAGACGCTCGAGCAGCGCGATGTCTTCATCGTCCTCGACCGGCTCGAGCGCTACCATGCCGGTGTTGCATTGTCGGTCGAACCCACGATCAGCATCCAGGACGAACGCGACACCGCCGCTCATCCCCGCGGCGAAGTTGCGCCCCGTCTTCCCGAGCACCACGACGACGCCGCCCGTCATGTATTCGCAGCCGTGGTCGCCGACCCCTTCGACGACCGCGACCGCTCCGCTGTTCCTCACCGCGAACCGCTCGCCCGCCACGCCGTGCAGATACGCCTCGCCACTCGTCGCGCCGTAGAGTGCCACGTTGCCGACGACGATGGTCTGTGCGGGATCGAAGCGTGCCGTTTTCGGCGGCACCACGATCAAGCGACCCCCCGACAGGCCTTTGCCGAGGTAGTCGTTGGCCTCGCCCTCGAGGGAGAGCGTGATGCCGCGCGCGCAGAACGCGCCGAACGACTGGCCGGCGGACCCGGTGAACGCAAAGCGGATCGTCCCATCCGGAAGGCCCGCATGCGCATAACGCTTCGCCACCTCGCCCGACAGCATCGCGCCAACCGTGCGATCGTGATTGCGAATCGGGAAGGATTTCTTCACCGGCCGTTTGCGCTCGAGCGCTGGTTCGGCTGCATCGATCAGCTGACGATCGAGCACCGAATCGATCGGGTGGTCCTGCGAGCGGACGCGGCGCGTGGCAACAGTGGGGGCCACGTTAGGCCTGTGAAGCAGTGCTCGCAGATCGAGTGTCCGCGCCTTCCAGTGGCTCGAGAGGTCGCGCGCCCGCAACAGGTCCGACCGCCCGATCATGTCGTCGAGCGCACGGAACCCCATCCGCGCCATGATCGCGCGGGCCTCTTCTGCCACGAGGAACAGGTAGTTGATCACGTGCTCGGGAGCGCCGGCGAACTTTGCCCTCAGCACGGGATCCTGGGTTGCAATCCCGACCGGACACGTGTTGAGATGACATTTCCGCATCATCACACAACCCTGCGCGATCAGCGGTGCGGTCGCGAACCCGAACTCCTCCGCGCCTAACAGCGCGGCGACCACGACGTCTCGCCCGGTCTTGAGCTGCCCATCGGTCTGCAGGCGCACCCGCCCACGCAGGTCGTTGATCACGAGCGCCTGATGCGCTTCTGCAAGCCCGAGCTCCCACGGACTGCCCGCGTGTTTGATCGACGACAGCGGCGAGGCTCCAGTCCCGCCCGAGTCGCCCGAGATGAGAATGAGATCCGCTCGCGCCTTGGCGACGCCAACGGCGATCGTCCCCACGCCGACCTCCGACACGAGCTTCACCGAGACCATCGCGCTCGGGTTCACGTTCTTGAGATCGAAGATGAGCTGCGCGAGGTCCTCGATGGAGTAGATGTCGTGGTGCGGCGGTGGCGAGATGAGCGAGACGCCAGGCGTCGCGTAGCGCGTCTTCGCGATCACGGCGTCCACCTTGTGGCCAGGGAGCTGGCCGCCTTCACCGGGCTTCGCGCCCTGCGCCATCTTGATCTGCAGCTCGCGCGCGCTCACGAGATATTCGGTCGTGACGCCAAACCGCGCCGACGCCACCTGCTTGATCGCGCTGTTCCGATCTGTGCCCAGCCGCTCCGCGCTCTCGCCGCCCTCGCCGCTGTTGCTCCTCCCGCCAATCCGATTCATGGCGATCGCGAGCGTCTCGTGCGCCTCGCGGCTCAGCGAGCCGAAAGACATCGCGCCCGTCGCGAAGCGCTTCACGATCTCCTCCGCCGGCTCGACCTCTTGGACGCGAATGGGCTCGTGCTCCACCAGATCCACGAGACCGCGCAGCGTGGACGGATGCTTCGACTCGTCGTTGACGAACCTCGCGAACTCAGCGTACCGCTCGGCGCTGTTCGTTCTGGCCGCGTGCTGCAGGGCAGAGATCGTGAGCGGGTTCCAGTTGTGATGCTCGGCCTGGTTGCGGTAGTGGTAGTTCCCTCCGAGCTCGAGTCGTTCCACCGGGAGCGGCCGCCGGAACGCTGCCGAATGCCGCCGCAGCGTCTCCTCGGCGAGCTGCGCGATCTCGATGCCGCCGAGGCGCGATGCGGTGCCCGTGAAGTACCGCTCGACCAGCTTCGGCCCGAGGCCGATCGCCTCGAAGACCTGGGCGCCGCAATAACTCTGGATGGTCGAGATTCCCATCTTCGAGATCACCTTGAGCAGCCCCTTCTCGACGGCCTTGACGAACTTCGTCTCGGCCGTCGCCTCGTCGACGAGGTTCGGAAGCCGCGCGCTGCGAACGAGCGCACCTAACGTCTCGAAGGCCAGATACGGGTTGACCGTTCCGGCACCATATCCGATGAGCAGCGCGAACTGAGAGACGTCGCGCGGCTCACCGCTCTCGACGATGATCCCGACCTCCGTGCGGAGACCCTCGCGCACGAGGTGATGGTGAACGGCCGCGGTCGCGAGCAGTGACGGAAGCGGGGCCCAGTCGGCGTTCACGCCTCGATCGCTGAGCACGATGAGCGTATGACCTTCGTGCACGGCCTGTGCTGCCTTACGACACACCGCTTCGAGCGCGAGGTGAAACGCCTTCGCTCCGCCCGCGGCAGGGAATACGGTGCGGAGCGTCTTGCACTTGAAGCGCGGATCCGCCTTGCCCATGGCGCGGATCTTCTCGAGCGCGACGTTGGTGAGGATGGGGCTCTTCACGCGGATGTGTCGCGCATGCTCCGGCCGCTCGCCCAGCACGTTCGTGCGTGGTCCGATGTTCACGGACAGCGACATCACGAGCTGCTCGCGGATCGGATCGATCGGCGGATTCGTGACCTGCGCGAACAGCTGCTTGAAGTAGTTGAAGAGGAGCTGCGGCTCGTGCGAGAGCACCGCGAGCGGGGTGTCGTTGCCCATCGACCCGACCGGCTCATCGCCTGTCGTTGCCATGGGCGCGAGGATCATGTCGAGCTCCTCCGCCGTATAGCCGAACGCTGCCTGACGACGCACGAGATCCTCGGGCTCGGTGTGAGCGACGCTCAGCGGTTCAGGCAGCTCGTCGAGTCCCACCCGGTTCGCGGCGACCCACGCGCGGTAGGGTTTGCGGGAAGCGAGGTCGCGCTTGATCTCCGCGTCGTGCATCACGCGGCCGGCACGGGTGTCCACGAGGAACATCTGGCCCGGCTGGATTCGCCCCTTCTCGACAATCCGTTCCGGATCCAGCTCGAGTGCTCCCGCCTCGGACGCCAGCACGACGAGATCATCGTCGGTTTGGACCCACCGCGCGGGACGGAGCCCGTTGCGGTCGAGCGTTCCGCCGATCACTCGACCGTCCGTGAATGCAATGAGCGCTGGCCCGTCCCATGGCTCCATCATGGCACCGTGGAACTCGCAGAAGCCGCGGCGGTCGAGATCCATGTGCGGGTTGCCCTCCCAGGCCTCCGGGATGAGCATCGCGACGGCATGCGGAAGCGAACGGCCGCCGCGGAGCAGAAACTCGATCGCGTTGTCGAGACAGGCCGAGTCGGATTGGTCTTCGGCGATGATCGGGTAGAGCTTGTGGAGGTCATCCCCGAAGAGCGGTGACTTCATGCACGCCTCTCGCACGTGCATCCAGTTCAGGTTCCCGCGCAGCGTGTTGATCTCGCCGTTGTGGCAGAGGAACCGGTACGGGTGGGCGCGCGACCACGTGGGCAGCGTGTTCGTGGAGAAGCGGGAATGGACGAGCGCGAGCGCACTCGTTAGGTCGGGCGCTTGGAGGTCGGTGTAAAAGGCGGGCAGCTGTTCTGGCGTCACCATCCCCTTGTACACGATCGTACGGGCGGAGAGACTCGCGATGTGGAAGCCGGACCGCGTGCCGATCGCGTTCTCGATCTGGCGGCGAAGCACGTACAGCTTTCGCTCGAATGCTTCGTCGCCGGTGGTTCCGCGGGGGATGAACAGTTGCCGAACCGTCGGCGCGGTCCGACGCGCGAGGTCGCCGATCGCGCCGGGATCGACCGGGACGTCTCGCCACCCGAGGATCGTTCGGCCCTCCTCCGCTACGATCGTCTCGATGGTGAGCTCACACGCGCGCCGCTCGCCCGGGTCGCTCGGGAGGAACAACATGCCCACCCCGTAGGCCCCCGCCGCGGGGAGCCTGACTCCGACCAAGGCCATCTCGCGCCTGAGGAACGCGTGCGGCACCTGCAGGAGAATGCCGGCACCGTCGCCCGTGTGCGGATCGCACCCGACAGCGCCGCGATGAGAGAGTCCCCGCAGCAGGAGCAGCGCGTTGTGAACGATCTCGCGCGACGCCGAACCCTTTGCGTGAGCGACGAACCCGACGCCGCACGCGTCTCGGTTGTCGCGTGGATCGTACAGCCCCTGGGCTTGCGCGGCGTCTTCCATGGAGCGGCTCTCCCGTGTGACGGTGATCCTGCTCGTATGCACACACGAAAAGGCCCCTCCGTGCTTTGCTCTCCGGAGGGGCCGTCCAGGCGTTTGCGTTCTACTTGCTTCTACCCGGTTGGCCCCCTCGTAAGCCGCTTATCGAGCGCGCACGCGAAAAAGGCCTTGGAGGAATTCAAGGCCTTCGTGGTAAGCGTAAGCGCGAGGGTCTGGCTCAAGCCGGATCTCGGTTGTCGGTGGCTCGCAGCGCGCACGAATATTTATGCGGCGCCCGCATCGCCAGTGTAGGTCCACCGAGTTGCTGTGTCAAGCATGACATGAGACTGTGGGCCAACCGCCTTGTCGGTCCGCGTCGTTCGGCTGATGCTTCGTCGATGCCACGCACCCTCCAGGTCTCGACCGCGAACGCGGCATATCAGCGCATCGAGGTTCTCGAGCGGAATCGGACGAAGCGGCATCGGTACGGCGAGTTCGTCGTGGAAGGCGTGCGCGCGACCAACGCCGCGCTCGCGGCCGGCTGGACGATTCGGGCGTTCGCCTATCCGCGCGGACGACCGCTGTCACGCTGGGCCTCGTCGATCCTGGAGGGTTCAACCGCCGAGTCGCACTTCGAGATGGAGCAGTCGCTGTTCGAGACGCTGAGCGACAAGGAGGAGCCGTCCGAGTTGCTCGCGGTAGTCGAAACGCGGCCGGACTCGGTCGATCGTCTTTCGGTGCGAACCGGTATGGTCGTCGTGGTGGTGGATCGCCCGGCGAGCCCTGGCAATCTCGGGACGCTCGTTCGGTCGTGCGACGCGTTTGGGGTGACGGGGGTGGTCGTGACGGGCCATGGAGTGGACCTGTACGACCCAGTGACGATTCGCGCGAGCGTAGGCTCGTTCTTCGCGGTTCCGTGCATCGCCCTGCCGTCGCATCGGGAGGTCGCGGCGTGGGCGGCAGACCTTCGGCGCTCGTATCCCGCGTTGCGAGTCGTGGGAACCGACGAGCGCGGAGCTCGTTCACTGCGCGAGTACGAGTGGCCCTCCGAAGCTGTGATCGTGGTGGGCAACGAGACGAGCGGGTTGAGTCACGCCTATCGTGAGCTCTGCGATGACATCGTGAGCATTCCGATGACGGGCACGGCATCATCGCTGAACGCGGCCGTGGCCACATCCATCGCGCTGTACGAGGTTGCGGCCCGCCGGACAAGCATCCAGAAAGAGGGTCAATCGGAAACGGCCGGAAACTACTGATCAAACGGATATAGAAGAGAATCCGCTGCATCAGCAGTTCCCGTTGAATCCGTTTCCCATCTTTCTGGATGCCGAATCACTCGCGGCAACCACCCGCCACGCGATACAATCCGGATCATGCAACTTGGGGATCTCTTCGATCTGTCTCTTGTCGGCCGTCGCGACATTTTAGGACTCGAGTACGACGGGCCGGAGGGTGTTCGCGCGATCACGTTCGGTGAGATCGACGCGCGAGCGAACCGCATGGCGCACGCCCTCGCGGCGCGCGGGCTCACGCGCGGCGACCGGCTGTGCGTCCACCTCGCCAACCGCATCGACTTTCTCGACCTCTTTCTCGCCTGCGTCCGCCTCGGCGTCATCTTCGTGCCGATCAACGTGCTCTACCGCGAGCGAGAGATCGCGCACATGGTTGGCGACGCCGAGCCACGGTTCAGCATCACGACCGCGGACCACCGGTCGCTGTTCGGCAACCACACGGTGGTGGACGTCGAAACCATTGCCGCCGAAGCGTCCGCGCAGTCAGCCGAGCGTGTCCGCCTAACGATCGACGGCGACGAGCCGGCGGCGATCGTGTACACCTCGGGCACGACGGGCCGCTCGAAGGGCGCGGTACTGTCGCACAACAACTTCGCAGCCAACGCCACGAGTCTCGTGAGCTGTTGGCGCATCACGAGCGACGACCGATATCTCGCCGTGTTGCCGCTCTTCCACGTCCACGGATTGGGCAACGGCGTCTGCTCGTGGCTCCTCAGCGGATGCCGGATGCGGCTGGCGGAGCGGTTCGATGCGCAGCGAGCGGAGGCGCTGTTCGACTCGTTTCAGCCGACGCTGTTCTTCGGTGTGCCTACCATATATGTGCGGCTGCTCGAGTTGCCGGCCGATGCCGCCAAACGCATCGGCAGCCGGGCGCGCCTGTTCGTTTCCGGATCCGCGCCGCTGCCGGCTGCCGTGCACGACGCCTTTCGCGAGCGGTTCGGCCACACGATTCTCGAGCGCTACGGCATGAGCGAGACGCTCATGCTGATCTCCAATCCGTACGAGGGCGAGCGCCGCGCAGGGACGGTGGGGTTCCCGCTGCCGGGCGTCTCGGTGCGTCTCGCGTCGCCGGACGGCGGTGCCCCCACGGAAGGCCAGACGAGCCACGTGCTCGTTCGCGGGCCTAACGTGTTCTCGGGCTACTGGCGGAACGCCGACGCGACGGCGAACGCGTTTCACGACGGATGGTTCAGGACCGGTGACCTGGCCGACCGTTCCGCCGACGGATACTACACGCTGCGCGGGCGCGCGTCGGACCTCATCATCTCCGGCGGGTTCAACATCTACCCACGAGAGATCGAGGAAGTGCTGCTCGAGCAGACCGGGGTGCGCGAGGCGGCGGTTGTCGGCGCAGCCGACGCGCGCCGCGGCGAGGTGCCGGTCGCCTACATTGTGCCCGACGGCGCTGACGATGAGGTGGACGCGGACGGTTTGCGAGACGCGTGCGCGCGAGCACTCGCGTCGTTCAAGATCCCGCGAGGCTTCGTGCGAGTGGATGCCCTGCCGCGCAATGCGTTAGGCAAGGTGCAGAAACACCTTCTTCCGCCGTGGAGCGAGACGTGACAGATCGCCCCGACATGCACCGCTACTTCATGGGCATCGCGCTCGCGGTTCGCGAACGGGCCGACTGCACCGGCAACCGCGTTGGCGCGATCATCGTTGTCGACCGGCGCATCGTGTCCACCGGGTACAACGGCACTCCCGAGAACATGCCGAACTGCACCGAAGGCGGATGTCATCGGTGCGCGAATCGCGACCAGTATCCGTCAGGAACCGGCTACGACCTGTGCATCTGCGTCCACGCCGAGCAGAACGCGATGCTCGCGGCGGCGCGTTTCGGCATCGCGGTGCAGGGCAGCACGGTCTACTCGACAATGCGCCCGTGCTTCGGGTGCACGAAGGAGATGCTCCAGGCCGGCGTGAACGAGGTGTATTACCTCCATGACTGGACGCATCCCGACGCCGCCAAACAGGCCGAGTACACTCGACTCCAGGGACGATTTGCGGGCGGGATTCGTCGGCTGGACATGCCCGATCCCCGCGCCGACTGGGCAATAACGACTCGTCGCGACGCGCGACCTCGAACCCCGGATGAGACGGGGCACACTCCTGGCTGACATGGTACGTAAGGGGTCAGAGTCCTGACTCACCATTCCAACGCGTCGCGTTGGAATGGTGAGTTAGGACTCTGACCCCATTCGGAG
>DASUGD010000124.1:0-31112 GCA_036274195.1 Gemmatimonadaceae bacterium | reverse complement strand
TCTATCGCTTGCCACCGCGTTCATGCGATGGGTCGAAATGTGTGCGTGGCGTCGCGTCCATGTTCGGCCATGGCAAAACATCCGGCCGGTCATACTGTCTCCGATGATGCCTTCCCGCTACAGGCTGTTACGGGAACGATCATCGCTGGCGCTTTCGCAGTCTTTGAGAGGTTCGGCTACGGATTTCTCGAGCCGGTCTACCGGCGCGCCCTCGGGGTCGAGCTGCGTCACCGTGGCGTACACGTCGAGCAAGATGTGAAGTACGAGTTATTTCATCTTGGCGAGTCAGTCGGCTACTACAAGGCAGACATGGTCGTGGACTCGAGAGTCATCGTCGAGACGAAAGCGGGTCTCGTTCTTGACCCGGTCGCGCCCATACAACTTCTGAACTATCTGTGTGCTGCGCGACTGACGCTGGGGCTCGTCATCCATTTCGGGCCAAAGGGGGCGAAGGTCAGGCGGATGGTCTCGACGGATCAAGGACGCTCGGTTGCTCGGCGAATGTAGCTCGGGCACATTGAACCCAGCGTTCAGCATTATCTCCGCCCCAACGACGGTGTGTGACCATGTCCTGCTTCCGCCTGGCCGCTCGCAGCGCCGCACTCCTGATCGTGCCAACGCTGGCCCTTGCACAGGAACCGCCGGTGCGCGCGTTCACCGGGCTCACGTTGATCGACGGCACCAACCGCGCTCCCGTACCTAACGCGACGATCGTCGTACGCGATGGGCGCGTCGTCGCGGCCGGGCCGGGTGCCACCGTCCGGATACCCGTGGGCGCTCGACTGATATCCCTCGCCGGCAAGACCGTCATCCCCGGCCTCATCAACGCCCACGGTCACGTCAACGGCCCCAAAGACCTCGACACCTACGCCGCGTACGGCGTCACCACCGTCTTCAGCCTCGGCGGCGAGCCACCGTCCGTCTTCGCGGCCCGAGCGGCGCAGAACACGCCTGCGCTCGACCGCGCGCGCGTGTTCCTCGCCGGACCTGTGCTCTCCCCAAAGACGCCTGACGAGGCCCGGGCGCAGGTGGCCGAGGACGCCGCGCAGAAGGTCGACATCATCAAGATCCGTGTCGACGACAACCTCGGCACCGCGCCCAAGATGGCGCCCGAGCTCTACCGCGCAGTCATCGCCGAGGCGCACAAGCGCGGCATGCGGGTCGCCACGCATCTCTTCTACCTCGCCGACGCCAAGTCGCTCCTCGACGCCGGGTCGGACTTCGTCGCCCACAGCGTTCGCGACGCCGACGTCGACTCGGAGTTCATCGCGAAGCTCAAGCAGCGAAACGTCTGCGTGAGCCCCACCCTCATGCGCGAGGTCTCGACGTTCGTGTACGAGACCACGCCCGACTTCTTCTCGGACTCGCTCTTCCTCACCCACGCGAACCGAGTGTGGATGGCGAACCTCGAGAAGCCCGCCGCCCAGCAAGCCATGCGCGCGAGCCCGGCCGCCCAGCGCTACAAGGTCGCCCTCGAGGTAGCGAAACGAAATCTCAAGACGCTGTCCGACGCCGGCATCCCGATCGCAATGGGCACCGACACCGGGCCGACGGGTCGCTTCCAGGGCTACTTCGAGCTCATGGAGCTCGAGCAGATGGTGAGCGCCGGCCTGACGCCACGTCAGGCGCTCACCGCCGCGACGCGTGACGCCGCCCGCTGCATGAAGCTCGACCGGGATCTCGGAACCATCGAGCCGGGGAAATGGGCAGACTTCGTCGTCCTCGACGCGGACCCACTGGCGAACATCTCGAACGTCAGACGAATCGCGTCGGTCTGGATCGCGGGGAATCAGGTCAAGCGTTGACGGGCTGACCGAAACCGAGAACGTATCCGTCCGCATCGCGGACGGCGAACTCCTCCATGTGGTAAGCCGCCTGCAACACCGGACCGTACACGACATCCGCACCCTTGGCGGCAAGCTCCGCGTGCAGCGTGCGAACGTCGCTCACCCAGAAGAACACGTCCCACGTTCCGCCCTGCCGCTCGTTAGGGCTTATGGCGCCTGCGTCCGCGACTCGGCGCAGCATGATCGAAAAGCCGTCGCGAGTCACGATCGCGAACTCGGCCGGTGAGCCAGCGGAGTACTCCATGTCGAACCCGAACACGCTCTGGTAGTGCGCGGCTGCCCGGGTAACGTCCGCGACGGGAAAATACGGTGCACTGCGCGTCAGCCTGGCGGTGGGCATGGAATCACCGGCGGGTTCAGGGGTCAGACCCCGGATCAGAGGCACGACTCGACACCGACTCGACACCCTCGTGCGGCACTGGCATGGTGCCAGGCCATACGGTATCGCCTGAAGGCGAGCTACCATCGAGAAGTGTGACAACCCGTGTGGAGCGCGGCTCGAGTGGACGGCCGGGCGGCCGGGCGGCGTCGGTGGCGCGATGCGCGTCGTTCCGGATGCGCCCCCGTTCGCCCCGTATTTCTGCCCAACCGTCCCTGCCGACTGTTCGCGCGCCGGCCACGCGACTATGATCGTCGGCGGCGTCGACGCTGCGCCCGATACTCGACCCGATCCAACGGGAAATGAGTCTGCTCACCGACACTCGTTATGCACTCCGCACGTTCCGGCGCGAACCAGTGTTCGTCGCCGGCGTCGTGCTGACGTTCGGCCTCGTCATCGGCACGAACGCCGCGATGTTCGGGCTGGTGCAGCGCCTCATGCTCGCGCCACCGCCCGGCGTTCGGGACGCCGAGCGCGTGATGCGGGTGGCGACGACGCTCACCGCCGATGACGGCACGGCGTTTACAATGGAGACGACGTCCTATCCGGCGTTCCGCGATCTCGCGACGCTGGATCGAGCGTTCGACGCGGTCGCCGCGGTGTCCGCCGACTCGGTGACGACCGGGGAGGGAGCCGACCTGGTCGAGGTGCCGGCCGTCAAGGCGTCGGGGCAATACTTCGCGGTGCTCGGCGTCCGGCCTGCCGCAGGGAGACTGTTTGGTCCATCGGACGACGCACTGCCTAACGGTAACGATGTCGTCGTGCTCGGCCACGCGTTCTGGCAACGGCGCTTCGCTGGACAGCCTGGCGCGGTCGGCCAGGAGCTCGTGGTGGATGGCCAGCGGCTCACCATCATCGGCGTGACGCCACGCGGATTCAACGGAACCGACCTCGCGCCCGCAGATCTCTTCCTTCCGCTCACCACCGCGATGCGCAACCGCGGCGCGGGATGGTGGAGCGATCCGCGCATCCGCATGGTCTCGATCGTCGCGCATCTTCGCGACGGCGTCAGGGTGCCTGAGGCCGAAGCGCTGGCGCTGCAAACGCTTCGCGAGACGCTGCCCGCTGGCGGGACGGACCGGCTGACGGCAGTGCCGCTCGAGTCGGTCATGCCGGGACGCGCGGCACGCACGACGCCGCAGGCGCGCATTGCGCTCTGGCTCACGGGGGTCTCCGTCGTCGTGATGCTCATCGCGACGGCGAACGTGGGTACGCTGCTCCTCCTGCGCGCGGCCAAACGACGCCGCGAGGTGGCCGTTCGGCTGAGTCTCGGCGCACGCCTGATGCACCTGGCTCGTCAATCGCTCGTCGAGAGCCTTCTGTTGTCGCTCTTCGCGTGTGGGCTCGGCCTGGCGCTGGCGCACTGGATCGGCAACATCGTGCGCGTCACACTGCTACCCGACATCGCGGCCGTGACGGATTTCATCGAGCCGAAGGTGCTCGTTGCATCCGTCGCCATGGCATGCGCGGCGGGGCTTCTGACAAGTCTCGGCCCGATCACTCAGCTGACGCGACGGAACCTCTCGCTCGAGCTCCGCGCCGGCGGGGGACATGGGTCATCGGGCCGCGTGGCGTATCAGCACGCGCTAGTGGCCGTGCAGGTCGCCATGTCGGTTGTGCTGTTGATCGGCGCGGGCCTCTTCGTTCGAAGCCTCGAGCGCGTGCAATCGCAGGATCTCGGCTTCTCGACGGCGCGTCTCCTTCACGTCACGCTCGACTTTCGCGGGCCGATCCCCGGCCCGGAGCGCGATCGCGCGATCGTCGAGGCGGCTCGACGAGTCGCGACGATCCCCGGGGTGACGGCGGTGACGGTCGTTCAGGGCATGCCGTTCTCGTCGCACAACATCCCGCCGATTCACGTACCGGGCTACGAGATGCCGTCGCCTGCAGCGCAGCAGCTGCCGATCATGTATGCTGCCGGGCCGGCGTATCTCGACATGATGGGGGTGAAGCTGCGCGACGGCCGGCTGTTCACGCGGGAGGATACTGCGGGAACGCCGCTGGTCGTCCTGGTGAACGAGACGATGGCGCGCACGATGTGGCCAGGTCGGAGCGCGATCGGCGCGTGCGTCCAGGCCGGCTACGCCGGCGACCCGATGGTCGGCGACCCGATGTCCGCGGCGGCGGCCCTCCCGTGCCGGACAGTCGTTGGGGTCGTGCGCGATTCGCGTGCGCGATCGCTGCGCACGGAAGGGAGCGAGGCGAGGTTGATGCAGTACTACGTGCCGTTAGGGCAGGCGCCGCCCGCGCCATTTCCAAACGTTCCGGAGTATCACGGCATTCTCGTTCGCGCCGCTGGTGAGCCGGACCGATGGGTGACGCCAATCGAGCGGATCATCCAGAGCACGAGCGCGCGACCGGTGTACGCGCGCGTGTCTCCGTATCAGACACTGATCGACCCGCAACTGCGGTCCTGGCGATTGGGCGCAACACTCTTCTCCGGCTTCGGGCTACTGGCGTTGGCGATTGCCGCGGTGGGCCTGTTCGCGGTCGTGTCGTACCTCGTGACCCAGCGAACGCGGGAGATCGGCGTGCGGCTTGCATTGGGCGCATCGGCCGGCGGCGTCGCTCGACTGGTCGTGCGCGACGCGGTCAAAATGACGGCGGTCGGCGGTGTGATAGGGATCGCGATCGCGATGCTTGCCGCGCCGCTCGTGCAGTCCATGTTGTTCGAGACATCGAGTCGTGAGCCTGTTGTCTTGATCGCTGCGGCGCTCGTATTATCGGTCGTCACCGTTAGCGCCGCCGCGGTTCCGGCGTGGCGGGCCGGGCGTGTCAGCCCACTGATCGTTATGCAAGCGGATTGGTGAGCTCTGGGCTGGTCTCCGTTCTCCGGGCCGGTCATTTGCCAGTTCTGCGCAGCCGATCGCCCGCTGAGGCAGCGATTCATCGAGCCCTGTGTTTCCGGAGCCGGGCTCGGCCGCAACGGTGACTCTGTTCGACGCAACCAGCTGAAACTCGTTATGCACCAATTCTTTCACGCTCGCTTTTCCGGCGAACGAACCGAAACGTCCGGAGATGCTCACGTCTCGCTCGGGAACCGGGCGTGCGGCGTTTTCGCGGAATGGAATTGGTCTGGTCAACAGCTCACGCTGACCAACGACCGCTACGGATTCTTTCCGATCTACTATTGGTGGCGCGACAACGAATTCGCCGTGTCGCCGTCGATCAGCAAGCTCCTGGATCTCGTTGGGCACGCGGAGCTCGACGACCGTGTCTTCTCGGTTTTCCTACGACTCGGCTGGTTGATCGGCGACGGAACTCCGTTCAAGTCCATTCGCGCCGTTCCGCCTGGAACTACCCTGACGTGGCAACGGGGCCAGCTGACCATCGAGTCCGCCGGAATCATCAGGCACAAGAGGCTCGATGTTCGCCGTGCCGAGGCGATTGAAACGTACTCCCGCCTTTTTCAGAGGTCGGTCGAGAGGACGTTGCCGCCGAACGACGACTTCTTCGTCCCGTTGAGCGGCGGACGCGATTCGAGGCACATCCTGTTCGCTGTCCACAAAGCGAACCGAAGGCCAACGTGCCTGACGCTGATTCCCCCGCCGCCGCGCCCGCGAGAGGATGCGCGAATCAGCCGGCAGATCTGCGAAACGTTGAAGCTCGAGCATGTGCTGCTGGACCAACCGCCTTCCCGATTTGAAAACGAGCTCCGGAAGAACGAGCTGATCGGGTTCTGCGCCTCCGAGCACGGCTGGTTTCTGCCGCTGAGAGACTTCGTCGAGGGACGAGGTCTTCCGGTGTACGACGGAATCGCCGGCGATGTGCTCACGGGCGGAATGTTCCTGACGGAAGAACGGATGCGCCTGTACGAGCAGGACAAGCTCGAGGAATTGGCCATCAAGATCCTCGGTCCCGAGGGCTACCTGCCGAAGATCCTGTCGCGAGCAGCGTATCGGGAGTTCACCCGCGACAAGGCCGTGACCCATCTCGTCCAGGAACTGGCCCGCCACTCGAATCAGCCGAATCCGGTTGGTTCGTTTCGTTTCTGGAACAGGGCGCGCCGCTGCATTGCACTCAGTCCATTTCGTCTCCTGGGTGACGGCGCGAACGTCATAACGCCCTATCTCGATGCGGATGTTTTCGATTTTCTCTCCGCGCTACCAGACGAGATGCTCGTGGACCGTCGGTTTCACACCGACGCCATCGCGTTCGGGTTTCCCGAGTACGCACACATTCCTTACGAGGACAAAGGCGCGCCGCCCGTCCTGGATTTCAGTCGGTTCAGAGCGTTCGGGCGCGACATTTTCCGATACTCGACGACGAAACGCGCTCGCGAGCTGACGAACTCGTTGTTTTTCCTGCCGCGCCATCTGCGCTCGATGGTCGACAAGAGTTACAGCCGCGCCACCGCGGAATTCGGTGAACAGGCAACGCTTCTGTTGCAGCTGGAACGGCGGACGGGAGAAAAACGGTTCGTCGAGCCCGTCCGTCGTCTGGGCCCGAGGTTCGGCATGCGAAGGAAGGCCGGGCCGCTCACTGCTTGACCAGCTCGACCCGCCGGTTCTGGGCTCTTCCCGCGCTGGTCGTGTTAGGCACCGACGGCTTCGTGTCGCCGAGCCCCCTGGTCGTGATTCGATCGCCGTCGACGCGGAAGTCCGCAACGAGCGCGGCTTTCACGGCTGCCGCCCGGGCGTCACTCAGCGTCAGGTTCGAGGCTGGCGAGCCCACGTTGTCCGTGTGACCCTCGATCAGGATCTTGAGATCGGGGTGCTGCTTCAGCGTGATCGCGATCTCCTTGAGCACCGGGCGCGATTCGGGCTGCACCTCTGCCTTTCCCGTGGCGAACAGGATCCCCTGCGTGACCCACCGGCCTTTGGCCGCGAGCGCGTCGTACAGGATATCGGTCTCGCTTTCCGCGACGCGGATGCTCGTCACGTACACGGCCATCCCGTCTTCCTCGGTGCCGCCTAACGACATCCGAATGACGGAATCGCGGCGGAAAGCCAGCTCGGGGATGTTGTACATCCGGCGCTCGTTCGCGTACATCTTGAAGTACGCACCGTCCATGAGCACACGGAGGTGCGTGACGTTGCCGGCGAACGCGGACGCCATCGCTTCGGGCACGTGTGCGCCGCCCGAGTTCATGTCGAGACCGGATCCCTGGATCCAAGCGCCCTGTGGGTTCCACGTGATCCAGGCGGACTTTTCGTCGGCGGCCGACTGCGCGCCTCCCTCGAAGGTCAGTGCTCGATTCATGACGCCGCTGAGTGGCGCGATGACATCCACCTCGAGCGTGAAGCGCTCCGGCAGCTTCTTGCCCACGGGAATGAGGAATTCGGCCGTGTTCGTTGCGCGGAGGACCTTCGTGTCGTTGCGCTCGACGATTTCGGCCGCACCGCCGCGATACTTCAGGCCACGCGCGAAGTTCCCGACCTTGTCCTCGGAAAAATCGGTGTAGAAGATCACCTTGTTGCCGGGCACGAAGTCGTAGTTCTCCCAGACCTTGGCGTCAGGCTTCGCGGCCGCGGCGTCGCTCGCGCCTGCGGCGGCGCTAGCCGGTGCGGCAGACGTCGCGGCCGGGGTTTCCTGCGAGGCGGCTGCCGGCGCCGCCGGCTTCTTGGTCGCGGTATCGAGGCTCGGCTTCTTGTCGACGGCCGCCTTCGCCTTCTTGGCTTCTTCCTCGGCCTTCTTCCTCAGGGAACCAAGGCTCTGGGCGGACGCGGAGCTCGCAACCGCGACACCCGCTGCCAGCGCAACGGCGGCGCACAGTACACGCGTAATCGACATAACCCCTCGGTCTGTTAGAATCCCTTCGCTACTCCTGAGTCCTGCACGCTGCCTAACGGCGTCACGATGAGCCCCAGCGGCACCTCGCGCCAATTCGGCCAGCGCCGCAACGCCCCGGATTGGCTCCGAACCGCCAACTGGCCCGATACGCCGCCGTCGAGGAGAACCGCCCGCCGGCACCCGAGCGAGCGCATGTACGCCGCCATCTCGGGCACCGTGGGGCCCCACGGGAGCATCTCGCCGGGCCCGCGGCCGAGCCCGGTGAACCGCGTGAGCACGACGACGACCGATCCGTCATCCCGGATGCCTAACGCCAGCCGGCTGTCGCGGTGCACGAGATCGACACCGCGGCCGCTCTCCTGGAGTTCCCACGGCAGCGAGCCGTTGCCCACGAGCAGCGCCGGATAGGATTGGAATGCGAGCCGCACATGCCCGCGCCGCGCCGGAAGCTCGGACTGGTCGATGAGCGACGGAACGCCGCTGCTGTCCACCACGAATGCCATGGCCACGGACCCGCTGCCCGGCGGCTGCATCTCGAGTCCGTCGCGGACGACCCAGCCCCAGGTCCCGCTCGTCCGAAACTGCCCGGCGTTGAACGCGACCGCATCGAGCGCACCCACGCTGTCGATGGTCCATGGCCGGCCGTGCTCCACCGGCCCCAGGGAAAACGCCACCCGCTGCGGATCGATGCGTACCGCAACGGCTCGAACCGGCGCGAGCGCCCCGGTGCTTGCCATACGAGACTCGCGCTGCCACACGCCCGGGCGAACAGGCTCCCAGATCGCGGCGCCCGCGAGCAGTGCCAGCGCGACGAAGCGGATCATGGCACCATGGTGTTCCCGGCCTTCTTGAGCGCCGGCATGAGCTCGCCGCAATGCGGTTGAATTGCCTTGGCCTCGTCCGCCGTGAACACGTCACCCACATTGGCGACGCGTATTCCCTTTTCCACCGCCTTCGCCTGGTCCTTGTTCGAGAGCCTGCAGAACGCGATGACCCGATCCGCCAGGACGTCGTAGCAATACTCCGACATCCCGGCTTCCTTCGCCCCGTTCGCGTGGGCCTTCCGGTACGTGTCGCCGGGATCGTGAGAGACAGGCGGAGGGACCTTCCCGCACTTCTTATCGAGGTATTCCTCGTATTTCGCCTTGTTCTTCTCCAACTGCGCCTGCACCGCGGGACCCGTTGATGGCGCGTTGGCGCCCGTGAATCCCTCGGTCATGATCTTCTGGAAGTTCGCGCCCCCGTTTTCTGCGTCCCGGCACGCCTTGACCCGTGGCTCGGCCTCCGCCCGAGCGGCTTCCTCGCTGGCGACCCTCGAATCGAACTCGTTTCGCGCGGCCCCCTCCGCCTGAAGCCCGCGAAGGAAGTCCTGAATTTTCTCGGGCGTAATCGCACCGCAGCTATCGGCCTTCGACGTCGACGCGTCGCCCTTCTTGTTCGCTTCGCCCTTGGCGACGTCGCTCGCCTTCTTCTTGATGAAGCCGCCAATCTGGGATTCCGCCGGACGTGGGGCGGCGAGGGCGAGAAGCGCGGCAGCGACAAGGGCAGCTCCACCGGCGGTGCGCATGAGGCCTCACGGGTAGACGACGAGAAAGGTGCTCACCGCACCCGATGGTACCTTGGGTGCGTCATCCGCCCGTCAACAGCGTCACCGGCGAGGGACGAAGGGCCGTTTGACAGCCTGGCGTCATGAATATCATGGTAAGACCCGATGCTGCGCCTCGTGACCTTTGGCGGACTCTCGCTCGAATCCGTCAACGAGGCTGTTCTCCCCCGACTCAGCGCGCAGCGACTCGCCCTTCTGGCGGTGCTCGCCGCCGAGGGAGAGGGGGACCGCCACGTTTCTCGCGAGCGATTGACGGGGCTGTTCTGGCCTGACGTCGACGAAGAGCGTGCTCGCCACTCGCTTCGACAGGCGACGTACGCACTGCGCCACGACGTCGGGCGCGACATCATCCGGTCGGATTTTGCGCTGAGCCTCGACCCGTCCGTCATCACCGCGGATGTGACCGAGTTCCGTGCCGCCCTTGCCCGCGGCGACCGCGCGGCAGCGGCGACCATCGTGCGAGGGCCGTTTCTCGCCGGATTCTACGTGCCCGCCGCGGCGCCCTTCCAACGATGGGTCGAGGAAGAGCGCGCGCGACTGCACACAGCGGCGACCAACGCAATCGCAACGCTGGCCGCCGACGCGTCGGCCTCGAACGACAAGGACGCGGCCGTCGGCTGGTGGCGGCAGCTCACCCAACTCGACCCGCTGAGCGGCCGGTTCGCGGTCGGCTACCTCACGGCGCTGGCCGAGCGCGGTGACCGCGCGGAGGCGCTCGACTTCGCCCGGTCCCATGCGGCGCTCGTGCGGCGCGAGCTCGAGACGGAGCCGGACCCGGAGATCCAGCGCATCGAGGCCCGGCTTCGATCGGCGTCGGTGCCATCTGCGACCCCAGCTCCGCCGCCAGTGGCGGTGCCCGGGCCAACAGCTCCGCAGCCAGCCGAGTCGCCGCCGGCGTCAGGGAGCTCCGTCGCGGCGGATCGGCCTGGTCGAGGACATCGCCTAACGCGCCTCGCAGTCGCGGTCGCTGTGGTCGTGATTGTCGGTGTCGCTGCCCGCACCCTCCTCCAGAGTCAACCCGACGCCGGCGCCTCCGAGGCGACGCCCACCCTCGCCGTCGGCCTCATTCGAGACGACGGCGTCGATTCGGTCCGCATTGGCGGTGTGCTGACCGACATGTTGAGCACGAACCTGGCGAACGTGCCCGGCCTCCGGGTCATCGCGAACTCACGCGTCTTGGCCCTGATTCCACCCGGTCAGGACACGTCGGCCTTGGCGTACGCCGAAGCTGCTCGTCGCGCCGGAGCGACCGAGCTGCTCGAGGGTCGCTTGCTCGATCGTACCGCCGATGCGTTCACGATCGAAATGCGTCGACTCGACCTGAAGCGCGGCATCCTCAGGGCGGCCTACCGCGCGTCGGCACCGACACGCTTTCGCCTGGTCGACAGCGTGACGGCGATCGTCGCACGAACCCTGGAGCTTGGCGGCCCGTCGGCGCCCCACGCGGACGTGACGACGCGCTCGGTCACCGCCTATCGGCTGTATCGGGAGGGACTGCGGGCGTACTACCGTTTCGACCTTGCGCTGGCGCGCCAGATGATGCGCGCGGCGCTCGAGGACGACTCGACGTTCGCGATGGCGGCGTACTACGACGCGCTGCTGACGGACAGCCCACAGTCATCTGCGCCGAGCGACCGGGCGCTTCGCCTTGCGCAACAGGCGTCGGAGCGTGAGCGGCTCATCATCACGGTGGACCTCCTGAGCTACATCCTGGGAGCACCTCAGGCGCTGCCGATGGCCGATACGCTGGCGGCGCGGTACCCTGACGATGCGCGTGCGCTCGCCGCGGTGGCCCGCGCGCGTCAGTTCGACGGCGACTGGGCAGGGGCGGCCCGCGCCCTCCAGCGCGCGATCGTCATCGACTCCGCTGCGCTCGGGCCCACCACCCCGTGTTATCTGTGTAAGGATCTCGCCGCGCTCGCCGACGTCTACTTCTGGTCGGACTCGCTGCAGTCCGCGCTCGGTGTCGCCCGGCGCTACGCGGCGCTGCGTCCCGACTGGGCACCGCCGTGGGAGCTCGTCACGTGGGCCGCGGCGCGGCTGGGGGATACGGCAGTCGCGCGCGACGCGCTGCGAAAAGCGACGCTGCATAGCCCCGAGCCGAGGAACCCGGTGCTCGAGGTGCGCATCAAGATCCTCCTCGACCAGTACGAGGACATCGAGGACCGGGTGAAGCTGCTGCTCGAGTCGCCGAAGCGGGAGGATTTTCTGGACGCGCGGTGGTGGCTGCTCATTGCGCTGAGAAACCAAGGCAGATATCGCGACGCCCAGCATCTCCTCACAACCGGCGCCCTTCGCGGGGTCGCGCCGCCGCAGGCACCCAACGTGCCGGATGACGTCAACGAGGGGATTCTGGCACTCGAGCGCGGTGATTCCCGTGCAGGCGCGGCGATCTTCGTTCGTGGCTGGGAGCAGGCGCTCGGTCCGGGGTTATCCCCGGGAATGGCGGCGCGCTATCACGCCTGGCGAGGGACGCTTGCCGGCATGGCCATCGCGGCTGCGGGAGACACCGCGGCATTGCGGCGGATGGCGGACAGCGTGGAACACTGGGGTGCGCGCAGCATCTATGGTCGCGACCGGAGGATGCATCACTACCTCGAGGGCCTCCTCCTCTCGGCGTCGGGGCGGGATGACGACGCGATCCGGGAGTTCCGCGATGCGATCTACTCGCCCACGTTAGGCTTCACGCGCGTGAACCTCGAGCTTGGCCGCGCGTTGATGCGACGCAACCGTGCGCGCGAAGCCGTTGCGGTGGTTGCTCCGGCGCTGCGCGGGGAGGTGGACGCGTCGAACCTGTACGTGACGCGCACGGAGCTGCACGAGCTGCTGGCGCAAGCGTACGACCTGGCGGGGATTCGCGACAGTGCGGCGGTGCATTACCGTGTGGTCGCCCGGTCGTGGTCGAACGCGGATGAGGCGTTTCACGCCAGGCGAGACGCGGCGACGACATGGCTCGCCCGCTACAAACTCACGACTCAAACCGTTAGCCGATGACCCCTTCCGGAGCGAATTGTCGCTGGCCCGTCGTCGCAGCACCGGGCACAGCACGCCCGCTGCCAATGCCATCGCCGCGAGGACGAGCAGCGCTCCCGTCGTGCTCCCGGTCGCGTCCTTGAGCGCACCGAGCGCATACGGTCCCACGAGCCCGCCCAGATTTCCGAACGAGTTGACGAACGCGATACCCGCAGCCGCCGCGGCTCCGCGGAGGATGGCCGAGGGCAGGCACCAGAAGGTGCGAGAAAATCGCACCAGAAAGGTGCGAGAAAATCCGTAGACGCCTGCGGGCACGAGCGCGAGACTTGGCGACACGCGAACGCCGGCGATGCTTCTGGGCCTGCCTTACTCGATCACCCCGTACGTCATCGGCGGACGATCACGCCAGCCTGTCACCCAGATCCGCTGGCCGATGTGGGCGTCGAACTCCGACGGCGCATCCGCGAACCAGTAGGCATCACCGGCGGTCAGCCGCAGATAGTATCTCCCCTGATCTTCACCCAGGACACCGTCCATCGCTTCACGCCCGCCGACCGCGAGCACCACGAAATTGGCGAGCGCGAAGGGCGCACTGACGGGCTCGTCAACGAACACAGGCAAGGCCTGGCCGGCCCACCTGCCGTGCAGCTCTACCAGGGCGCCGTCCAGGCGCACGAGTTGGTGCGCGTCCGAGCCGACAACCTTGACTCTCTCGTCAGCTCCCAGCTGCAGGTATACCTGAACCGGCAGTGCCGCAGCGTCAGTGACGACGGTCCCTCGTATTGATTCCAGCGCGGGAGGAACCCCGCCCTTGATTCCGACCGAGTCATCGGGCCCCACCGACGATTCCGAGCAGCCGCCGGCAATCACAACCGCCACCGCGGCGAGCAAGTGTGCGCGTGTCATAGTGTCGTTCCTCCAGCTCAGCCGAGGTCACGGATGGAAGCGGTACAGCAACGATTCGTGATGCCAACATTGCTCGCGGATGGTTCCGTGGCCGTTCGGCCGGCGTTCGCGGAACGTTCCTTTCTCGTTCCTTTCGTGGCTTCGGCAGTGCCGCGATCACCGTGGCGGGCGACGCGATCCACTATTGCATTGGCCGAGCGATGTCTACCTTGAATCGGCGTCGCCTTTGGTCATTCGTTTCTCGGGGAGGTTGGCGCTCCAGTGACACGGCCCACTCTCCATCTTCTGGGAGGCACGGCGTTAGGCGGTATCCCTCCCGATGACGCCCGTCTTCTGCTCGGACAGTCGAAGACGGTGGCGCTCCTTGCATACCTCCTGCTGGCACAACCCGGCCTTCGCCAGCGCCGGGACCGGCTGGCCGGGTTACTCTGGCCAACGCTGGATCAGGCGCACGCGCGGAGCGCGCTACGCAAGACCGTCCACACCGTCCGATCGTGCCTCGGTGCCGAAGCGATCGTGTCGTTTGGGGACGAGGAGCTGGTGATCGGACCGGCTGCCCCTTGGTGCGATGCCGTGGAGTTCCTGACCTCGATCCAAACGGGGCTACTCGGCCGCGCGCTCGAGCTTTATCGCGGCGACCTGATGCCGGGGTTCCACCTTCCCGAGTGTGGAGAGTTCGATCGCTGGCTGGAGGAGGAGCGAGCGGCGACGCTGGAACGCGTGGTCGCAGCGGCGTGGGCGTTGGCGCGTGAATGTGAGGAGAACGACCGCCTCACGGACGCGGGCGGATGGGCGCGCGTCGCGGCGCGTCGCGCGTGGACCGACGAGCGCGTGCTGCGGCACGCGATCATCATGCTCGACCGCATTGGCGACCGGGCGGGCGCGATCAGTCTCTTCGACGGCTTCGCCCGGCGCCTCAGATCCGAGCTCGAGACCGAGCCATCGGCCGAAACCACGGCGCTCGTGGCTCGGCTTCGCTCCCGGTGAAACGGTCGACCGGTCGCGGGCCGGGCCCGGCCGTGAGAACGCCATCATCTGCGCGACATCGATCGTTAGGCATCGACCTCACGCGGGCGTCCGTCGTGACGTACTGCTGGCCATTGTAGATGCCGGACAGGTCACAGCACACCGTTCTTTCGCAGCGTCTCGTTGATCTCGCCGTTGAACAGCACACCGGCGTCGATCTCGGCGATGCGGGCGCGCTCACGTTCCACGAGCGCAGCGGTGAGCCGCAACACCTCTTCGGCTTCCTCGCGCGCGATCACGACGACGCCATCGACATCGCCGACCACGATGTCGCCCGGCATGACGACCGCGTTGCCGCACGAGATGGGAAAGTTCACTTCGCCCGGCCCGTCCTTGTCGCACCCGCCGGCGCACACCGCGCGGCTGTAGGCGGGGAAGCCGAGCGCGGTGATGCCGTCGACGTCGCGGATGGCGCCGTCGACGATGATGCCGCCGAGCTTCGCGCCGACCGCCGTGCGGCACATCAGCTCACCGAACACGGCGCTCGTGGTGTTACCGTTCGTGCTGACGACGACGATGTCGCCCGGCTGCGCGACCTCGAGTGCCTTGTGGACCATGAGGTTGTCGCCGGGGCGCACGTCGACGGTTACGGCAACGCCGCAGAGCGGCAGGCCGGAGCGCGGTCGGATGCCGAAGTCCATGAAGTGGAATCGTCCCATGGCGTCGCCGATGTTGGACGTCGCATGATCGCGAAATCGGGCGATCAGGTCCGGCGAGGCGCGTGGGACATCTGTGCGGACGCGAAATCCGATTTTTCCGTGGACCATGAGGCTTCCGTTGTTGTCGTGTTGTTTGGAAACCGGAAACATGCCGGTGGACGTTGCCTCCGGTCTACGGCCTACCCGAAAGGGCTCGTATCCAAACGGAAAGGTGAAACGGATGAGCGCAGCGCTTGCCCTGAGGAGCGAAAGCGACGAAGGGGAGAATCACCGTCGTCTCGGCGTGCCGCGAGCGAAGCGAGGGGTAGAGGGAGGCAGTCATTCCTCGCCTCCGCGCCTTCGGCGCTCCGCTCGGAATGACACGGCCGGAAATCTGGATGCCGGTGCACAAGTCCAGATCGTCCCGCCGAGGGGCCAACCCGGCTCGTTGCGCGATGCAAACATCCCCGGCTGGAAGCGACCCGTTAGATCAGCCGTTTCCGTTTGATCCGTAATCCCATTGTGTTGGATGCCGGCCCTCTCGGGTCGCGAAACACATCGGGGAAGCCGAGAAGGCATAGGGGCGATATGATTCCACCACCCTGACCCGTGCCCGTATGAACCGAAAGCGGAAGTTCCTTGCTGTTAGTCTCGCTTGCGTGGCACTCGCCGCCACATCGGCTGGCGCACAGCCGGCACGCATCGACCGCGCCGAGCATCACGAGTTCACGATCGAGAACTTCAAGACCGAAAGCGGCGTGACACTGCCGAAAGCCGTGATCGTGTACGGAACGTACGGCCATCTCAACGCCGATCGGAGCAACGCGGTCCTCCTGCCGTCGCACTACATGGCCAATCACCACGGATACGAGTGGCTCATTGGCCCGGGCCTCGCGCTGGACACCGCGAAGCTCTTCCTCGTTGCGACGGAGCTTTTCGGGAATGGCAACTCGTCGTCGCCGAGCAACACGCCCGAGCCGTATCACGGCCCGCGGTTTCCCGTGACGACGATTCGCGACAACGTCGAGGCCGTGCACCGGCTGCTGGCCGACGACCTCAAGATCACCCACGTGCGCGCCATCATCGGGTTCTCCATGGGCGCCCAGCAGGCGTTCCAATGGGCCGTGAGTTACCCGACGTTCGCCGACCGGATCGTTGCCACGTCGGGGACCGCCAAGACGTACGGCCACGGTGTCGTTAGGCTCGAAGGGCAGATCTCGGCGCTCACGGCCGACCCGGTGTTCAAGGACGGAGACTACACGGAGCGGCCGGCGAAGGGGTTGGCCGCCTTCGGCATGGTGTGGGCCGGGTGGCTCTACTCGCAGGAGTGGTGGCGCCGCGAGCTGTGGAAGGCGGGCGCGCCGCCGGGCACGACGCTCGACCAGTTCATCAAGGCCTGGCCGACGCGCTTCCTCCCCACCGCCGACGCGAACAACCTCATTCTCCAGGCGCGAACCTGGGAGCGTCACGATGTCGGGCAGACGCCGGGCTTCGACGGCGACGTCGAGAAGGCGTTAGGCTCGATCAAGGTGCCGTTCCTGTACATGCCATCGGAGACGGACCTCTACTTCCCGCTGACCGACGCACAGTACGAGAAGCAGTTCATGAAGACGGTCGTGTTCGCGCCGATCCACTCCATCTGGGGGCATCCGGCCGGCGCCGCCGCGAACCCGGAGGACAAGGCGTTCCTCAACGAGACGATCGGGCGGTTTCTCGCCGGGCAGGCCTCACAACGTTAGGCGCGTGCTGTGACGCGCATCACGTTGCGACAAGCGAGCTCTGGCGCGGGCACGGAGACGTTAGGCGTACGGCCATTGCCGGCTGACGCCTTCGGGCCTACCATAACGTCTCCGCATTCGCAGGAAGTGCTGCCATGGGTCTCGAAATTCCCAACAAGGCGGTCACGAAGCCGCCACTGGTTCGCCCGCACGGTATCCCGCCCCGCGGGATCGCCATGGACACCCGGAGCCGGCTCTTCGAGGGCCGGTTCGGCCGAATCTTCCGCGCGCTCGCGCCCGCGGACTTCGGCGCCAACGATACCGAGACAGAGCAGCTGCTCGAGACGCTCGCCGCCGCGATGATCCACGAGGTGGACTGCCCCAAGGACGGCGCGGATGACGAGGAGAGCGGCATCCCGGCGGCCTATACCTACCTCGGACAGTTCGTCGACCACGACATCACGTTCGACCCGAGCAGCAGCCTGATGCGCCAGAACGATCCCGATGCGCTCGTCGACTTCCGGACGCCGCGGCTCGATCTGGATTCCGTCTACGGCCGCGGACCGGACGACCAGCCGTACCTGTACGACACGGACAAGGGCCTGCTGCTCGGCGCGCCGTTGAGCGGCGAAGCGTTAGGCACGCCGATCCGGAAAGCGCAGGACCTGGCGCGCGCGGCGAACGAGCGCGCGATGATTGGCGATCCCCGAAACGACGAGAACGCGATCGTGTCGCAGCTCCAGGGGCTCGTCCTGCGGTTTCACAACAACTTTCGCCGAGACAATCCGCTCCTGACGTTCGAGCAGGTGCAGCAACAGGTCCGATTCCACTACCAATGGGTCGTCACCCACGACTTCCTGCGCCGAGTGGTGTCGTCCCGGGTGTTGGAAAAAGTGCTGCCGCACCTGTTCGCTTCGCGGAACCACGGAAACGTGGTCGATCGGCCACCCAAGCTGCGCTTTTACCGGCCGAAAAACGCGGCCTTCATGCCGCTGGAGTTCGCGGTCGCCGCGTATCGCTTCGGCCACTCGATGGTGCGGCCGGGTTACCGGCTCAACGACCGCGTCGCGCCGATCCCGATCTTCCCACTCTCGACGCTGCCGCCGGGATGCGCCCAACCCGTGGACGACCTCCGCGGCTTTCGCGCGATGAACCCGCAGTGGGCGATCGACTGGGCGCGCTTCATCGACATCGAGAAGCGGCCGGCGGGGCTGGAAGAGGACGCCGCCGATGCGCGGTCCGCCCGCACCCAGCTCGCGTACAAGATCGACCCGTCGCTCGTGGATCCACTCTCGAACCTGCCGCCGAGCGTCACCGGCCCCAACCCCGGTCCGTTCACGTCGCTCGCCGCCCGCAACCTGGTGCGCGGGTGGCGGATGCGGCTGCCTAACGGGCAATCCATTGCCCGGACGATCGGGGTCGAGCCGCTGCACGACGAGGAGATCCTCATCGGCAGCGCCGCGGACGATGCGGCGGACATCCCGGCGATCACGAAGATCTCCGCGAGATTCGAGGGCAACTGTCCGCTGTGGACGTACGTGCTCGCCGAAGCGGCGCACGGCTTCCGGACGAAGCCGGAGGCCGAGGTCGTGCACACGGCCGATGGCGACCACAAGGTCGACACGCCGAAGCTTGGCGACGTGGGCGGGACGATCGTGGCCGAGACGTTTGCTGGGATGATGCTCGACGATCGGAGCTCGTTCTGGAACCTGTGGCCGAAATGGGAGCCGGACAGGTCGTTAGGCGGGCGCGGGTTCGATCTGCGCCGGTTCATTCGCTACGCCCTGGGCTAGGAACAGAAACCGCGACCAGGAACAGGAACCGCAACCACGAACGCTGAGTACGCAGACGCAAGCGCCGCTGAACACGCTGAGAAGCCTGTAAATCGTTCCGGAGTGTTTTTCAGCGTTCTCAGCGTGCCGTTCGTCAGCGTATTCAGCGTTCGTGGTTGCGCATTTTGAATAAGCGGTGCGTCGATGCGATGACGTGACTCCTCGGCCATCGACGCACATTTCCTGGCATGACCTATCACCGATCACGACCACCCCGCCATCGCCTTCCGGAAGCGGACTACCCGCTACAGGACCTCACTGGGCGGATCATCGAGGCGTTCATTCACGTCCACCACGAGCTCGGCTACGGCTTTCTGGAATCCCCCTATCGGAAAGCTCTCGCCGTCGAACTTCGACGCCGCGGCATCTCGATCGAGCAACTTGTACGGTATGAACTGGTCTACTGCGGCGTGCCGATCGGTGTCTATGAGGCAGACCTCGTGGTCGAGCAGTCGGTGATCGTCGAAACGAAGACGGGGCTGGTGCTCGATCCCGTTGCGCAAGCGCAAGTCCTGAACTATCTGAAGGCGTCCGATCTCCCAGTGGGCCTCGTCCTGCATTTCGGTCCTCGTCCGGTGGTCAAGCGTGTAGTCCGCTCCAGGTACTACTCGCGGCTTGGCACCGCATTGCCGGACGAGACATCGACAAGGCAACCGGCCGAATAGCTAACAAGACGACTCCATATAAGATGGAACCACGGCGTGTTCAGCGTTCGTGGTTCCGTCGACTACGTGGTTCCTACGGCACGAGCCCCATGGCCCGCACGATGTCGCCGAATCGCGAATCCACGCGCAAGGGATCGAACGCGCGGTCGATATTGAGCGTGATCAGCCAGGGGGCGTGCTCCTCCCGTGCCTGCTCCAGCCACCGAAAGGCTTCGGCATGATCCCCGAGGCCCACATACGCGAGCGCCATGTGGAACGGTGGCGCATGATTCTCGAGTGACACGAGGTCCGCGAGGATCGCCATCGCGTCCTCATGGCGCCCGGCCATGGCGTAGCCATAGGCGAGGTGCGCCTTGTCACTCGGCGACCCGATCCGAGCTCCCGCCTCGAATTCGGTGATCGCCTCCGCCGGCATTCCCTTCTGCAGGTACGCGTGCCCGAGCTGTGCGTGCACGAGCGAGAACATCGGCTCGAGCGTCAACGCCTCACGAAGATGCGTGATGGCCTGGTCGGGTCTTCGCATGCTCAAGTGCAGCCGTCCGAACGTGTGATGCGCGGCGGCAAGCAAGGGATCGATCTCCAGCGTCCGGGTCAGCTCGGCCACGGCTTCGTCGATCCGATTCCAGTGGAACAGGAAGATGGCGTACAGGTGCCGGGCTTCCTCGAACCCGGGATCCAGCAGGATCGCACGCTTGAACGCGCGCTCCGCCGCAGGCTGGTCCCAGTCGAACCCAGCCAGGAGTTGGCCCATCGCCCAGTGAGCCTCCGCGAGCGAGCCGTCCAGTGCGAGGGCGGCAGTAGCATAGTCGCGGGCGAGCGGTACTTCCTCGCTCGTCGGTCTGCTCGCAAGGACGATCTGTAGCCAATGCGTGTCCGAAAGCCAGGCGTAAGCGCGCGCGTAGGACGGGTCACGTGCGACGGCTTGCTCGAAGTAACCGATCGCGAGTCGCATCTGATCCGGCGCCATGCCGCGTCGAACGTAGCGGCCTTTGAGAAACAGATCGTAGGCGGTCAGGTCCTTCGTGGCCGGACGAACCAGCGGGCCACGCGTCGCGACGAGCTTGACCTCGAGCGCTCGCACCACGGCCTGCGCAATCTCCTCTTGTACGGCGAACACATCCTCGAGGCGGCGGTCGTAACTGTCCGACCACATCACGGTCTCGTCGGCATTCACCAGCTGCACGCGGACCTTGAGCCGGTCGCCGGCACGCCGCACGCTGCCTTCGAGAACGTGCTGGACGTGAAGGAGCTCGGTGATCGCGCGGACGCTCATTCCCTTGCCCTTGAGTGCGAACGTGGACGTCCGGCCGGTGACCGTGATTCCCTCGACTTTGCTGAAGACTCCGATCAGCTCGTCGGTGAGCCCATCGCTGAAATGCTCGTTTTCCGGATCGGCACTCGTATTCACCATCGGCAACACGGCCACGGACGGGCGAGCGTCCTTGGTCTCGTAGCGCATTGCCGCCTCATCGTCGAGGACGCGCAGGACTTCCTCGGCGTGTTGAGGTCGATCGTCCGGGTCTTTCTCCAGACACCACATAACGAGTGCGGCCAATCCTGTGGGGATACCGGCGCGGCGGCCGCTGATCGGCTCCGGTGTTTCGAGGACATGAGCGGCCATGAGCGCTTGCGCCGTTCGGGCCGCAAACGGCGGACGGCCCGCGAGCAACTCGTAGGCGATCACGCCGAAGGCGTAAATGTCGGCGCGGTGATCGGTGCCCGGCTCACCCGCGACCTGCTCTGGCGCCATGTACGCTGGCGTGCCAAGTGCCACGCCGACCGCTGTCAGACCGTCTCCGTCCGCTTGTGTCGCTTCGCTGATCGCCTTCGCTACGCCGAAGTCCGTGACCATCGCATGCTGCTCGGCGATGAGGACGTTCTCGGGCTTGATGTCGCGATGGATGACGCCCTTCCGATGCGCGTAGGCCAGGGCAGACGCCACTTCCCGAAGCAGATGCACGGCGCCTTTCACAGGGATCTCTTCGCCGCGTGCCAGCCGCGCGCGCAACGACTCCCCCTCGACGAACGGCATGGTGAAGTACGGCAGCCCACCCGTCTCCCCTGCTGACAGCAACGGCACTATGTGAGGGTGCTGCAGTCGTGCGGCCAGACTGATCTCGCGCTTGAATCGCTCGATCGATACGCCGGAGGCCATGTCCGGCGGCAGCACCTTCACCACGACAGACCGTCCGAGCGCGGTGTCCGACGCCACGAACACTCGCGACATCCCTCCGCCACCGAGCTCGCGCTCCAGGGTGTAGCTCGCCCCCAGGGTTTGCTGCAGCCGGTCACGCAGGTCGGAAGTCATGGCGCAACGTTATCGGGAACGACTGCCTGAAGCGAGGTCGTTGAGGATCGTCGTCAGCTCGCGAGGCCGAGTCACCATGGCGTCATGGCCGGCTGACAGTAGCTCCCGATAGGCATACCCGCGCTGCTTCGCCCGCTGTGCGGCTTCGACGGCAAAGGGCCGGTTGGAACACAGGATGAACGCGCCCTTGATCCGGCGGCTCTTGTCATCCGCGAGCCGCAGGGGCTGTGTCATGCATTTCCGCGGCATGTCCCTCAGCCGCTTCTTCACCCAGGCGACGTCGCGCGCATCGGTCACGCCGTAATCCTGTGGCTCGGCCGCGGGGTCGTGCCATGAGTCCTCGGTGATCGGCGCGTATTTCCTCTGACTGTAATCGGTGATCGCCTTGCCATTCTCGGGCAGCATCGCGTCGAGGTACACGAGCTGCGAGATCCGGTTGCTCGCCTTGTCGGCGACACCGGTAATCACCATGCCGCCGTAGCTGTGACCAACAAGAATCACCTTCTCGAGGTCCTCGAACTCGAGGACCTGCACTATGTCGGTGATGTGCATATCGAGATCGACATCACGCCTGAGGAGATGCGAGCGTTCTCCGAGTCCCGTGAGTGTCGGCGTGAAAACCGTGTGGCCGGCGGCCCGCAGGAGCGGACTCACCCGGGTCCAGCACCAGCCGCCGTGCCAGGCACCGTGAACGAGGACGAATGTCGCTGGCGCGACCCCGAACGGGTCGAAGCGAGGAACGTTGGCAAAGGGCGCGGCCGCGAGGGCCGCAACCGCCTGGCGGCGAGATATCCGCCTGGAGCTCATGACTGTCCCTCCGCAGAGGATCAGTTCATGATGGGCCTACGGCCCGAGCTTCGTAAGGATCGGCCGCATCGATTCGAAGTGCGGCGGGAAGAGTGAGGCCTGATCCGGATCCGCGAACACCGCGTCGAAATCCGCGGGCCTGAGCGCGCGTGCCAGCCGCGCCGCGAACGTCTCGCGCAGCTGCCGCACGTAGTACTCCACATCATAGTCGCGCGGGTCGGTTTCTCCCTCGCGCTCGTCGAAGTCGACGAGCCCTGCCTCGCCCGCCTTCCGTCGATAGACACGAATCCGATCGCCCACGCTCCACTCTGTCACGCCGTTTGCGAGCAGCGCCTCGTACGGAAGCTCGCGGCGTTTCTCGCGCGACTCGAGATAGCGCGCAGGCGACTTGGTGAGACGCACTCTCGACGACACCTCGCGCGTGGGCACGTCGCGCCGGCGCAGGGCATCCACGGTGGCCGTGTACACAGCGTGCACGCCGCCGATGTCCTTCGTCAGCAGCCGCGCGATTGCCCGTTTCAGGAACGCTTCGCCGAACGGCTCCGCGCGACTCGACCGGAACGCCACGCCGCGCAAGAGCAGCGTCCCATCGTAGCCGAGCAGCGCGTAGTTCTTCGGTTCGTGCGAGAGCATCGCTGCATAACGACCCTCGAGCTCGAGCTGCACGAGTGGCGGCAACAGCGCCGCCACCTCGCTCACGACGCGACGCTCATCCGTCTCGGTCCATGCGTCGGGAACGCTGAAGTACACACCATCGGTGTCGGCCTCGATGAGCGTCACGCCATGCGCTGACAGCGACCGGCAGATGAGGTCGAGCGTCTCCCTGCCGCGGCGCGTCACCTCGTTGGCCGCGTGCACGTCCGCGAACCGCGTGAGGTCCCCGCCGGCTGCCAGGTATCCGTAGGCGGAGTTGACCACGATCTTCATCGCGGCCGACATCGCCTCGTTCGTGTGCCGCTCGGCCGATCCCGGCGGTGCCGCGCGAGCGTCTGCTTTTGCTTTCAGTCGCCGTTCGACCAGCCCGTCCACGAGCGCCAGCAGCGCGCCGAGCTTGTCCCGCGCCGGCCCAATGCGGTAGGCGCGCATGAGTGACGGGTACAGGCTCGCGACGTCCACCTTCACCACCCGATGCGCGACGCCGGACGCGAACAGGTGGAGCGCCGCGCCGCTGTGTGGGGTGCCATCATCCTCCGGATGCTTGGGCAGCGCCATCCCCGATCGCACATACGCGCGCACGAGCAGCGGGTCGATAACACCGGTGGCGGCGCCGGCGTCCGCCAACCGCTCGTAGCGTCGAGGGGCCATCTGGGCGAGCGCGAACGCCGCGCCACCCAACACGCGCGACAGGTGCGCGACCTCGATGACGTCGTCCGTCGCATAACGCCTGACGCGTTCTGGATCGCGGCGGTACGTCGGCCATACCTGGCTGCCCTTGATGTACTCGCGATCTGGTGACGCGAACCCCAGATACCTCGCGACTGCCTTGAGCCCGTGGCCCGGCAGCGACCGCGTCGAGAAGTCGTACCGGATCACGGCATCCATCGTGTCGATCAGCTCACGGCCTGGAGCCACGTACCTAACGCGGCGTCCGTTGTCGGCGGTGTTTGCGAGCCCGCGGCGCGCGGCGCGTTGCCGAAGTCCCGCTTGCCCGGTGCGAGAAAACACGAGCGGAACGCCCAGCCTGCGCGAGCGGCGATCGAGGAAGGGCAGGTCGAAGCCGTGGAGATTGTGGTTCTCGATGACGTCGGGATCGGCGGCGCCGATCCGTTCATTCAGCTCGCGAATCAGCCGAGCTTCCGCCTCGTCGCCCCGGCCGCGGATCTCCAGTACCTCGGTGTCGCCGGTCGGGTACCGCACCGAGATCATGAAGATCCGGCACCGCTCGGGGTCGAGTCCCGTCGTCTCCAGGTCGAACTGAAGGCGGTGAAGCTCATCGAACGACAGGTCGCGAAAGTACGTGCGCCCGGTGGCTACGAGGTATTGCTCCTCCGGCGGCAATTCGAGGACCGTATCATCGTCCAGGTCGCGGACGTGACCAACGCGTCGCCCGAGCCGGCGCGTTGCGCCTTCGAGCACGGCACTCGTCAGGGTGCGCCCGTCGTCGGCGTCAACGAGAAAGCGAAGCTCGCCCGGTCCACTCAGCTCGCGGTAGCGCACTCGCGCGCCGGGGACGCCTTCGGGCGCGAGTGCTGGCCCGAGGTGCTTCAGGTCATCGAGCCGATCGAGCAACATCCACGGACGGAAGCGATCGACCTCGCGCACGAGCTCACCGGTCTTTGGAATCCGCCGCCACACCGTAGCCTGCCCGTTGCTCTCCGCGTGCACCGACACGATGCCTGGTGTCGGATCCCAACCCCACAGCCATTCATCGGTCAGGCTCACGCGGTCAATCGCTCGAACACGCCTGCCTCGCGATTCTTCCGCACGTCATCCCACGGGAAGCTCTTCCCGTTCATCGCGATGTAGACCCCGGCCGGAAGCGACTGCACGAACGACAGCGCGCTGCCGAGGTTGAACAGCCCGTCGGAGCTGCCGAAGGCGTAGGGGACCATGGCGCCTGTGAGGACGACCGTCTTGTCCGGCACGCCGCGGGCGATGGCGTGCGCCGTCTCCACCATGGTATCGGTCCCGTGCGTGATGACGATCTGCGCTTCCTCGCACTCGCGGCATGCGCGAACGATCATGGCGCGCTGCGCGTCGGTCATCTCGAGGCTGTCGACCATCATGAGCGTCTCCACGTCCACGTCCAACCCGCATCGTCCGCGCCGCAGCATCTCGTCGACGTGCGTGTTTCGAAAGTAGAGCTTCCCGCTCAGCTCGTCGTATTCCTTGTCGAAGGTACCCCCCGTGACGAAGACGCGAACGCTCATGCGGACCGGTGAAGGGAGTGGCTAGTGGCGCGCCGCCGATTGGTATCGGGACGCAATGGGACGATGATAGTCGATTGCCGGGGACGCGTGTCGTGTGATATGGAACCTCATAATGACACAGCTAGCGAGTTGCCGGCAGCGGTGCCTCGCCGTTCCGGCGCGGACTGGGGGCATCTGCCCCACGGGCATCTCACGGACCTCATCATTGGCGCCGGCTTCGAGGTCCACAACATGCTGGGCGCTGGTTTTCTCGAAGCAGTCTACGCAAATGCCTTGACGGTCGAGCTACGGCATCGCGGGGTGTTCGTCGAGCGAAACGTTGCGTTCGAGGTCGTCTATCGCGGTGTCTCTGTTGGCCGCTACGTCGCTGACCTCGTCGTCGACCGAGGTGATCGTCGAAACCAAGGTGGCTCCAAAGCCATCGACCCGGTTCATCGGGCGCAGGTATCGAACTACCTGCGCGCCTCGGGTCTCGAAGTGGGACTCGTCCTGAACTTCGGAAGCTCGGTCCAGTGCAAGCGTGTCATGGCGTCGTCAGGCCGGGACCCGGCGGCAACAGGACACAATGACGGGAGAAAAGCGGAAGACCTGACGCGGATGAACTACGATCACGACGATGACGCGGATTTGTTCCGAGAGCATCCAACCATCACGGCACCACAACCAGTCATTCTCCTGTCCTTGACAAGCGCTACCGAACGGCTGCCTGGCGAGAGCGAGCGTCAGTGCCGGCGGAGTCAATCCGCGTCATCGTCGTGATCGTAGTTCATCCGTGTAAGGCTTTTCAGTTTCTGCAGAGTGGCCCGGCTAGGTGCCTATTCGAACGTTTGCGCGAACGTGAGACGGTTCTCCTCGGGATCGAGCACGCTGAACTCGCGAAGTCCCCACGGCTTGCTCACGGGCGGTCCCTGCACGTTGGCGCCTCGGGCCGTGAGCTCCGCGTGCAGCGCATCCGCGTCGGTCACGTAGAAGGCGCACGAGCCGATTCCCGTGTGCCGCGCGGAGCGCGCGATGAGCAGGAGGCGCATGTCATCGCGATCCATGACGCCGATATCGTGCTGGCTGTAGTTGACCTCGAAGCCTAACACGTCGCGGTAGTGGACGACGCCTGCCGCGACATTGGACAGTGGCAGCTCGGGCATGACCTTCCGGAGGATGCGCCGGTGCGGCGACCGTTCGTGCCCGCCTCGGATGCTGGTGCCGAACCAGAGCGAGTTGCCGTCAGGATCGCGGATCTCGATCATCCGCATCTTGATCCAGTTGACGATCTCCGGCTCGGTGGGCCTGGCGCCGCGGGCGGCGAGGATGTCGTAGGTGGCCGCGACGTCGTCGGTCTCGAAGAACAGGATGCTGCGGCTGTCGCCTTCGCTGCGCGAGTCGCGCAGGCCTAACGTGATGCGCGCGGGGCCAAGGGTCAGCTCGGCCAACTGGCCGTCGTGTGCGTGGACCTCGAAGCCGACGATGTCGCGGTAGAACGTGACGGCTCGCACGAGATCGGCGACGTCGAGATGCCGGCTCAAAGGCGCGACGATCGTGGGGGCAGTCACGAATCCTCCCGGCAAGTCGGGTGACCCTACAATACGGACAAAGATCGCAACAGCGGAACGGCGCAGCGCCCAAGGGACGCAAAGCCCAAACGGCGCAGAACCCAGAGAGCGCAGAACCCAAAGAGCGCAGGGCCCAAAGAGCGCAGGGCCCAAAGAGCGCAGGGCCCAAAGAGCGCAGGGCCCAAAGAGCGCAGGGCCCAAACGACGCAAGACCCAGAGGTCAAGAGCGTCAACCCCGAACAACGCAACGGTGTGTTTGCCCCTCACGCTCTTGCCGTTTGGGTCCTGCGTTGTTTGGGCCCTGCGTTGTTTGGGCCCTGCGCCGTTTGAATCATGCGCCGTTTGGGCTTTGCGTCCCTTGGGCGCTGCGCCGTTCCGCTGTTACCGATCGTGACTCTGCTGTCGGTTGGTGGGTTGTTGTTTTGTCTACCCGCCACCGCTCCCCCTATGGATTCTTCTCTGTCAACCGGCTGGCGCCGGTTCGCCGATATCGTAGTTCGCGATGTCCGAACAGGATGGCGAGCGCTCCGGAACGCCAGGGGCTTCGCCGTCACCGTCGTCGCCACCCTCGCCCTCGGCATCGGTGCGGCGGCCACCATGTTCAGCGTCGTCGACCACGTCCTCCTGCGATCGCTGCCGTACGGTGACGCGGATCGGCTCGTCTCGCTGTACCAGCGCGGCAAGGGAGGAAACCAGCGCCTCGTCTCGAATCCGACCCTGCAGGATTGGGCACGCGCCGGCGTGGCGCTGAGCGGCCTGGCCTGGATTCGCGGCGACGGGCTCGCGCTCCAGCGGCCCGACGGGCCGCAGCGGGTGGGCGTCGGCTTCGTCTCTCCCGGCTTCTTCCAGCTCATGGGCCGTCAGGCGGCGTTAGGCAGGACGTTCGCGGCGGAGGAAGAACGACCCGGCGGGCAGGACGTCGTCGTGATCTCGCACGAGCTGTGGCAGAAGACGTTCGGCTCCGACGTGAAGATCATCGGCCAGACGCTCCGCTTCGACGGCTCGAGCTCCGTGGTGATCGGTGTGATGCCACCGGGCTTCGCGTACCCGACGTGGGCTGACGCGTGGCGACCCCTCATGCAGCTCGCCGGGCGCGACCCCGTCGTCGATCGGCGCGACTTCCACGCGGATAGCCGAGCCATCGGTCGACTGGCGCCGGGCGTCGACGGCCCACAGGCCGCGCGGCTCCTGTCCGTCGTGCAGGCGCGCATCGCCGAGTCGTTTCCGAAGGAAGAGGGCGATTGGGTTGGCGTGGACGTCGCGCCACTGCAGACCGAGATCGTCGGCGACGTGCGCACGGCGATTCTCGGGTTGGGCGGCGCGGTCGCACTCATTCTGCTCGTCGCGTGCGTGAACCTCGCGAACCTCGCCGCCGTGCGAGGCGCGTCACGTGGACGTGAGGTCGCGATCCGCTTTGCCCTCGGCGCGAGCCGAGTGCAGGTTACGCGACAGCTCGCCGTCGAGAGCGCCACGCTCGCTCTGGCAGGAGGTGGCCTCGGCCTCGTGCTCGCGTGGCGGGCTATATCATGGTTGCGAGTGACCGCGCCGTTCGATCTCCCGCGCGCCCGCGAGCTTGCGCTCGATGGGCGCGCGGTGGCGGTTGTGGCGGGCGTGACCATGCTCACCGCGCTGGTCTTCGGGGTTCTTCCCGCGCTCCGTGCGGCAATGGCAGGCGGGTCCTTCCGCGTCCTCCTCAGCGGCCGGTCCGGCGCCGGCGGCTCGCGACGCGAGGCACGCGGGCGCGCGATCCTAACGAGTGCGCAGTTCGCGCTGGCGCTGTTGCTGCTCGTCGGCGCCGGTCTTCTCGCTCAGAGCTACCGGCGCCTCCTCGGCGTGCGCATCGGGTTCGACCCGCACGGGTTGTTTTCGGCGTCCGGGTCACCGCCTCAGAACAAGAACGCGGATCCGCAGTTGGCGCTCGCGGTCTACGAACGAATCATCGACCGATTGAAGGCCGAGCCCGGTGTCGAGGAAGCGGCAATCGTCAACTTCATGCCGTTGGGGGGAGCCGGCATTCCAACACGCATCGAGGTTCCCGGCAGAACGCCCGCGAGCGAGGACCTCGCGACGTACATCACCGTGTCGGAAGGGTTTCTGCGGACGCTGCGCATCCCCCTGGTGCGCGGGCGGTGGTACACGCCGGCAGAGATGCGTTCCCCGGGCGATGGGGTCGTGATCAGTGAGGCCGTCGCGAAGCGCTACTGGCCGGGCCAGGACGCGGTGGGCAAGCCGCTCACGATCTTCAGGTCGTCGCAGGCGCGCGCGGACTTCGGGCGCGCGGTCCCATCGGTCGTGATCGGCGTGGTGGGAGACGTTAGGCAGTTCGGCCCGGAGAGCGGTCAGGATCCGTCGGTCTATGTGCCGCTCGCGGCGGAGCCGTGGGCGTGGGTGTCGGTTGCCGTACGCGTACGAGACCGGTCGCCCGCGACGGCCGTCGCGCTTCGTCGCGCGGCGCTCGAGGCCGAGCCGAACATGCTCCCCATGGGAACGGGCGCTGTCATGACGTTCACGAGCGTCGAGCAGCGATTGTCGGCCTCGCTCGCGCCACGGCGATACGTGCTGGGGCTGGTCGGCGCGTTCAGCACCTGTGCGCTCGTGCTCGCGGGGCTTGGGCTCTACGGCGTGACGAGCTACGCGGTGGCGCGGCGGACGAACGAGTTCGGGATTCGCATCGCGTTAGGCGCCACGGCCGACCAGGTCGTGCGGTCCGTGTTGCAGTGGGGGCTCACGCTGGCTGTCGTGGGGTGCGCCGTCGGCATCGCCGGTGCGCTCGCCACGGTCCGGCTGGTCGAGCAGCTGCTCTACGCCACCTCGTCGCGTGACCTGTCGGTCATGGTGACGGTGCCGCTCCTGTTGACAGCGATTGGCGCGATCGCGGCGTATGTCCCCGCGCGGCGCGCGGCGCGGGTCGACCCGATCGTCGCGCTCCGGGCCGAGTGAGCGGTCAAAAGGTCCGATTGGGGCTAGGCTCGTCTTCGGAAAGAATGACCGATCTGCGCGTTGTGACACTGCAACGCTTGCGTGATCGTTAGGCCCCCTTCCATTTTCTTGGCCTTCCTCGTGAGATCGCGATCACAGCGATCCCATGAGGGATGTATCCGGTCGCTCGTGCTCCATGTCACGGTCATGCGATGCCCGAGGCCCGTCCGGCGCTGTTTGGCCTGTTCTGGTCTTACCCCCATCGATGTGAGGTTGAAGACATGCGCATGATCAGAAGTACAGCGCTCGCCGTGAGCGCGACGGCGTTCCTGGCAGCCTGCTCGGATTCGCCGACGGCCCCGTCCGCTCCAGTCCGGAACCTGGGCACACCGAGCTTCGCGATCGGAGACGTAGCCGATGGTTTGGTGGACAATGTCCCGGCCGTTGGCCGATTCACCATCTGTAAGACCGAAGACAGTAACGTCTCCGGCGTCTTCACGATTGCCACGGAATCGATCAACGGCGGTACGGGTGATGTCGCCGGCGGTACCGTCGCCACGGGTGGCTCCATCACCGTCGCGCCGGGTGAGTGCCGCATCGCCGTCGTCAGCAACAACCACAGCGGCAGCGCGGTGCGCGTGACGATCACGGAGACGTCTGCGGGCTTCGTCGGGCCAACGGTCGTGGAACAGCTGATTGAGGACGATAACGAAGCCTCGCCGCCTCCGGCGGTGGTTTTCCCGGAATCCAACGTGGCCCCGGGCCTGTCCTACGACATCAACCTGATCCACGGCGTTCGGCTGACGTACAAGAACTTCGTCGAGCCGCCGGCGCTCGCCTGCGACTTCTCGACGTTCGGCGGGTTCGTTCTCACGCCTAACAACGTCTCGTACGGCGGCAACGCGGGCCGGATCTCGGATCCGCCAGGCTTCGCCTACGGCGATCTCAACTTCGTGAACCACACGACCGGCGATCACATCCACGTCTGGAACGTGACCGATTACGGCCACCCGGACACCGGTCCGCTCAGCCAGTATGCGGATTCGCGTCTCGCGTTCGGCCTGGGCTCGGTCAACGGCGGCCCCGCGAACGTCGAAGTCGAGTGGCGCTTCGTCGACCTCGGCGAGCCCGCCAAGAAGAAGGGTGACGCGGTCTACCTCAAGGTCGGTGGCGTTGTCCTGATCCCCGAGCAAGTCGTGATCGGCGGCAACATCCAGCTGCACCCGAAGTGCAAGAAGGCGCCGAAGGCTGAGAAGCACTAGCCTCCGGCAGGGATATCAACAAAACGGGCGTGGCCACGAACCGTGGCCACGCCCGTTTGCCATCGTCAATGGAGCG
>DASUGD010000123.1:0-8918 GCA_036274195.1 Gemmatimonadaceae bacterium | reverse complement strand
GGATGGGGGATGAGGGATGAGGGATGAGGGATGAGGGATGAGGGATGAGGGATGGGGGATGAGGGATGGGGGATGGGGGATGGGGTAGAGCGGAAACCCTCGGGATGCTCGGCTCGAATAGAGTGGCCTCCCGAGGGTTCTCCGTTTCCCGTTTCCCGTTTCCCGTTTCCCGTTTCCCGTTTCCCGTTTCCCGTCGGCCGTCACGCCTCGGCTTCGCTCTCCCCGCGAGCCGTTCGGCGTTCGACCTCGCGCGCCAGGTGATACCGGATCTCCACATCGAGCTCGGCATCCGTGGCGCGACGCCTAACGAGCGCCCGCTCGCGGCAGCAGATCGGTCCTGGCGTCTCCCATTCTTTCTTACAAATTGCTTTCCAGCGTCTGCAGCGCCCGGCGCGAAGCGTCGTCAGCGGCCACAGCGTTCGTGGTTCCGCCTGTTTGCCGATCAGAGCCGTGGCCGGCTAATCGCGATACGGCGAGTCGTCGTCGGGGTCTTCGTCCGACGCGGAGCTGGCGAGCGCGGCGAGCGTCGCCGCCGGCACCAGCGATCGCGCGAGGTCGATGAGCATGGGACTCAAATGGCCACCGTACCGGAGCAGCGACACCGCTCGGCTCCGTCGTGCGAGCAGAAACGCAATCGGCGCCATGTCGCGCTTCGCGGCGTTGCATTCCGGACACGCCAGCACGAGGTTGTCGCGACGGTCGTACGCCGACTGGCCGCGCCGCGGCGCGACATGGTCGAGCGTCATCTCCGACGGCTTGAACTTACGCTCGCAGTAGGCACAGACCGGCCCGTGCTCGGCGAGAAGCCACCGGCGAGTCTCCGCATAGGCCGACCGGTGGGTGGGGTGCGACGTGAGCCGAGCGGTGGCGGCGTGGGACCAGTCGGGACTTGCCTGCCCCGCACCGCGACCGCGTCTCGAGCGACGCGATTTTGCCTTCGGCTGCGCCTTCGGCGCCGGCGGGTGTTTCCGCGTCGGTTGCTTCGTGGCTGTGCGGGGTGCTGATTCCGACACCGCTTGCTTGCGGCGCGGAGGTCCGTGACGGCGCGCGGCCGCCGAACCGCGGTCACGCCGCGGCGCGGGAGTGTCGTCTCGGTACGGGGAGTCGTCTGACGAACGCGGCAATCTGAGAACGTTCCGGGAGTGATTTTGGGCTGCCCAGAGCCGGGCCGCCCCAACTCTTGAAGAATACAGCCTAACCGCAAGTCCCATGGCACTTCACGTCGTCCGACTTGGTACGCCCCGCGTGCGCGAAGAAGGGCTCCGCATCGGGACGGTGCGCCGGCCACCCCGCGGAGTCCGCAAGGAGGATTTCGCGGCGTTGGACTACTTCGACGTGTGGCTGCCGGAGTTGTCGCCATCACCCGACCTGGTCTCCTGGGCGCTCTCGGACCCGTGGACCGACAAGCGCTGGGCGACCTTCGCCAGGGCGTACCGCAAGCAGATGTCCACGCCGGAATCTCGGCACCTCATCCAGTTGCTGGCGGCGATGTCGCACCAGACCAACCTGTCCGTGGGCTGCTACTGCGAGGACGAATCCCGCTGCCATCGCGCGGTGCTTCGTGAGCTTCTGGTCGAGGCCGGAGCGGACGTGGCGCGATGACCTAACGTTTACAAAGCTCGCGCTTGCGCGACCCTCACGGAATCTTTATTGTGTCGCCACACGCCCTCACGGAGCAGATCGATGCGCATGCCCACCTTCCAATCCGACCTCGTCGCCGTGCTCTGCACGCCGATCGTCACGGTCGTTTCGGTTGAATGAGATAGCATCGATCGCACGCTGAGCCGGGCCCCGGAGAGGGCGGCACCGCGATCGGTGCCGCCCTCTCTGTTTTCTCGGCGCCCCGTCCGGTCGGGTTGCGCCGATCCAAGGATCGTTATGTCAGAGTCCACTGAAATCGCCCTCGCGGCGCCTGCCGCCGCTGCACAGGGCGAAAGTATCTGGGGAGCCGTGCGTGAAGCGCTTCGCGGCTCCCGGCGCAGCTACACCGAAGGACCGATAGGTCGCGCCATCCTCATCCTCGCCATCCCCATGGTGTTGGAGATGATGATGGAGAGCGTGTTCGTGGTCTGCGACGTCTTCTTCGTGTCGAAGCTCGGCCCGGATGCCGTCGCGACCGTGGGGCTGACGGAGTCGCTGCTTGCGATCGTGTACACGATCGGCATGGGTCTTTCCATCGGCGTGACCGCGACCGTCGCTCGTCGGACTGGCGAGCACGACGGCGAGGGCGCATCGCGTACGGCCGTTCAGGGCATCACGCTCGGGCTGTTCGTGTCGCTCGCGCTCGGCGTGCTCGGAGCGATCTTCGCGCCGTTGCTGTTGAGACTCATGGGAGCGTCCCCTGAAGTGCTCTCGACAGGCAGCCACTTCACGCGCGTCATGCTCGGTGGCAGCGCGTCGATCCTGCTGCTCTTTCTGATCAACGGGATCTTTCGCGGTGCTGGAGACGCGCAGCTGTCCATGCGCACACTCTGGCTCGCGAACGCGATCAACATCGTGCTGGGCCCCTGCCTGATCTTCGGGCTCGGTCCGTTTCCGCGCCTTGGCGTGACGGGTGCCGCCGTCGCGACGACCATCGGGCGAACCACGGGCGTGCTGTTCGGCATGTCGCAGTTCTTCAGGCGGAGTGGCCGGGTGCACATCCACCGCCGACACCTGACGCTGGACCCTGGACTCATGGCGAAGCTGTTGCGCCTCTCGGGCAGTGGCATGTTCCAGGTGCTGATCGGCACGGCGAGCTGGATCGGGCTGGTGCGGATTCTCGCCGGGTTCGGCAGCGCGGCGCTCGCCGGGTACACGATCGCGATCCGGATCGTGCTCTTTGCCCTGCTGCCGTCGTGGGGCATGGGGAACGCCGCGGCAACCATGGTGGGCCAGGCGTTAGGCGCCCGCAAGCCGGACCGCGCCGAACAGGCGGTGTGGCGGGCGGCGTTCTACAACCTGTGCTTCCTGGGGGCGGTCGGCGTGATCTTCGTCTTCGGCGCGCGAGGCATCGTGCATCTCTTCACGTCCGACCCCGCCGTGGCGGAGTACGCGAGCACGGGACTGCGCGTGATCGCGATCGGGTTCGTGCTGTACGCGTACGGCATGGTGCTGTCGCAGTCGTTCAACGGCGCCGGCGACACGTGGACGCCGACCTGGCTCGGGTTCTTCTCGTTCTGGCTCTTCGAGATTCCGCTGGCGTACCTGCTCGCGGTTCATCTCGGGTTTGGCCCGGTCGGCGTGTTCATCGCGATCCCGATCGCGTTTTCGGCGTACGCGATCGCGGCGCTCGTGATGTTCCGGCGCGGCGGGTGGAAGGCCAAAGTGGTGTAACCGACCATGCAGCTGGCCACCTATACATCGGCTGGCGAGTTTCTCGCGGCGGTCGGTCCCACGCTCGCCGAGCACGAGGCGGAGCATCATCTCGTGCTCGGCGTTGCGGGAGCCGCAGCCGCGGGCCGTTCGCCTAACGATAACCTGTTCATGGCGTCGGTTCACGACGCGCGCGGGCTGGCCTTGGCGGCCCTGATGACGCACGGGCATCCGCTGCTGCTCGCGAGCGACCGCGCGGACGTGTCGTCCGCCTTGGCGCTCGTGTGGGATGCGCTCGGCGCCGAGCAGCGTATGCCGAGGTTCGTCGTTGGTGCGGTCGGCCAGGTCGAGGGCGCGGTGGAGCAATGGACGCACGCGTCGGGTGGCGTCGCGAAAATCGCGATGCGTCAGCGCGCGTACGAGCTCACGTCGCTCGATGCCTTACCCCCGACCTCGGGACGCTTGCGGGTCGCAACGCCGGATGACCTCGACCTCGTGGCCGAGTGGATCTCGGACTTCGAGTCCGAAGCCCTCGCGAGCATCGGGTCTCGATCGACAAAGGAATCCGCGGCGAGGCGAATAGCGGCGAGCGAGATTCACCTGTGGTGTGCCCCCGAGTCGCGGACGATGGCGGCGTCGGTGCGGCCCACCAGTCGGGCGGTCGCGATCGGCGGGGTGTACACGCCGCCTGAATGGCGCCGGCGCGGTTACGCCACCGCATGCGTGGCAGCCCTGAGCGAGCTGCTTCTGCAGCGCGGGTTCGAGCGTTGTGTCCTCTACACCGACTTGTCGAACCCGACGTCGAACTCTATCTACACGCGGATCGGATATCGGCCGTTGCGCGACTTTCTCATGTTCGACCTCGCGGCTGACGCGCCGCACGAGTAACGCCTTGTTGGCGTCGGGTCGGCGGCGTAGGATGGCTGGCACCACCTCCGCCGGAGTATGCATGTCGATTCGCCAGCTGGCGCTCGTGAGCGTCGCCTGCCTCGTTGCCGCGGCGCTCGCGGCCACCGCCGTCGCCACACGCACCGACGCCCGCACGTCGAAGGCAGCCGTCCGCGTTCTCGTCTACCACGACATGGAGGGACTCGCCGGCCAGGACGACTGGAGGACCTACCTCTTCAGTCATCCCGAGAAGTATCCCGACGGCCAGAAGATGCTCGCCGCAGATCTCAACGCGGTCATCGACGGGCTCTTTGCCGGCGGCGCCACGCAGGTCGATGTGGTGGACGCGCACGGCAGCGGGAATCCCGAGCCGGATGTCCGGCGGGACCTTCTCGATCAGCGCGCCAAGCAGGTGTTCCGCGACAAGGCATTCGATCCGTACGTCGACCTCACCGCGCCTGACACGTACGACGCCGTCGTGGCGGTCGGGATGCATGCCAAGACCGGGAGCCGCGGCTTCGCATCGCACACGATCACGCTCGGGATGGACATGCTGGTCAACGGCAAGTCGATCACCGAGAGCGAGATCGTGGCGTACTCGTGGGGTGGTGTAGGCGTTCCGCTCATCTTCGTCTCGGGTGATGACCGGCTCCAGAACGACCTGAAGGGCATGCCGTGGCTCGAGTACGTGATTACGAAGAAGGCGACCAGTTCCTCGACGGTCGAGCTGCGGAATGTGGATTCCGTGCACGCCGAGATGAAGGAGAAGGCAGCGCGAGCGGTGCGGAATCTGACAAAGGCGAAACCCTTGAAGGTGGCGGAGCCACTCGAGGCCGGGCTCCATGTGGTTCCGCCGGCGTCGCTCGCGTCGCTCGCGGGCGTTCCCGGAATCACGTACGCGAACGAGACAGTCACGTTCAAGGCACCGAGCTATCGCGCCGCCTACGACGGCGTTCTCGGACTCGTTAGGGCTGCCACCACCGGATACTCGAGCGTCCTGGTGGAGAACGTGCGCAGGCTTCCAGAAGGCAAGGAGATCATGGCCAACTATTCGGACTCGCTGTTCATGCGGTGGATGGATTACGAGTCGGGCCGCTGGAAGCCACCGGTCCCTCCGCCGGCTACGAACAAGACATTTCACGGCGACCGCTAGCGAGGCGGCGACCGATCGCGCGCGTCGCGCTGGAGTGCGGCTTCGCCGACCAGTCGCATCTGACGCGCCTGCTCCACCGCGAAACGGGGGCAACGCCTGCCCGGTTTCGCCGCGTCGCCCGCGCGGCGAGTCGCGATTGGGCGTGAGCATTGTCGTCCCAAGAGACCTGTCATTCCGAGCGGAGCCCCGCAGGCGTGGAGGCGAGGAATCGCCGTCGTCCCAGGAGAGGGGCGCTGTTCGGACGGTGTGACTGCGCCGCTCTGGCATCCAGAACGGAGGGGTCGTCTTACATGAGCGACATGAGCAGCATGACCAGCATACTGACCATCCTGCTCGACCGGGATGCTTCCTCTCACCACGAGCCGAATGGAAAGGGGACTGCCGCTCGGGACGGTAGCGTCCCGAAAAGCCGTTCCCCCTTTTCAAGTCGGCTCGTGGCGCGAGGAGTGATGGACGGCATTGGAGGGATGCTCAGTATGCTGCTCCTGTCGCTCATGCGTATGACCCCTCCGTTCTGGATGCCGGCACGGGAGGACCGGTCGTCCCGACAGAGGGGCGAGTCCCTCCATCGGGAGGACTGCGATTCCTCGTTCCGCTCGGAATGACAACCGATTCCTGACCTGCCCGCTTCGCAGACACCCGCTCTCGGAATGACACCACTCGTAAGGGTTCGGATCGTTCAAGAATGACCTTGGTCACTTGCCCGATCTTCGCACATGACCTCCGTCATTCGATCGATCGCTGGGATCGTGGCGGCGGCGCGCGGCGACTGGGTCGCCTATGACTGGACGGCCGATGCCCCGGCTCCAAAACGGCGCCGTGGTGTTCACACGCCGGCCCAGACGGGGTCAGAGTCGAATTTCATCGGCTCGTTGCAATTGATGCACGATTGAACGCGGTCCGGCGTGCGCAAAAAAACAGCCGTCGCGCGCAATCGAATGATGAAATTTGACTCTGACCCCATTTGGGCCTAACGAGCCTTGACGCTGCGCCACCATGGATCGACAGGCGGGGGCGAAGACGGTTCGACCGACTGGCCGAGCTTCGGCATGACGAGCGGTACGCCCGCCGCGCCGGCGGCGGCGACGACGCGCTCCGCCGGTTCATCCCAGCGGTGAAACGCCAGGTTGAAGGTCCCCCAATGGATGGGGAACAACAGCTTCCCCTGCACGAGCGTGCACGCCCGAACCGCCTGTTCGGGGGTGAGGTGGATATCGGGCCACAGGTCGTCGTACGCACCGATCTTGATGAGCGCGACGTCGAACGGGCCGTAGCGCCGCCCGTTCTCGGCAATGCCGTCGAACGGGCCGGTGTCGCCGCTGTGAAAGACGCGATGCGTGGGCCCAACGATCGACCAGGATGCCCAGAGCGTCCGGTTTCCATTCGTTAGGCCCCGACCGGAGAAGTGGCGTGCGGAGCCGGCCGCAATCGTCAGCGCGCCGACTCGCACGGTGTCCCACCAATCCAGCTCGACGATGCGCGACGCCGGTACGTCCCACCGCTCGAGATGGGCGCCGACGCCGAGCGGCATGATGAACGGCACCTTCTCCTGGGTGACGCTCCGCACGAGCGTGCCGATCGAGTACATGTCGAGATGATCGTAGTGGTCGTGCGTGAGCACGATCGCGTCGAGCCTCGGCATCACGTGAAGCGCCATTGGCGGCGGATGAAACCTCCTGGGCCCAAATGCCGGTGACGGCGAGATGCGTTCACCCCACACGGGATCGACGAGGATCCGGTGTCCGTCGATCTCGATCAACGTGCTGGCGTGGCCGAACCATGTCACGCGAAGACCGCTCGCTGGCGGCGTGGAGAAATCGGCGGGCGTACGAGTAACGACGGGGAGTGGCCCCGGGGGCACGCGTTGTTCCTTGCTCGTGAGCTGACGCTTGAGCGAGGCCCATAGCGTGCCGGGCGTGCTCAGGACTGTCGCGACCGGATTCTGGAACTTGCCGTAGCTGTACTGCGGCGAGCGCTGCATGCGAGCGAGCCGGTCGCCGGTTGCGCTGGCGCCGAAAGCGGCAAGGAAACTCATCGGGAAGAAGGAATGGGGAATCGGGAATCGACGAGCGGTCGGGAAAATACTGGAATACTTGGAGTCCGGCGGATAGAGATTGAGAGGCAGACCGGTTTCGATCCCCGTTCCCCGATCCGCGATCCCCGATTCCCGATGTTAGTCGCTGCAGCCCAGATCAGTCCCGTATTTCTCGACCGGGATGCTACGATCGAGCGGGCGATCGCTGCGATCCACGAGGCATCGGCCCGCGGAGCACGGCTCATCGTGTTCCCCGAAGCCTTCGTCCCGGGCTATCCCCTGTGGGTCTGGTCCATCCCGGCGGGCGACACCCATGCGCTTCGCGCGCTGTATGTGGAGCTGCTCCGAGAAGCCCTGTCGGTGCCTGACCAGAGCACGGAGCGTCTCTGTCGTGCCGCGCGCGATGCCCGAATGATCGTCGTCATTGGGATGAACGAGCGGAACACGGAAGCGAGCAACACGTCGCTCTTCAACTCCGTTCTGTTCATCGATGCCGATGGACGTCTCCTCGGTGTGCGTCGCAAGCTCGTTCCCACGTCGGGGGAGCGGTTGGTGCACGCGATGGGCGACGGCTCGACGTTCCGCGTGTACGACACGGCCGTGGGCCGACTCGGGGCGTTGATCTGTTGGGAGAACTACATGCCGCTCGCGCGCCACGCGCTGTACTGCTCGGGGCTCGACGTGCTCGTCACGCCCACGTGGGACCGCGGCGAGCCGTGGCTATCGACCTTGCGGCACGTCGCGAAGGAGGGCCGCGTGTACGTCATCGCGTGCGGAAATGCGGTGCGTATTGCGGACGTGCCCGACCGGTGGCCGTTCAAGCCGCTGCTCGAGCCCGATGATGATGGGTGGGTGAACCCGGGCGACAGCGCCATTGTGGACCCGGACGGGAAGTTCGTGACGGGTCCGTGCCATGGCGCGCAGGAGATCATCTATGGCGAGATCGACCTCGACAAGGTCACCGGCCCGCGCTGGCAACTGGACGTCGGGGGCCACTACGCCCGACCGGATGTGTTCCGGCTGCTGGTAAACCGCGAGCGCCGGGAACAGGTGGGGATGACGGACGACACCGGCGCGGGATTCCACGCGCTGTCAGACCCATCATCGCCCGGTCCACGTTAGGCGTCGCCTCGGTGCCGCTTGCCCTTCCCCCTCCCGGCGGTGGGTCTCCCGCGTACGGGGGCATTGATGATCGGTGCTGATCATGATGGGCCACGCGAGCCGAGCGTAGACCATCGGCGACACGCGCGTCGCGCGCGGGGCGACGGGGTCAGTGGCCGCGTCGCGACAGGCTGCCGTGGCGACGGCGAGCGCGACGACCGGCGTGGCCAGCGCCTAACGCGCCGACGGTCGAGTCGCATTGCGCCGTACCTCGGCGCACCGTTCATGTGTGCGCCGCGACGCACACCCGGCTCAGCTCACCCGAGCCCGAGCTTCTGCGCCAGCCCGATCCGCTGCAGTTTCCCCGTTGCGCCCACCGGAATCTCCTTCAGGATCAGGATTTTCTTCGGCACCTTGAACTCCGCCAGACGCACGGACGCGAACTGC
>DASUGD010000122.1:0-19095 GCA_036274195.1 Gemmatimonadaceae bacterium | reverse complement strand
AATCGACCTCCGAGGTCGACTATCAGCTCGAGCTCGCCCGCGACCTCGGCGTGATGTCGCACGACGTGTGGAAGCCACTCGCGAAGGAAGTGATCGAGCTCCGAAAGATCCTTTCCGCGCTCCGCCGATCCATACTTGCTGCCGCGGCTCGGGCCAATCGTGTCCAGCCGACAAAACAGCAGGTATCTCGCAAGCCAGCGCGGAAGGTTGCCACGAAACGGTCCGGAGAAGGGAAGCCAGAGGACCCTGGCACTGATGACTGACCACCGGCCGCTAATGACTGGCGTACTCGTCACTGGGCCAACCGGTCGCGATGGTCGTTGGCGCCGCCGTTACGGCGTCGGCGCCTTCCATGGCTGCGGTGCCGTGATGACCGGCAGCACCGTCGCCAGCGTTGCGCCCTTCCAGGCCGACGGTACGCCGCGAATGAACGTGACCAGCCCATCAATTGGCGCGACCACATCGCCGGTCTTTTTTCCCAGCAGGTCGGTCGTGTAGCCAAGGACCTGTCCCTTCTTCACCCGGGTGTCGCGGTCGACCGACGCGAAGAAGAAGCTCGTGCTGTCGGCGACGATCCGCGGGGACGCGCCGTCGAGCCAGATCGGGCGCGCGACCGGGTGCACGGTTCGCTGGAGCATCCGGAGCGAACCGAGCACGTTCAGCGAGCCGTCGACGAGCGCCGTGATGTCGCTCGGCGCAACGACACCGCTGCGCCCCGCCTCGGCCACCAGCACCGTCTTTCCCCTGACCAGCGCCTGCGATGAGAGCGAGCGACCGGCGTTAGGCGCCGCGGGATTCACGTCGGTGACGATGATGTGGTCGAGACCGAACGCGAGCGCGAGCTTCAGCCCGGCGGAATCCTGCGCCGCCTTCCCGCCACGGAACCAGTAGCTGTACGGACGAAGGTTCTCGTCGAGGTCTCCGCCGTGAAGGTCGACGACGAGATCCGCGGGCACGACAACCTGGGTCGTCACGAGCGCGAGCGCCCGCTGCGATTGAGTCCCGTTCGGATCGCCCGGGTAGTTCCCGTTCATGCTCTTCCGGTCGATCGGATTCATGTGCGGCGTCATCTGCTGGAACGACGCGATGTTGATGATCGGGACGACGATCACGGTGCCGGCGAGCGTCTTCGCGTCGATCCGGGGAATGAGCCGCTGGAGGGCGACGATCGAGCTGTACTCGGTGCCGTGACTGCCGGCGACGAACGCTACGACGGGACCGGGTCGAGCTCCGTGGATGACGGCGACCGGGATCGAGAGCGCGGAGTCGGAGCCGGCGGGGACGGGAATGGTGCCGGTCGCCGTCGTGCCGCGCTGGGCGGTGGCGGTGCCGACCGTGAAGCTGGGCGCGTCGTTACGCTGGGCGTGCGCGAGCGATGGGACGAACGACGATGCGAGCAGCGAAAGCGCGGCGGTGCAGCGAATGACTTCGATCATGGCTCGGCCGAACGCGATGAGGGGGAGGACATCACGTTATCGGCGGCTCACATGTTCGTCCAGCCAGTAACAACGTTGGCTCAAAAGGGAGTTGCATTGATGGTGTTCAGGTTCTACGCGCTCGCTCTCTGTGTCTCGGGGGCCGCGTCCGTCGGCGCTCAGGTCGTTCCGCCTACGCGCGATTCGCTCGCGGGCATCACGCAACGCGGACAGATGCTCGCGTCGTACGATTCCGCCGCGTGGGTCGCGACCGACGCGGTGCTCGCGCGTCAGCCGTCGCCCGACGAGATCCGCGGATATCTCGCGTTCAAGCGCGATGGAGAGTGGGTGGTGACGTTCGGCCGGATGAGCGACGACGGCCGCACGTACCTGATCGCGTACGAGGCACGACGCAATTCGCCCCGAATGCGAACGTTCGACGTCACGCACCATGTGCCGCCACGTGCGGAAACCGGCGAGCTGGCCCAGGCTGCGCGCGCACTCGACGTGGCGCGCGCGGCGTTCGGTCGGGTCACGCGACCATATAACGCGGCGGTGCTGCCGGCGACCGATGGCGAGTGGTTCGTCTACCTCATGCCCGCGCAGACACAGGCCGGTATCTTCCCGCTCGGAGCCGACGAGCGGTTCCGCGTGAGTGCTGACGGCCGCGAGATCCGGGCGCGGCGGCGGGTGCGTAACGCCGTGATCGAGTTCGGCGCTCCGTCCGACTCCACGCGGAAAGGGTACACGCTGGAAGCGGGGGTTCAGACCACCGTGCTCGACAACGTGCCCGAGGACACCGACGTGTTCCACGTGCTCGTGCGTGAACCCCGGGTGGCCCAGTATGTGATTACGGACGTCTTCATCTACCGCATCGAAACGAGTGGCGCCATCCGGCTCCTCGGACGGCGTGAGGAAGTTCTGAAGGACGGCAAGTTGCCCCAATAAGCGGATCCGCTGCCTCCAGGCGGGCGCCCTAAGGGAGGAAGGTAGTTGACCGGTTCGGCGCATTCCGCCAGCTTGCGGCCGTCTCCCACCGCCAGGCTCATGGCCCGCCGACTCCTCCTCGCAACGGCTGTCACCATCGCGCTCCCCGGCTGCCTAACGGCCCAGTTGGCAGCGCGCGACCTCACGCCGCTCACCAGGACCGTCTTCGCCCGCTGGGACTCGTCCACCGGTCCCGGATGCGCCGTCGGCATCGACCGCGCAGGCCAGCCGCTCTACACGCGCGCCTTCGGCGAAGCGGACCTCGAATACGACATCCCGAACAAGCCCTCGACGATCTTCGAGGCCGGCTCGATCTCGAAGCAGTTCACGGCGGCCGCGACCGTGCTCCTCGCGCTCGATGGCAAGCTCAAGCTCGAGGACGACGTCCGCAAATACGTCCCCGAGCTTCCGCAGTACGAGCGCCCCATCACCATTCGTCACCTCCTCAACCACACGAGCGGGCTGCGCGACTGGGGCGAGATCGCGGGCCTCGCCGGCTGGCCACGCGAGACACGCGTGCATACGCACGACCACGTCCTCGACATCCTCTCCCGCCAGCGCGCGCTCAACTACCCGCCCGGCGACAAGTACTCCTACACCAACAGCGGCTACAACCTCCTCGCCATCATCGTGAGGCGGGTGAGCGGCCAGCCATTCGCCACCTTCTCCCGCGAGCGGCTCTTCAAGCCCCTCGGCCTAACGAGCACCCAGTGGCGCGACGATTTTCGGCGGGTCGTGAAGGGCAGGGCGCAGGCCTACTCGCGCGAGAAGGGTGGCCAGTGGGAGCTCGAGATGCCGTTCGAGAACGTCCACGGCAACGGCGGCCTCCTCACCACCGTGAGCGACCTGCTCACGTGGACGGCCATGCTCGAGCACCCCACCCCGCAGTGGAAGCCCATGGTGGATTCGATGCACGTCCGCGGGCGCCTCACGAACGGCGACACGATCAGCTACGCGCTCGGCCTCTTCATCAGCGACTACCGCGGTGTCCATCGTGTCGAGCACAGCGGTGCGACCGCGGGCTACCGCGCCGAGCTGCTCCGGTTCCCGGGCAAAGGGCTCGCGGTCGCGGTGCTCTGCAACGCCGCCAACGCGAATCCCGTGCTGTACGCGAGCCAGCTCGTGGACTCGCTGCTTCCCGGGCTCGGGCCCGTCGCGACACGGCCGGAGCGCCCGCGTCCCGACTCGGCAACCTGGAAGCCTAACGCGTCGGAGCTCGCCGCCTACGCCGGGACGTACTACAGCCCCGATGTCGAGACCACGCTCGACGTGTCGGTCACGAACGGCGCGCTCACGCTATTCCGCCGGCCCGCGGACCGCTTCACGCTGCGTCCGACGTCCGCCGACTCATTCGAGGCGGAGGGCTTCGAAGACCGCGTGTGGTTCACGCGCGACGCATCGGGGCGCGTGACGGCGCTCCACACTGCCGGCAGCCGAGCGTACGACGTCGTGTTCGAGCGGCGATAGTCTCGAGCGCACGTTCTCCCGCACCGAGGACTCTCACGGATGCTCACCCACGCTCGAATTCCCAGCCGAGTCGTTCCGTTCGTACTCGGCGTGTGCATCGCCCCGGGGCTCGCCGCCCAGAAAGCGCGCCCTGATCCGCGACTCGCGAGGCTCGACACCTACATCGAGAAGACACGCGTCGAATGGAAGGTGCCAGCGATCGCCGTCGCGATCGTCAAGGATGACTCGGTCGTCTTCGCCAAAGGGTACGGAACGCTGGAGATCGGCGGCTCGCGCAAGACCGACGAGAACACGTTGTTCGCCATCGGCTCGGCGTCCAAGGCGTTCACGACGGCGGCGCTCGGGATGCTGGTGGATGAAGGCAAGCTCCGCTGGAGCGATCCCGCGACGAAATACCTGCCATCGCTCCAGCTGCCTGATCCGTGGGTCACGCGCGAGCTCACCGTGCGCGACCTCGTGACGCACCGCGTGGGGCTCGACCGCGGCGACGCGCTCTGGGAGCTCACGGACCTGAGCCGCGAGGAAGTGCTGCGCCGGCAGCGGTTCCTCGGACGGATAGCGAGCTTCCGCGCGGCCTACGGCTACAACAACAACATGTTCCTCGCGGCGGGGCAGATCATCCCGGCCGTGACCGACACGTCCTGGGACGACTTCGTCCGCACTCGGATCCTCGACCCGCTGGGGATGCGCCGGACTCGGACCAGCACCAAGCCGCTCGCGTCGATGGACAACGTCGCGACGCCACATGCGATCGTCGACGACTACCAGGTGATCCCGGTCCCGTGGCACAACATCGACAACATCGGGCCGGCGGGTTCGATCAACTCCAGCGCCATCGAGATGGCGCAGTGGATGCGCCTGCAGCTCGCCGGCGGCACGTACGGGGGTAAGCGGCTCATCGCGAGCAAGACGCTCGCGGACCTGCACGAGCCGCAGACGATCATTCCCCGCGAGCCATGGCTGTCGAATCTGAGCCCGGTGAATCACCATCTCATGATCCCCGGCTCGCACTTCGCGCTCTACGGAACGGGGTGGTTCCTCCAGGACTATCGCGGCCGCAAGGTCGTCATTCACGGTGGCGCGATCGACGGCATGAGGGCGATGGTCGGCATGGTGCCGGAGGAACGGCTCGGAGTCGTCGCCCTCACCAACCTGAATCCGACGTCCGCCGACATCGCGATCGTCTTTCGCGCGTTCGACGAATACTTCGGCGGCGCATCGCGCGACTGGAGCCACGAGATCCTCCAGTCGTTCAAGGCGCAGATATCACGCGCGGTGGAGGCACGGGCGAAGGCCGAAGCGCAGCGCGTTGCGGGAACGTCTCCTTCGTTGCCGCTCGAGAAGTACGTCGGTTCGTATGCCGACAGTGCGTATGGCGCGGCGGATGTGAAGGAGGAAGGGGGCCATCTCGTTATGCGCTACGGCACGGCAACAGGCGATCTCGTGCACTGGCACTACGACACGTTCCAGGTCCAGTGGCGGCGGCCGACTCGGGACCGCTCGTTCGTCACCTTCACGATCGGAGCCGACGCCAACCCGACCTCCCTTCGGACTGCCGGTATCCCGGAACTCAAGCGAGTGAAGCCGGCCGAGCGCACCGCATCGGCGCCGAGGTAGTCGTTAATGAGCTTCGCCGAATTCAGGTAACGATTGTGGCGGCCTACCATCATGCGAGGACGATCATTTCGCACCCATGACCGCAGACGAATTCCGCCGGCTGGCGCTGAGCCTTCCCGAGGTTGTCGAAGGGTCCCACATGGGCCACGCGGACTTCCGTGTTGGAGGCAAGGTCTTCGCGACCCTCGGCTACCCTGATAAGCGGTACGGCGTCACGATGCTGACGCCGCAGGATCAGGACCTGCTCGTGAGGGACCATCCGAAGACATTCGCGCGCGCGGCCGGCGCGTGGGGCGCGTCCGGCAGCACGACCGTCCTCCTCCGCGGCGCGAGCAAGCGCGCCGTCGCCATTGCGCTCGAAGCCGCGTGGCGAAAGCGCGCGCCGAAAGGACTCTCGACCGAGTCGCGTGGCAAGCGCGCGTCGAGTGCCCGCCGCGCCGCGAAAGACTACTTCGCCCGCGTGAGACGATTCGGCCTCCGGCTGGCTGATGTCGAGGAGACCACGTCGTGGGGCGCGCCGACGCTTAAGGTTCGCGGGAAGATGTTCGCGTGTATTCCGACGAACAAACAGGCCGAGCCGGAGTCCGTAGTGTTTCGACTCAGCTTCGTCGAGCGCGACCTGCGTCTCGACGCGGAGCCGGACCACTATTATCTCAAGCCGCATTACGTGAGCTACCCGTGCGTCCTCGCTCGCGTGAACCGATTGAGCGACGGCGCCTTGAAGGAGCTGCTCGAGACGAGCTGGAGATTCGCCCAGACGACAGGTCGGGGCTCGAAGGCCGGAACACAAGGCAGGGCGCGTCGCCGTTAGGCAACATCGTCGAAGCGGCCCCGGACGAGCGCCCCTCGCATCGGGGCCAGTCACGCTCGGGCGTAGTGAAGCCCAACCACCCCGGTCGGATAGGGTGTCGATGAGGTGAGCCTGAACTTCGTCACCACCCCGTCCGGCAGCACCCGCTTCCCCTTGCCTAACGCCAGCGGGTAGACGAGCAGGTGCAGCTCGTCCACCAGGTCATGGGCGAACAGGGCGTGAACGAGCTGGCTGCTGCCATCCGTCAGGATGTTCTTCCCCGGCTCCGCCTTGAGCGCCCGCACCGACTCGATCACGTTGTCCCGAATGATCGTGGTGTTGCGCCAGATGGGATTCTTCAGCGTCCGCGACACGACGTAATGCTTCGGCGCGTTCATCATGTCGCCGAACGGGTCGCCCGGCGGAAGCGGCTCGAACGCCTCCGCGTGCGTCACGTACGTGCGGCGACCGAGCAGGAAGGCGTCGGTGTTGGCCATGAGCGCGCCGAAGCTCTTGCCGATGTCGTCGTGCCAGTAGGGAATGGTCCAGCCGCCGTGCTCGAACCCTCCATCTCGATCCTCGTCCTTGCCGCCAGGGGCCTGCATGACGCCGTCGAGCGTCATGAACTCGGACACAATCAGCTTCCTCATATAGATGCTCCTGTGAGAGATATCATTGGTCAGCCTGCAGACCGCTCACTCGTCCGGCACGAGCGGCCGGAGCTCCAGTCTTCCGAAGCGCGCCATGGGGTGTCGCGACGCGACCTCGATCGCCTCGTCCATGCTGGCGCACTCGAGCAGATCGAAGCCCGCGATCCACTCCTTCGTCTCGGCAAAGGGGCCATCGGTGACGATGACCTTGCCGTTGCGGCGACGGATGGTCCTCGCGTCCTTCAATCCCTCGAGGCGGCTCCCGAGAATGCGGACCTTTCGCTGCTCCGTCTCGGCCACCCACTCCTCGATATTGTCCTCGTCGGGGACGTATGTCTCAGCCGCCGGATCGACGCACACGAACAGGATGTACCGCACCGGGTTCCTCGTTGAATGGGTTCGTAGGTACGTCGAACGAGAGGCGACGAGATCGACGCTCGACAGGAAGTCTTTCTCGTAACTTGCTGCTGAGGCGTTGATGGTAAGTGGGCACGGCCTTTATGGCAGTTGCCATGGTCGGCTTCCCTCGCGTTATTCCGATATCACGTTAGGGCTGGCTTGAACGGCGCGGGACCGCAGAACGCGCAGAACGGCGCTTCGCGCCGCCGCAGGAGGCCGCAGAAGGGCTCCGTGTGCGAAGCCAAGCTCCTCACGCAACGAGCCGGGTTTCTTAATGAACTGCCTCGGGACGCCAGTATTGGCGTCCCGAGGTTGTCCCCCTTCAAAAAGGGCTCGTTGCGCGCGGCGTCAGAGGTGCCGAGCAGTTTTCTGCGGCCTTCTGCGGCCTTCTGCGGCGCCCCGCGCCAGCGGCGTTCTGCGCGTTCTGCGGTCCCGCGTTGTAAAGCCAGCCGAAACGCGACGCCCGCCTGCGCGCTCCGCCTGGTCATGGCAATTCGCCATATCGGTCATCTGCCGCCGCTATCGACACTCGATCACTGGTTGCGTCCGGCGCGACTGCGCGTAGCGTCATGTCCATCGCGCACGACCTTCATTCTAGGGCGATGAGCCAATGTCCAAGGTAAAGATCGGAATCGTCGGGTCGCGATTTCAGGCGGACTGCATCGCGGCCTCCGTGAAATCCATGCCCGAGGAAGCGGAAGTCGTTGCAGTGGCCTCGCCCACGCCCGGCAACGCCGAGGCGTTCGCGCGAAGACACGGCATCGCCTCGTTTCACACCGACTACCGCGCGATGCTGCGCGACCCCGCGATCGAGATGATCTCCATCTCGGCCCCGAACAACGTCCACGCGCGCATTACCATCGAGGCTGCACAGGCAGGGAAGCACGTCGTGAGCGAGAAGCCCCTCTGCATGACGCTCGAGGAAGCCGACGCCATGATCGACGCTTGTCGGAAAGCCGGCGTCCTCCTCCTCTACGCCGAGGAGCTCTTCTTCGCGCCGAAGTACGTCAAGGCGAAGCAGATGGTGGACGAAGGCGCGTTCGGCCGCGTACACCTCGTCAAGCAGAGCGAGAAGCACAATGGCCCGCACGCCGACTGGTTCTGGGATGTCGAACGATCGGGTGGCGGTGCGCTCATGGACCTCGGCTGCCACGGCATCGCGTTCTGCTGGTGGCTCCTCGGCAAGCCTAACGTGAGGAGCGTCTACGCACAGCTCGCGACGCAGGTGCACGGGAATCGCACGACGGGCGACGACGAGGCGCTCACGATCATGGAGTTCGACGGTGGCGCGATCGGCGTGGTCGAGAACAGCTGGACCAAGCCCGGCGGGATGGACGACTCCGTCGAAGTCTTCGGCGCACAGGGACAGACGTACGCCGACATGCTGATGGGCAACGCCCTGCCGACGTACTCCGAGGTCGGCTACGGCTACGCCGTGGAGAAGGCCGCATCGACGAAGGGATGGTCGTGGCCTGTCTTCGAGGAGCACTGGAACTACGGGTTTCCGCAGGAGATGCGGCACTTCGCGCGATGCGTGCGCGGCAAGGAGACGCCGATCTCCGATGGCGAAACGGGACGCGTGGTGCTCGAGGTGATGTACGCGGCATACGCGTCGGCGGGACAAGGGCGCAAGATCGCGATGCCGTTTCGGCCCAACGGCGTCGCAAAGCCAATCGATCTGTGGAGGAAGGACTGACGACGCGTACCGAAACGGCGCAGACCAGAACGGCGCAGGGCAGAGGGGCGCCGGATGCCTAACGGCGCGCGATGCCTAACGGCGCATACAGCCTGACAGCGCGTAATGCCTAAGGGCGCGACAGGGGCGCAGGGCCACAGCGGCGCCACGGCGCAGAGGAACGATGCGGACATCCCGTCGAGTCGCGCCGTTGCGTCGCTGCTGTCCTGCGCTCCTGTCGCGCCGTCTGGCACCATGCGCTCTCTGGCATCACGCGCCCTCAGGCATTTTGCGCTCTTCGGCATCCGGCGCCGTCATGCCCTGCGCTGCTGTGGCCAGCGCCGTTCTGGCCAGCGCCGTTCTGGTCAGCGCCGTTCCTGTTGGCGCCGTTTCCGACTGCTCGAAGCTTGGCACGGCGGACGTATGGGCGTAAACTCACGCCACCATCTCCTCCTGAGCAATGCCTGTGACCCGCGCCAGATCAATCCCGGCCATCATCGCCATCGCCGCGCTGGCCGGCTGCAGCGCGCGTTCGGAAACGCCGCGAACCGACTCCGCCGCCGCCCGAGCCGCTGATCCCAACGACACCACCCGGATCAGCCGCGTGTTGGCCGGACTGCGGCCACCGGTGGAAATCGAGGGAAAACCGAACCAGCGCTGGACCCTCGCCGAGCGGATGACGAATTACAAGGTGCCAGGCGTGAGCATCGCCGTCATCGAGGGTGGGCGGATAGCATGGGCGCGCGGCTTCGGCGTGAAGGAAGCGGGCAAGTCCGACCCCGTCACGCCGACAACGCTCTTCCAGGCGGCCTCGATCAGCAAGCCGGTCGCGGCGACAGCGATGCTCCGCCTCGTCGAGCGCGGCACGCTGAACCTCGACACGAACGTGAACAAGTACCTCAAGTCGTGGAAGGTCCCAGACAACAAGTTCACCACGACGGAGAAGGTCACGCTTCGCCGCATCGTGAGCCACACCGCTGGCCTAACGGTGCACGGGTTCCCGGGCTACGCGACGACCGACCCGATACCAACGGTCGTACAGGTGCTCGATGGGGCGAAGCCGGCGAACACGGCTCCCGTTCGCGTCGACACGACGCCGGGCGCGATCGAGCGCTATTCCGGCGGCGGAACGACCATCATGCAGCAGCTTCTCGTGGACGTGACAGGCAAACCGTTCCCGGCGCTCATGCAGGAGCTCGTGCTTGGCCCGGTGGGCATGACGAGCAGCACCTACGAGCAGCCCATCCCCGCAGCGCGCGCGTCCGAGGCGGCGCATGCGCACACGCAGGACGGCAAGCCGATCCCGGGCGGATGGCACGTGTATCCCGAGATGGCGCCCGCCGGGCTGTGGACGACCCCCACCGACCTCTTGAAGTGGGCCATCGCCATCACCGACGCGCGTGCGGGGCGCTCGACGTCGCTCCTCTCGCAGGGCATGACGCAGCAGATGCTCACGGCGCAGAAGAACGAAGTCGGCCTCGGTCCCTTCGTCGGCGGTACCGGACGCAACTTCCATTTCGGGCACGGTGGCGCGAACGAAGGGTTCCACTCGCAGCTCGTCATGTATCCCGAGTTAGGCGTCGGTGCTGCCGTCATGACGAACGGCGACGGCGGCCCGATGCTGATCTCCGAAGTGCTTCGCTCGCTCGCTGCCGAGTATGGGTGGCCTGACTATGGAGCGGAGCGAGTGACCGCGCTGACGCTCGATGCCAAGACGGTCGCGGGACTCGTCGGCGCGTACATGGTTCAGGGTCTCGAGGCGAAGGTCGAGCAGGATAGTGGCCGGCTCATGCTGCGAGTGGCGCGGCAGCTTCCCGAACAGGAGCTCATCCCGAAGTCGGACACGAGTTTCGTGATGGCGTCGTTAGGCTGGCAGGTGTCCTTCAAGCGCGACGCGTCCGGTCGCGCCACGGCGATCAGTCTGAATCCGGGGGCCGGTGGGGCGATCGAGGGGAAGCGGACGAAGTAAGCCTGGCCTCGAGAAGTAATTCTCCCGCCTAACGGCTCGGGATGACGATTGCTCTCGCGAGATCGACCATCAGCTCCGCCGCCTCGGAGTCCTCGAGGCCTTCGGCGCGCGCCAGCGACCGCCAGGTATCGAAGCGAAGCGCGTGAGCGATCGCGGCGGCAAGCCGTGCCCGGGCGCGATCGTCCGCTGCAGGCCACGCCGCGACGAGGTCGTCGCGCACGGCCGCAATGAACCGATCCCTCGGAGCCAGCAACGCCGCGAGAGCGGGCAGTTCTGCTGCGTCGCGATTGGCGTTCGCGATCATGTTCTCGCCGCGGCGGTAGAAACCGTAAACCGCCAGGAGCGCCACACGGAGGCGGCCAGCCGGGTCGGCGATGTTCGCCCATTCGGCGGGGTTCGGCGGCGGCGTCTCCGCCCGGAAATGCGCGTCGCACGCGGCGAAGATCGCGCTCTCATCGGCGAAGTGACGATACACCGTCAGCCGCTCTACACCCGCACGCTCGGCGATCGCCTTGATGGTCGTCCGCGCCGGTCCGATTTCGCCATGCAGCGCGGCCACGGCCTCCACGATCCGCCGCCTGGTCTCCGACTCCTGCTCGGCTCGGCGCCTCTTCTCGTATTTCCGGGTTGCCATTTGAGTGAACTTAACTGTTCATTGAACTATTGACAACGCCGCCTGTGTTCCTTATCGTCGTCTCAGTTCAGTGAACGTTATTGTTCAATGAATTTGGATTTAAGCGCATAAAAACAACAGTGAGGCGACACCATGGCTACGCTACAGCAGACGGCACCTACTAGTTGGACTGAAGAGCGGAAGTCATTCGAGATTCCAACCGTCCGGTTCGACGGCTCGACCGGCCCTCGGATCATCGGCCCACGCGAGGGCAAGTTCACAGACCTCGGATCGGTCGGCGTCAGATTCATGATCTGGGGCGCGGAGACCGGCGGCCTCTTCTCGCTCGTCGAGCATCCGATACCGCCACGCACGCTCGCTGCCCCCTACCACCGTCACGCGCGCGAGGACGAGTACAGCTACGTGCTCGAGGGTCGAATGGGCGCACTGCTTGGCGACGATGTCGTCTACGCCGAGGCTGGAGACCTCGTCTTCAAGCCGCGCAACCAGTGGCACACGTTCTGGAACGCCGGCGACACCCCGTGCCGCATCCTCGAGATCATCGCGCGGCCCGGCTTCGAGCACTTCTTCAACGAGCTCGGCGAGGCGATGGCGGCGGTGAACGCGCCGAACCCCGGTGTCGTCCTGGCCAACTCCGACCTCTCGGAGCGCTACGCGATCGAGTTTCAGCCCGAGCGCATCGCGGACATTTGCCAGACCTACGGTCTCCGGTTCCCCGGATTGGTCGACTGACCAGGCCGTCGGCATGTGCCGGTCGTGCATCGCGTCGTTAGGCGCCGCACGGCCGGTACGCACGTCCTTCAGACGACAAGGCCGACGCGAGCCTGCCTTCGGTGCAGTGCCCGTTGCGCGCAACGGGCATTACTAGTACCCATTACTAGTAACGCATGCATCTACGACGGGACGATATGCCGAAGCAAACACCAAAGCGCGTGCGCGAGCAGGTTGTCGTCTACCTCGACGAGCGTGATCGCGCACTTCTCGAGCAACTGATCAAGACAACCGGACTGGCGAAAACGGAGCTCTTTCGCCGGGGGCTCCGGCGCCTGGCCGATGACGCGCTGACCGGTAACGCACCAGGGTACTCACTGCGTCAGCTCGTCGCGACAGCCGGCAACGACGACTTCCCTCCCGACGTGGCCGAGCGCGCGGACGAATATCTCTACGGCGGGAAATACCAACGCAGCAAACCTCGAAAGCGTGCGCGCTCTCGTTGACACCGGCGCTCTGCTTGCGCTGAGTCGGCAAAAGGACCAGTACCACGACCGCGCCATCGACATCGCCGAGCGCCACCTCGGTACTGGCGGACAATTCGTCGGCACCGCGCTGATTCTGGCCGAGCTCCACTCGCACCTGCTGTACTTGCGTGGGCCCAGGGAAGCACGAGTCGCGGTTTCCGCGCTGCTGGAGGATCCAGTGCACGAGTGGCTTGCCGTGTCATCCGCTCTCGAGCGTGAGGCCATTACCAGGTGGCTGGCTCGCTTCTCGGATCAGGACTTCTCGCTGATCGACGCCGTGAGCTTCGAGGTCATGCGACGAACCAGGGTGACCCACGCGTTCACCTTCGACCAGCACTTCGCCATTGCGGGGTTCACGCTGCTCGCCTGATCATTCGGGTGCCATGGGAATGCGCACAGGCAGCACTTCCGTACTCGCACTGGTCGCTGTGGTCACGGTCGGCATCGCGGCATGCAGCGGCCAGAGCGTTACCGAGTCCACCCACGTGCTGACGCGCGGCACGTGGGGCGGGGAGAACGCGGGCGCCATTCTCGACGACACGGTCGCCCACGTGCACATCGGCTGCACGCTCGGAAATTTCCCGCTGCCCACCGCGATCGACGACCAGGGGCGGTTCAGCGCGGACGGCAACTACACCCTGCGCGCCTACCCGATTGCCATCGGGCCGGAGCTTCCCGCGGTATTCACCGGCGTCGTGAGCGGCAACCGACTTACGCTCTCTGTCGCGGTGGATGATACCGTGGAGAAGAAGCTCGTGCCGCTCGGGCCCGTCACGGTCGTCCTCGGACGCGAACCGCGCATGCAGGCGTGTCCGATCTGTCGCAGCATCGCGAAGCCGCTGATGGGCCACCCGCTTACCGCGCTCTTGCGGCCAGCGGCGTGAGCTCGCCCTGCGAGAATCTCCACTGCTGCGCCAGGATCGCCACTGCCGGTTGCAGCGTCGTGAGCTCCGCTCGCCTGTCGTGCGCGGCATCCGGCGTTAGGCGGCCGCCCTGGATCACCGCGAGCTGCACGAACCGCAGCCTCGCACCGAGCGCCGCGTCGGGAATCTTGAGCGTCGCGACCGCCCCGGGCTCCACTCGGCCGAGGAGCCACTGGCGCCCGTCGCCAATGAGATAGACGTGCACGTAATCGCGGACGGCATTGTCGAAGCGGATGCTGAGCGGAAACCACTCCACGGCATCCGGAGCGGGCGGCTCCGCCGCAGGGCGTGACGGCGCTCCGGCACAGGCGCCAAGCATGAGAGCGGTCATCGTCACTGCGGCCATCCTGAAAACGGTCGTCATGACGCCGATTGAAACGACGGCAGTGGTACGTGGCGTAGTCATGTGATCCTCCGTGAGTGGACCGGCGCGTCGAGGCTCTTTCGATAGCGCGTAGAACGCGGCGAAACCCACTCACAGGAGCGCTCCTCATGAGGCGAGGGCCATGACTTTTCCAAAAGGTGACAATGTCAGCGAAACCGGCTCGCCCGAGTGGGTGTCAAATAGCTCGGGCCCTCGCCGCGTTACCTGAGCACCGATGCCTAACACTCCATCACCGCCTGCGGTCGCCCCGCCCCGTTCCCGGACGCCCTCGCACCCGGCGAGGGCGGCGGGACACGCCGTGACCGAACTTCTGCGTGCGTGGAGCGCGGGCGACGCCGCGGCAAGCGACTCCCTCGTGCGGCTCGTCTACGAGGAGCTTCGCCGACAGGCTCGGCTCACGCTGCGACGCGAAGGCGAAGGCCACACGCTGCAGCCAACCGCACTCGTGCACGAGGCGTGGCTACGGCTCGGGGGTCAGCACAATGCACAGTGGGAGAGCCGCACCCAGTTCTTCGCGCTGGCCGCGCGGATGATGCGCCGCGTACTGGTGGACCATGCGCGTACGCGGCGAGCGCTCAAGCGTGGAGGCGCGGTCCACGTCACGGTTGGTGTCGGACCGCCGGACTACCGTGCCGAGCCGGCCGAGGCCACCTCACTCGATCCGGTGGACGTGATCGCGCTGGACGATGCGCTCGGGCGCCTCGCCGCGATCGATCCGCAAAAGGCGCGGCTCGTGGACCTGCGTTACTTCGCGGGGCTCAGCATCCCCGAAGCCGCGGCCGCGCTCGGCGTCTCGCCGGCGACTGTCGGTCGTGAGTGGGCCATCGCGCGGATGTGGCTCCGGCGGGACCTCGAGACATGACGACGCCCGCCGATCAGCCCGGGGCACGCGGCGCGGCGCGGCCGATGACGCCGGAACGGTGGCGTGTCGTGGACACCATTCTCAAGGCGGCGCTCGCGTGCGAGCCGGCGCGGCGCAATGCCGTCGTCGCGGACGCGTGCGGTGACGACGCCGATCTCCTGCGCGAAGTCGTATCCCTCCTCGCCGCTCACGACAGCAGCGATCGGGGTTTTCTCGAACGACCGGCGGCGGACGCAGTTGGAGCGTTAGGCACGCCACCCGTGCCGGTCGCCGACCGGCTCGCAACGGCGCTGGCTGGTCGCTATGCGATCGAGCGCGAGCTTGCCCGCGGCGGGATGGCGACGGTGTTCCTCGCGCGCGACCTCAAGCACGACCGCCAGGTCGCGATCAAGGTGCTGCGTGAGGAGGTTGCGGCGGCCGTGGGAGCGGAGCGCTTCCTCGAGGAGATTCGTGTCACGGCGCGTCTGCAGCATCCGCACATCCTGCCGCTGTTCGATTCGGGCACGGTGCCCCCAGCCGCGCGCGGCGAGGAGGGGCTGTTGTGGTACGCCATGCCGTTCGTCGAGGGCGAGACGCTGCGCGCGCGGCTCGCCCGCGAGGGTCGGTTGCCCGTGCACGTGGCGGTGCAGCTCGCGCGCGAGATGGCCGACGCGCTCGATCACGCGCACCGCCACGGTATCGTGCACCGCGACGTCAAGCCGGAGAACGTGCTGTTGCAGGGCGACCATGCGGTGGTTGCGGATTTCGGGATCGCGCTGGCGCTGGAGCACGCGGGCGGTGATCGCCTGACCCGCACGGGGATCGCGATTGGCACGCCGCAGTACATGGCCCCGGAGCAGGCGTCCGGCGAGCGCGCGATCGACGCCCGCGCCGACGTCTACGCGCTCGGTGCGGTACTGCATGAGATGCTGGCGGGCCAGTCGCCGTTCGCGGCGTCGTCGCGCGCGGCGGTGCTGTGGCGGGTACGGAACGAGCCGGCTACGGCGCTCGCGACACATCGTCTCGATGTGGCACCGTTCCTCGACGCCGCGGTTGCCCGGGCCATGGCGAAGCGTCCGGAGGACCGATTCTCGAGCGCGGCGGCGTTCGCGGCGGCGCTCACCGGGGCTGGCGGCGCGGAGCCGGGAGTCAATGCGTTAGGCAGCAGGGTGCCTGACGAGTCCGGCCAGGTGTGGGAACGAGCACGCGCGCAGGCGCCGCGGGGACGGGTCGTGTCCGCGAGGGCGGCGGTCTACGCGGTCATCGCCACGCTCGTCGTCGGTGGCGTCGGCGGCGGCCTGCTCGCGCGCTCGCTGCTCTCCGGGCGCATCGCCGGCGATCCGAAAAAATCCGCGTCCCCGGCGATCGCGGCTGGCGTGACGTGGCCATCGCCCGATGCGGCGAACACCGAGCTTGTCGTGGTAGACCGGGGTGGACGTCCTCAGCGTACGATCGCCGCGAATCGTCCGTGGACGCCACGCATTTCGCCTGACGGCCGGCTGGTGGCCTACGGCGCGTTCGGCGCGGGGCGCAGTACGAGCGACCTGTGGGTGACGGACCTGGTCAACGGTACGACGAAGCGGCTCACGGACGACGACGGTGACAGCAACGACCCGCAGTGGAGCGCCGATGGCACGAGCATCTCGTACTCCGTGGGCGCACGTGGCGGAAAGGACCTGGTCGTGCGCCGCCTCAAGGTCGGCGACGTGAGCGTGCTCGCACGGCGCGACGGCACGCAGTTCGCGAGCGACTGGCTGCGAGACGGCAGCGCGCTGCTCGTCACCGAGCAAACCGATGGCGACCAGCGGGACATTCTCGTCCAGCCGGCGAACGGCTCGCCGGCGTGGCCGTACGCGGCGACGCCCGCAGATGAATCGGCGGCGCGCGCTTCGCCCGATGGGCGCTGGGTCGCGTACACGTCGAACGAGTCGGGTCGCTCGGAGGTATACCTCGATTCCTATCCGAAACCGGGGCGCCGCGTGGCCGTGTCGCAAGGCGGTGGCGAGCACCCGGTGTGGCGTGCCGATGGGCGGGAGCTCTACTACTGGAACGATGGCGTGCTCATGGCGGTGCAGCTGGACAAAGCGTGGGGCGATGCGCCGCCAGCGCTTGGAGCGCAAACCATTCTGTTCCGAGCGCCGTACGACGTCGAACCGAACACCATGTACGATGCGTCGCCCGACGGGAACCAGTTCGTGATCGTACGGCACGTGCGGAACTGACAAGTTTCCTTTTCTTGACCACAGAGGCTACAGAGGTCACGGAGAACGCCTATGCGTTAGGCAGCTCTCCGTCACCTCTGTGGCCTCTGTGGTTTGATGTTGGCGTTGCCTGCGAGCGACCGCGTGTCATTGCGCACGCCGATGCGATGCGATTCCCGCTTGTCGGCTGGCAGAAGCGGTGGTACGGTATGGTCGTACCATCGGAGGGTGGTTCAGCTAGTTCTCCGACGATTCAGCGAGCCCACGTGACACAAACGACCGGACGCACGGATTCACCAGGGCTTGCCCCTCAGAGGGCCGGAGCTGGATCGATTCCCGTTCCCGGACCGATCGATCGGGTTCACTTCCTCGACGAGCAGCACCGCTACCGGAAGGCGAGCCGCCGCTTCTCGGTGCTCGCCTTTGTGGCGGTGATGATCACGAGCGCCCCGGCGTGCGTCGTCGTCACCCCGCTCGTGTTCACGGTGCTGCTGACCGTGTGGCACATCGTGAATGCGGTGTCGCCGGTTTCGGCGGCCGCGCTGACACGGTTGCGCGAGAGCGCACTGCTGATTCCGGGAATGACCGCCGCTACCGGCTCGGATCAGGCGCCGGCGGCGCAGATTGCCCGCATGGTGCTGGCTATCGTCGTGCTCGTGCTTCCCGGTGCACTGGCGATCTTCGCGCTCTGGTTGGCCAATCGACGGCTCCTGCGGCACGTGGCGATCGGGCACGCGCTCGAGCAGACCGGGTCGCGCGCGCCCAACGAGCGAGACCTCGAGGAACGACAGCTTCGCAACGTGGTCGAGGAGATGGCCATCGCCGCCGGCCTCCAGCCACCCCGACTCCGGATCATCGACTCGGACGTGGTGAACGCCGCCGCGGTGGGCGTGGGCGTCGACGATGCAACCGTGCTCGTCACGCGCGGGCTGCTCGACAAGCTCGATCGCGACGAGACGCAAGCGGTGGTGGGTCACGTCGTCGGGTCGATCGGGAACGGTGACCTGAAGATCGTCTCCATCATCTTCTCGATCTATCAGACCTGGGGTGCGCTGGCGCTTCTCGTGAACGCGCCCTTCGCGGCGTCATCGCGTCGGGCGATCTGGCGAGGGTTCCGGACGGCGTTCCGCGGACAGGAACGGACCGTCGACCGCTGGGAGGCCGAGTTCGTGAGCGACGCCTTCCTGCGTGGCGTGACCGACCTCGAGGATGCCGAGGTCGGGAAACGGCTGGCGAGCAACCGGAAGGGACTCGCGGGGAAGTGGGACACGATCGTCATGTTCCTCTCGCTTCCGTCGACGATGATTGCGTACGTCGTGCGGTTCGCCGTGTTCATCTCGTCGATGGCGCTCATCGGGCCGATCGTCGCGTTCATGTGGCGAACGCGCCGGCATCTCGCCGACGCGATGGCCGTTCAGCTCACGCGAAACCCGGACGCGCTCGCACGGGCGCTGCGCCATTTCGGGACCGTACAGTGTCTCGTGCCGCAGGGCGAGCCCGTGTCGCTCCTGTTCTTCACGTGGCCGCCGCACGCCTCGGCGAAGGACGCCGCGGTCGGGGAGTTCGGGCGGATGCACCCGAAGCTGCCGCAGCGCGAGCGGCGGCTCCTCGCGTTAGGCGCCGATCCGTCGGGTGCCCGCCCCGTGACGGGGTTGCGTGCGGCGATCGGCGACTTCGTCTCGGCTTTCCGCCACACCAGGTTCACGCCCTATACCGCGCTGCTCGCGTTCGCCTTCTTCGTCCTCGTCCCCATCCTGTTCGTGGCGGGGATCGCGGCGGGCCTGATCGTGCTCTTCTTCATGACTGGCTTCACGCTCATGGTCATGATGGTGGTGATGGTGGTCGTGGCGCAGGTGCTGAACCTCTTGTTCGTCACCATTCCGGGTTGGATCTGGAAATGACGG
>DASUGD010000121.1:0-31830 GCA_036274195.1 Gemmatimonadaceae bacterium | reverse complement strand
TGGAAGGATGAAATTCGACTCTGACCCCGTACGTAGCCTAATCTTCCGCGAGCTCTCTCAGGAGCCGCACCGCCTGAATCGAGCTCACGGTCGGCTGAGCGCCGTTCTTCACGGCGGCCACGAGCGGACCATCGCGACCGTACAGGTCATTGCCGAAGTACAGCCGCCCGTCACGCATGAAAGTCGTGAAGTACACGATGTACACCGGCACCTTCTGCTTCAGGTTCACGTGGCGGTCATCCGGGCCGTTCTCCATCGCGTCCTTCACCTGCTCCGGCGTCCAGCCGAGGACCCACTGCGCCATCTCCGCAGGCTTCTCGAGACGGATGCAACCGTGGCTGAACGCGCGCACGTCCTTCGCGAACAGCTGATCCTCGGGCGTATCGTGCATGTAGATGTCGAACGAGTTCGGGAACATGAACTTTACGAGGCCTAACGCGTTCTTGTCCCCCGGTTTCTGCCGGATGCGCTGCTTGCCGTTCTCGGTGACGATCTCGTACTCGTTGCGGTCGAGGAACGTCGGGTCGGCCTCGACCTTCGGCCACAGCTCCTTCGCCGCGATCGAGTCCGTCGCGTTCCAGTACGGGCGGAACACCACGTACTGCATGGAATCCGAGAAGACCGGCGTGTTCTTGTCCTTGTACTCCGCGCCGACGATCACCTTCATGTTCAAGACCGGCTTGCCGTTGTCGTACGCCTCCAGACGAAACGCCGGCACGTTCACGAACACATACTTGTCCCCGAGCGAGCGAGGCATCCATCGGTAGCGCTCCATGTTCGCGGCGATCTGCCCGAGCCGGAACGCCGCCGGCACGTTGAGCGCCTGCACGGTCTCCCTGCCCAGCGTGCTATCCACGGCAATCCCGTGCTCGACCTGGAACTGCGCGACGGCCGCGGCAAGCCCGTGATCGTATTTTCCGGTCGTCGTGCCCTTGCCCTTCGCCGGGGCGCTCGGCGTGCCGACGTCGTAGCCTTCGACACGAAGCCGATCACGCAGCGCCGTTAGGCGCTCGGCAGGCGCGGAATCGCCCGGTTTGAGCGCCTTGCCTGCCGGCACCGAATCCCAGCCGCCCTTGGCCACGATCTGGCGGAACCGCGTGAGCTGCTTCTGCAGATCCTTGTACTCGGGATACTCCGGACGCATCTGCGTCATGGTAATATCGAACCGCCTGTCTCTCAGAAAGCGCCCGAGCGCCGAATCCACCTGGGCCGGCGTCGGCTTGATGTGCCAGTCCTGCGACACGCTGCTCGGATCCACCTGGCCGGTCAGCAGGTCCTGGCCAAGCGCGACGTAGGTCGCGGTCAACACGACGTCTACGTCGCCGAGCAACTCGGCGCTCGGCCGCTTCGCCCTGAGCAGCGTCGCGAGAACACGGTGGAGATCGTCGAGCGGATAATTGTCGAGGGCGAGGGCGTCGGCGTCGGCGTTGAGCAGCGCCGTCATCAGCGTCTTCGTGCGACGCTCGCGGAGCCCGTCGCCGTCGAGCCAGATCGGATAGCCGCCGTACTCCGCGTAGAGCTTCACGGCGTGCTTCCATTGCGCCTCGCCGATCGGCTTCGGGCGCGGCCCCTGCAGGCGCTTCGCGACTGCGGCGCGAACGTCCGCGATCGGCACACCTTTCACCGACTTGATCTTTTCCGGCTTGAACGAGTTGTCTACCTCGCCGCCGGTCTCGCTTCGCTGTGGCTCTTTCCGGCCTAGCTTGTCGCAGGCCGCTGCGACCGACATGGCGAGCACGAGGCCACATGCGGACCGCATGGAGGCGAGGGGCAATAGATGAGACCGGGCGCGAGGCCCGAGGGTGATCGACATTTCGAGAGAGTCTCCTGTGCACGTCATCGTGCGGGGCACGACGGTTGGGTCTGGTGCTATCGCCACTAGGCGAATTGCGGGCCAGCGTCGCAGCCTGTCTTGACGCGACCAGCCAACCCGGGAGGCGCCTGTCGAGCGCGTATCGGCAGCCGTAGGTTCCCTTCCACTTCGACTTACACGATTCGCCATGACGATCCTCACGGTTCCGACCCAACCGTTCACCGATCAGAACCCCGGAACATCGGGACTGCGCAAGCGTGTCTCGGTGTTCCAGCAGCCGGGCTACCTCGAGAACTTCGTGCAAGCGGTCTTCGACGCGGCGGACCTCCCCCGCGCAGCGACACTCGTGGTTGGCGGCGACGGCCGCTACTTCAACCGCCAGGCGATCCAGACGGTGATTCGCATGGCCGCGGCCAACGGGGTGGGTCGCGTGCTGGTCGGGCGCGGAGGCATCCTGTCGACGCCGGCGGCGTCATGTGTGATTCGCGAGCGAAAAGCCGACGGCGGAATAATCCTGTCCGCGAGCCACAACCCCGGCGGGCCTAACGGGGATTTCGGGGTGAAGTACAACCTGTCGAACGGTGGCCCGGCGCCGGAGCAGGTCACGTCCGCAATCGCGAAGCGGACGCGCGAGATCTCGGAGTACCGCACCGTCGACGCGCCGGACGTCCACCTCGACCGCGACGGCGACCAACAACTCGGCGACCTGCGCGTGACGGTAATCGATCCCGTCGCCAACTACGCGGACCTGATGGAACGATTGTTCGACTTCGACTCACTGCGCGCGCTGTTTGCGAACGGCCGGTTCCGCATGCTGTTCGACGCCATGCACGCCGTGACCGGCCCGTACGCGAACGAGATCCTCGAGCAGCGCCTCGGTGCGCCGAACGGCACGGTGATGAACGGCAAGCCGCTGGAGGATTTCGGCGGTGGCCACCCGGACCCCAACCTCACCTACGCGCACGACCTCGTGGAACGAATGAAGGGCGCGAGCGCCCCCGACTTCGGCGCGGCGTCCGACGGTGACGGCGACCGCAACATGATTTTGGGCCGCGACTTCTTCGTGACCCCGTCGGACAGTCTCGCTGTCCTGGCCGCGAACGCGACGCTGGTTCGTGGCTACTCGAAAGGGCTGGCGGGCGTCGCGCGCTCGATGCCGACGAGCGCCGCGGTGGACCAGGTTGCGAAACGGCTCGGCATCGGCTGTTACGAGACGCCCACGGGCTGGAAATTCTTTGGCAATCTCCTGGACGCGGGCCGCATCACGTTATGCGGCGAGGAAAGTTTCGGCACCGGCTCGGATCACGTCAGAGAGAAGGATGGCCTGTGGGCAGTCCTCTTCTGGCTGAACATCCTGGCGAAGCGAGGCGAGTCCGTCGAGCAGATCGTCCGCACGCACTGGCGCGATTTCGGCCGCAACTACTATACGCGCCACGACTACGAGGAGGTTCCAGCGGACGCTGCGAAGGCGGTGATGGCGCGAGTGCAGGAGCAGCTGGCCAGCCTGCCTGGTACCGCGGTGGCCGGACGCCGCGTGGAATCCGCCGACGATTTCGCGTATCACGACCCGGTAGACGGTAGCACGAGCGAGCACCAGGGCCTCCGGATCATTTTCGCCGACGGCGCGCGGATCGTGTATCGCTTGTCAGGCACCGGCACGTCGGGCGCGACGCTGCGGGTCTACATCGAGTCGGTCGAGCCGGATGCGTCGAAGCAAAGTCGAGACGCGCAGGACGCGCTTCGTGAGTTGATCGATGCTTCCCTCGAGTTGTCCGATCTGAAGCGACTGACTGGCCGAAACGCGCCAACTGTAATCACGTGAACTTTCACAGCTGACTCGTTACTGGATTGGTAATTGGTTACCGGGATTGGTAATTGGTTACTGGGATTGGTTACAGGTAATTGACCCCCCCGGGATGCTCGTCTCGTTTAGAGAGGCGTCCCGAGGGTGTTCAACTGCGAGTAACCAGTTACCAGTTACCAGTTGCGTGTGCCGTTCAGAATCTTTGCCAGGCAAATCCTCTGCCTAACGAGACCACCCACCCTCCCTGCTCCACGTCGCTCGCAAACCGATACGCGAAGTCCAATCGGCCCACGATGGACCCCGCCGATCGGATCGAGCCAATGCGGACACCGAAGCCGGCGTCGGTCCCGGACCGGCGCTCCATCCCGTCGAACCACGCGCCGCCGTGGTCCACGAACCCGGCGAGTCCCAGGCCAAAGAGTCCGAGGAACCGCGGCAGGACCAGATACCGATACTCACCATTCACCAGATAGTAGCGGTCGCCCGTGAACGCGTGCGCCGGAAACGCACGCACCGCATAGCCGAGCCCGAGGTCGTATTCCGCGCCGAACGGCGGATTGTTGAGTTGCCCGCCCGCTACCCGCCCCACCAGCAGATGTGAATCGTTAGGCTGCACCACGGTGAGCAGCGAGGCCTCGACGCTCGAGGAATCGACGCCCGTGCTCGAGCGGAGCCCGCTCAGCGTTGCTCCAGCCTGAGCGAACCCGGCCGGCACGCGCGTGCCCGCCGACGCCGTGAGGCGTCCCCCGATGCCGTTGCGGTCGTACCCCCAGGCACTCGGTGCGAGCAGGACATCCGCCCGCACCGACGGCCCCAGGTCCACATCCTCGACGCGACCCATCGCCTCGTAGTTGTGCGCCTGGATGTAGCGCGGCCGCCGAACAGAGACGTACGGGCCCATCGACACCGTGATGGTGCGCGGCAGCGGAGTCGTGCTTCCCTGCACGCCGAAGTCATCCCGCAGCACCTGCCCGGTGAAGCCGAGTCGCACGTAGCCGCGCGAGCTCGCGTCGAGCGCCACCGCGCCATCGCCGCGCAGGATCGCGTTCTGGCGATGCGCCGAGTCCTTCGGAAACGGATTGCCGGCTTCGTAGTGCAGCACGCGCCCGTCGAACAAACCCCAGGCCAGGAACCCGCCCTGGCGGGATGACAGGCTGACGAACGGAGCGTTCAGCGTCGCGCCGGCCGCATGGCCGTCCGACAGTCGTGAATAGGACGCCCCGACCCCGACCCGATTCGCGATCAGCCGTGGCGTGTCGAACCCGGCAGCCACCGTCGTCCGGTCCGGATCGTTCTGGTAGCCTAACGTGGCGATGGTCCGGGTGCCGAGCAGGTTGGTTTCCTGCACGAACGCGTTGATGACGTGCTGGGTCCCGCTGGTACGAAGCCCGAAGCCGAGGTCCGTCGTCCACCCGTCCGTCGTCCGGACGTGAACGGTCACGCCCGAGTCAGTCGTGACCGTGTCGATCCAGACGTCGCGGAAGATCGCGAGCGCGCGAAGGTTTCGCGCCGATTCGTTGGTGCGGGCAGTGTCGTACGGCTCCCCCGGAGAGAACAGCAGCTCCCGCCGAACCACGTAGGTTCGCGTTCGCGCGTGGAGAGCGTTGACGAGCGCGAAGCCCCAGAACCGTTTCGCCTCGACCGAATCGAACACTTCGGCCCGATCGATCACGACGTTGCGGATGATCGGCGCGCTCGGTCTGGTAGCCTGCCCGGCCGCCAGCTCGGGCCGCAGGAGGGCGAGGATAGTTACCAGTACGACCCGGTACCAACGACATCCGGCGGAACCAGACATTCGACTCCAGGGGAGCGCGGAGCCGGAAGGCTGTTGCTCGCGCCGGGTGCTGTCAATCGCGTTGGCCCCTTGCCAAGCCCTGATGCCTGAAGACCAATGACTGATGACCCATGACCCACCACTGGCCATGACATCGCGAGCAGTCCTGGCCAGTCACGAGTTGTGGGTCATCAGTCATTCGTCTTCAGGCATCAGGTCATCGGGTTAGGGGGTGAACCTCGGTTTGGTTGGCGTGATGACATGCGGCGTCCCGGCCAGCGCCTGATTGATCTTCGCCACCCGCGACGCAATGATCGCATCGAGCCGCCCCTGCGCCGCATCGGCCTCCGTCTTGAGCTCCCCGAGTCGCAGCATCTCGCCCGCCGTCGGCGGCATCAGTGGACGCCACACCATTCCCGAAACGGTCTGGACCTCCTCGCGCAGCCGAGGATACTGACGGTACCCGAGCCCCGGGATCGGGCGCGCGAGCACCGAATCGCGGAAATGCCGGAGGTCCTTGAGCGCAGAGTCGACGTCCGCGAGGACGCGACGCTGAGACGACGAGTCGGAGCTCGCGCCATTGAGCGGCGAATGCCGTAGCTGGTCCTGCAGGCCCGTCAGCTGGCGCAGCATGTCATCGGTGCCGGCAACCACCTGGTTGACGCGCACCGTCAGGTCTCGGAGCTGGAGCGCCGCGTCGTGCTGCGCGATCACCTGCGCCGGTGTCATGTCGCTGCGTGGGTCCATCTCGACCAGCACCGTCTTCTTGTACTCCTTTCCACCGATCGAAAGCGCGACCGTGTACGTCCCCGGGAGCACGGACGGAGCCTGTGGTCCCCTGAACGGATTGTCGTCGTCCGATGTCTCGCTTCCTCCTTCCGCCGCGGCGCGACGGCGCGCGCGCAGCGCCTCGAGCGACGTATCGGCCGGCGCACCCGCGGCACCGGCCGCCGCGGCACGAGCGGCGCCACCCGCTGGCCCGCCCGGCGGTGCGTCGTAGCGCAGGTCCCACGACACGCGGTTCACGCCCGCCTCATCGCTCACGCGGCGCAGGTGCCTAACGACCTTCCCGTCCTTGTCGCTGATCGTGACGTTCACTTCACCCGGCGGCTGATCCTTCAGGTAATACGTGATCAGCGCACCAGCCAGCGGATTCTCGCCGCGCCAGGACTTCTGCCCCTGGCTGCCGTCGCGACTCCACATGTTCCAGCGTACCGCCGGTCGCATGTCGAACAGCACTGCCTCCGACCCCTTCACCGACTCGAGCTGCTGCAGCGCGGTGATGTCATCGAGGATGTAGAGACCGCGCCCGTGCGTCGCGAGGAGGAGATCGTTGTCGCGCGGATGGATCTGGATGTCCCGGACCTGAACGACCGGCAGATCGCCGCGCAGCGACGACCAGTGGGCCCCGCGATCCCACGACGCCCACACGCCCATCTCGGCCCCGAGGTACAGGAGATTCCTGTTCTTCGGGTCTTCGCGCACGACATGCACCCACGTCGCCTTCGCCGGCAGATCGCCGGTGATGCGCGTCCAGGTCTTCCCGAAGTCCGTCGTCATGTAGGCGTACGGCGTGTAGTCGTCGTCCTGATGATGGTCGGCGGCGACATAGGCCGTGCCGACATCGAAGTGCGACGCTTCGACCGTCGGGATCCACGCGTTAGGCTTGAGCCCCGGCACGTTCTTGAAGACGTTCGACCACGTCTTCCCGCCATCGCGCGTCACCTGCACGTTGCCGTCGTCGGTCCCGACCCAGATGACGTTCGAGTCCAGCGGCGACGGCGCGATCGTCAGGATCGTGCAGTGGAACTCCGCGGCCGTGTTGTCCACGACGATTGGCCCGCCCGACGACTGCTGCTTCGCCGGATCGTTGGTCGACAGGTCGCCCGAGATCGGCGTCCACGACATCCCGTAGTCCGTGGACTTGAACAGCACGTTGCCGCCGAAGTACACGACCTTGGGATTCTGCGGCGAGAGCGCGATCGGCGAGTTCCAGTTGAAGCGATACTTGTGCGAGATCATGGCGTCGCCAACGGAGCCGACGCGATTCGGGTACGGATAGATCGTCTTCTGTGTCCCCGTTCGCGTATCGGTGATGTTGAGCATCCCACCCTGCGCGTCGGAGTAGACGAGCCACGGCTTGTCCATCACCGGAACCGTGAAGAAGCCGTCGCCGCCTGATACGGTGTACCAGTCGGCCTTCCGGTTTCCCTGGCCCGAGAGCGCCTGACTGGGCCCACACCAGTTGCCGTTGTCCTGCAGGCCGCCGCACGTCATGTACGGCCGCTGCATGTCGTAGTTGATGTGATAGAACTGCGTGAACGGGAACGTGTTCACGACCTCGAACGTCTTGCTGCCGTCGTAGCTCACCTGCCATCCACCATCGGACCCGCTCAGGATGCGATTGGGGTTGAGCGGATCGATCCACAACGCCTGATGGTCGCCGTGGACATCGCGCGCGATCGTGCGGAACGTGGTGCCACCGTCTTCGGAGAGGTACAGTGCCCCCGACAGCGAAAAGACCCTGTTCGGGTTCCTCGGATCGACGCGAATGTCGGCGTAGTAGAACGGACGGAAGTTGATGTTCGGATCGCGATTCACCGTGCGCCACGTTGCGCCAGCGTTGTCGGACCGCCAGAGCTCGCCCTCGCTCTTCGTCTCGCTGACCACGTACACGATATCCGGATCGCTCGGTGCCACCGCCACGCCGATGCGGTCCATGTCGCCCTTCGGGAGTCCTCGCTCCTGCCCTTTGCCCGACAGGCGCTCCCACGTATCCCCGCCGTTCACCGACTTGTAGACCGCCGTGTTGCCGCCGCCCGACTCGAGGTGCCAGGCCCAGCGCCGGTACGTGTACATGCCGGCGTAGATGATGTTCGAGTTGCTCGGGTCGGCGGAGATGTCGGAACAGGCGGTCTGTGGGTCAACGAACAGCACGCGCTTCCAGGACTTTCCGCCATCCACCGTCTTGAAGACGCCACGCTCCTCGTTAGGCCCCCACTCGCGCCCGAGGCCACACGCAAACACGATGTCCGGGTTGTGCGCATCGATAATGATGCGAGCGATCTTGTCCGACTTCTCGAGCCCGACGTGCGCCCAGTGCTCGCCGCCGTCGACAGACTTGTACATGCCATCGCCGATCGACGCGTTGTTCCGGGGGTTCCCCTCTCCCGTCCCGACGTAGATCACGTTCGGGTCACTCGGCGCAATCGCGATCGCGCCGATCGACGAGACATCCTGCTTGTCGAAGATTGGCCTGAAGGTCGTGCCCCCGTTCGTCGTCTTGATGATCCCGCCGTTCGCGCCGGCCACGTAGTACGTGTACGGATCGCCGGGCACACCCACGATCACCGAGATCCGGCCGGCGTTGTTCGCCGGCCCAACCGAACGCCAGTTGAGCCGGCGCACTGCGTCCGATACCGGGTCACGAGGCGACGTACCCTTGTCGGCGGAAGCCGGGCTCGGAGTCTGCGCCGCCAACTGTGCGGAGGCCGAGAGGGACGCCAGGAGCAGCAACGAACGAGTGATACACGTCATCGGGCACTGCCTCGATGAAAGGGAGTCTGTGAGAGTGAACATGCGGTCGTGCGCGCGTACATTGCAGCGGTCGGTTTCGCTTCGCCAGCGCCCGAAACCCTGGTTGCCAGAGTAATGTCCAACATGAAGTAACAGGGCGGTGTCATCAGGTCGTTGCCACGGTCAGTCCTCGGTTCCCCGTTCCCGGTTCCCGCCGTCCCGGCCTTGTCTCTCGCAGAGCAAATACGCGATACCCTGGGTACTTCGTTCACCGTCGAGCGTGAGCTCGGCGGCGGGGGCATGTCGCGCGTGTTCGTCGCCTACGATCAGGCGCTGGAGCGACGCGTCGTCGTGAAGGTGCTCTCGCCGGAGCTCATGGCGGATGTGAACGCCGAGCGCTTCCGCCGCGAGATCCTCGTCGTGGCGGGGCTGCAGCATCCCCACATCGTGCCCGTGCTCAGCGCCGGGGAAATGTCGGGCCGGCCCTACCTCGTGATGCCGTACGTCGAAGGCGAGTCGCTCCGCGCGCGGATCACGCGGGGCGGACCGATGCGCATCGTCGACGCGGTAGGCGTGCTGCGCGATGTGGCGCGAGCGCTCGCGTACGCGCACGAGCGCGGCATCGTCCATCGCGACATCAAGCCCGACAACGTGCTCATCCACGCCGGCTCAGCCGTGGTGGCCGACTTCGGCGTCGCCAAAGCCCTGGACGTCGCGCGGCGCACGCCTGGCATGGCGTCCCAGGGCACACTGACGGCCGCCGGCTCGTCGATGGGCACGCCCGGGTACATGGCGCCCGAGCAGATCGCCGCCGACCCTAACGCGGACTATCGCGTCGATATCTACGCGTTCGGCGTCACGGCCTACGAGGCGCTCGCGGCCAGGCATCCGTTCCACGGTCGTCCACCCCACGCGCTGCTCGCCGCACATCTGTCGGAGGTGCCGCCCTCGCTCGCGACGCTGCGCCCCGATGTGCCGGCGGCGCTCGTCTCGCTCGTGATGCGGTGCCTCGAGAAGGATCCTGACAGACGACCGCAGAACGCGCAGCAGATCCTCACGGCACTCGACGACCCCGCCGTGCTGAGTGGCGAGCTCACGCCCACCACGGGCGCTGCCATCGCCGCGCAGGCGCGGGCGTCACGTCGTCAGCGCGTTGCGCTCATCGTCGCTGCCGTCTTTGCCGTCGTCGCTGTGGTCGCCACGGGACTGCTCGTGCGCCGTGCATCGCGGGTGTCGGCTCCGACGGCCGCGGCCGTGCCCGCCGCACCGGCGATCGCCGTGCTGCCATTCGTGGAGCTCGGAAGCGACTCGGGGAACGTCGCCGCCGAGGCGATCCAGACAGAGCTCACGAATGCCCTGGCGCGCGACCAACGCGTGCGCGTGGCGTCGCCAAACACGGCGATCGCGCTTCAGAAGCGCCTCAGCGTCGGCCAGAAAGTCGACGACGCGGTGTCGCTGTACGTCGAGGGCGTCGTGCAGCGCGAGGCGAACCGCGTCCGCGTGGACGCCCGGATGGTGAACGCGGCCGACGGGTTCATGGTGTGGGCGCAGAGCTACGAGGGAAACGCGAATCAGTTGCTGGCGCTGCGAACCGAGATCGGCACGGCCGTATCCGACGCCGTTCACACACACCTCGGTCTGCCGGCGAAGCCCTGAATTGGGGTCAGAGTCGAATTTCATCGTTCGAACGCAGACGCGTTCGAACGATGAAATTCGACTCTGACCCCATCAGTACCGGAAGGCATACTGCAGCTTCACCAGAAGCTCGTTGGACAGGAAGCTCCACCGTCGCCGATCGATCGACGTCGCGGGCACGTCGCCACTTGCAACGTCACGCGCGACGTTGTGGTTGTACACGACGAACAGGTCGCCTAACGGCGAGAACGTCCATCGGAGTCGCGTGTTGGTGCCGAAGGTATCGGTCTCGTTGTCGTACTGCAGGTAGCTGTCGAGCTGCAGGTCGGGCGAGACGTTCACGCGAAATCGCGTTCCCACGACCTCCTGGATGAAATCGCCCTCCGCCAGCCGTCCCGTGTTGCGCGTGCCGTTCAGCTCCACGATGAAGAACGGTGACGGCTTCCAGCTGGCGGTGAGGGTCAGCTCATCGAGCCGCCCGGTATAGAAATTCCCGAACCACCACGTGAGCTGCCCGGATAGCCGTCGCTTCGACGCCAGCCCGCCCTCCAGGCGAAAGCGAGTCCAGTGGTAGCTCCCGGGATCGATCACGACACCGGGGGCAATCTCGAACGGGGCCGTTAGGCGTTCGCCTGTCGGCACCACGTTGAACTCGAAGCGGTCACCGCTCTCGAGCCGCCAGTTGACCGGAGCCATGAAGACCTCGTAGCTCTCCCACGTGCCGCCCAGGTCTGTCACGAGCGAGGTTTCGAACTCGTTGAACATCTGCCGCACGCGGAGCCCCAGAATGGGGCGCTTTGGCCGTGGCTGGAATGCGGCGTTGAAATTGACCATCTGCACGTTCGGTCGCGGCACGATACCTAACGACGGGTCGAACCCATCACCCAGCCACTTGTACGTGAAAGCGATGTCCCAGAGGTCGTTCGGGTAGTCGATCTTCCCGCCCCACGCGCGCTTGCGCCCGGTCAGCTCCGCACGATCCATCGCCAGCCCCCACACCCCGACGAGAAAGTTCTTGTCGCCACGAAAGCGCGAGGTCTGATAGGTCAGGTCCGGCCCGACGAGCCACGCATTGCCGCGACCAACCGGATCTCCGACGGTGGCAATCACCCCCACGGACGATTCGCGCAGCACGTTCTGCTTGATGCGGACCACGGCCATCGTGTTTGCCGTCGGTAACGAGTCGATGGCCGGGTCGTCGGAATCTCCGGTCCTGACGACGAGCGCGCCGAAGTTGGTGCTGTGCTCGCGTCCGTTCACCTTGAGCCCCGCGTTGAGCGGGACCTCGACGTTGTTCAGGAGGCCGATGCGCCGGCTGAAGAACGGGCGCACATCGTCGCCGGTGCCGAGTCCGAAGGCGAAGATGTCGGAGCCCTCGAGAAAGAACGTGCGCTTTTCCGGGAAGATGAGTGGAAAGCGCGTGAGGTTCGTCCGGCGGGTGTCCACCTCGGTTTCGGCGAAGTCGGTGTTGACGGTGAGCGACGCGAGCGTGTTGGCGCCGAGACGCTGCGTGGCGTCCAGGCTCACGTCGGCCTCGCTTTCGGTGTCCGCGTTAGGCGACGGCTTGCCGATGCTCGCCGTGAACGCCGGGCGGACGCTCAGTCCTTTCCCGAGATCGAACACCGGGAGTCCGGTGAGCAGTCCCGCTCGCCCGACGTGGGTCACCTTGTAGTTGCGCTCGGGACTCGTCCACCGATCGGTTTCCTGCAGGTGCTGGATGCGGCGCTGGACATTGAATCCCCATACCGACAACCCCCGTCGGAAGAGAAGACTCTTCAGCGGAACGCGAATCTCCGCCGACCAGCCGTGTTCGGTGCGTGACGTCGCTGCCTCCCACACCGCGTCCCAATTGGGATCCTCACCCTCGCCCTGACTCGCGACGAGCGCGTCGTAGCGGGCGCCGTAGGGGTTCACGGCGAACACGTAGCCCGAGCGGCCGTCGAGGTACGTGTCGAGCACGATCTTGATGTGATCTTCACTGTCCAGCACCGCATCGCGCTGGCGAGCGAACGCCACCACGCCAACGCCAGCCGGGTTGTCCGCCCGGATGCCGAACACGATCGCGTCCGTGGTCGCGATGATGCGGACGACCGTTCGCGCGCTCGGGGCCGCGCCCTGCGTCGGCTCGACCTGCGAGAGGGGCGCGATCGAGTCTACCGTTTGCCACACCGGCTCGAGAAGCTCGCCGTCAAGACGGATGGCCTGTCCCGCCCCGATGCGCACCGATGCGCGTTCCGGAGCTCCAGTGTTCTGGGCATACGCGGAACTGACGCCAATGGCAAGCAGCACGATGGCCGGCAGCGGGCCGTGGGGTCCGCTCATCAGTGTTTCCGGCTAGGGGCGTGGTTCGAGAATGCGTAAGGTTGGCTTGCCGTTGACGTCCTGCAGAGGCACGTACACGCGATGCGTTGCCGGATCGACCGAGACGCTGTGCGCATACGGCGCGCGGTATTCGCCGAGCGGCGCGAGCGTTCCTCGGCCGTCAGCGAACCGCTCGTCGAAGATCGACACCGCTCCGGATTCACAACCGACGTACAGGCGCCGCAGAACCGGATCGAGCGCGAGGACGTCCGGATCGTCCGCCGTGCGGAGAGTCGCGGTGATGCGCATGGTGCGCAAGTCGACGACAAGCAGCTTGGCATCTCCTTCGCAGGTGACGAACGCCAGACGATTCGGCTCGTCGATCAGGAAGCCGTGTGGGTGGTCGCACGACATGGCATAGCGAGCGACTATCCGGTCGCTGGCCGGGTCGATCGCAGCGAGCTCGTTCTTCGTCTGAACGGCAACGACGACGCAGTGCGAAACCGCGTCGTAGTGCGTGTTGCCTGCTTCGCCACCGAGCACGATGCGATCAGCGACTGTGGTGGAGCGTGCGTCGATGACCAGGTCGATGCCCCCCGATTCGTCGGAGACGAACACCTTCTGCTCACGCGGTGCGTACGCGATGCCATCAGGAAACCGGACGCCGGCGACGTGAGCCACGACCGCCAGCGTTCGATCGTCGACCACGGCCACCTCGTGCCGCCCCGTGACCGAGACATAAACGCGATGAAGCTCAGGAACGGCCCAGACGCCTGTCGCGCCGGGGAATCCTTCCTTGCTCGCCACGAGTTTCTCCCCACGGGTGTCGAAGACGACAAGACGGTCGCCGCGCATGTGCGAGATGTAGAGGCGCCCGGTCGTCGAGTCGAAGCTCTGGTAGTCGAAGCGCTTGGCCGGGCCGGGAAGCGGGATGTCCGCGACGAGCGCGAGTGGTGCGGCCGTCGTCGCGGGAGCCTTCCTGCTCGGTGGCGCTGGCGCGGTCCACGTCGCCGGAGTGAGAGAGCTCGGAGTGGCACTGCACGACACCGGGCCTTGACCGGGCGCGAGCGCCGGCGCGACCAGGCTCCCGGCGAGCAGGAGCGCCGTGGTACGACGGCGCGTGGCGGCGCCCAGGCCGGTCATCACGATCCGCGGAGCCCTAACGAGTGGCAGGCTTCTGCGACCTGGTCGCGTCGAGCGCCGCACGAAGTCCCGTGGCGAGCTTCGTCGCGTCGTCGTTCGCCCAGAAGTGCATGAAGAAGAGCCGCGGGCTCTCGTCGAGCAGGTGAGAGTGAATCGACACGGCCTCGATCCCGTGCGACGTGAGCGCGCGGATGACCGGGTTCACCTCGCCACCGGTGAGGACGAAGTCGCCCGTGATCGCCGCCTTGCCGCCGCCGGTGGGCTGGAAGTTGATCGCCGTGGCGAGTCCCATGGACGGCGGGATCTGCACACCGTGCTCCGTGATCGGTTCTGCGCGCGGCACGCTGACCTGATAGACGCCGCCGGTGACCCGACCCGCGTAGCCTAACGCCTTTCCGACCGCCGCGATGTCGAGGTCGATGGCGGCGGTGGGCGCGGCAGGCGATGGGGCCGGCGCCTTGGTGAGCGCGATCGCCTCACGCAGCGTCGGGGCGATCTTCATCGGGTCGCCCTGCGCGTGCACGTGCATGTAGTACACGCGGGGAGATTCACGCAGCAGGTGATGGTGAATGGCCGTCTGCTCGACGCCACCCTGCTGCAGCCGCTTGATGACGGGCGTGATTTCGTCCTCGGTCAGCACCAGGTCGCCCATGGCCACGACACCGCCGGTGACGGCCTTCATCGCGACCCATCCGCCTAGTGCAAACGCGGGCTTGATGGTGACGCCCGCCACGGTCACGTGCAGGTCGCTGCGCGGGAAGTTGAAGCGGTGCACATCCCCTGGCTGTGCGACGGATGGCCTGCCGACGAGCGAGTCGACCGCCTTCCAGTCGACCGAGTCGGCGACGGGACTGAAAGCCCCGGTCGCGTAGATCGCCGAGTATAGCAGTGCCTGTGAGAAAAGGAGCATTCACTCTCCTGGCCGCGGACGGTCGATCGTGATTCAACTGATATGCCAATCTGCTCACCGCAAATGGCACTGGCGATGATTCAGTTGTGATACTAACATGCCGTCAAGATGAGTCAATCGCGCGAGTCGGGCGCTCCCGGATGGGTCCTCCTCATCCACCAGATCCCGCCGAAGCCGGATTACTTGCGGGTCAAGATCGGCCGTCGCTTGCAGCGCGTGGGGGCGATCGCCGTGAAGAACTCGGTGTACGTGCTTCCCGACGGCGACCAGTCGGTCGAGGACTTTCAGTGGATTCGCCGCGAGATCGTGGATGGCGGTGGAGACGCTTCCGTGTGCCGTGCGGCGTTCATCGACGGCCTCACGGATGACCAGCTCCGCGATGCGTTCCGCGCGGCACGCGATGCCGACTACGAGGAGATCGCCCGAGCGGCTCGCGCGCTTCAGCCTTCGGCGCGGGCACGCGGCCGCGACTCCGGGCCGGGGCGCGGCGAGGATGAGATCAGCCGGCTGCGAAAGCGGTTCGCCGCGGTGGCCGCCACCGACTTCTTCGAGGCGGCGGGCCGTGCGGCGGCCGACAAGGCGCTGACCGCGGTCGAGACGAAGCTCGCTCCGGCGAACGTTAGGCAGGCCGTCACATCATCGCGGGTCGATCGCGGAAAGTACCGGGCGCGAACCTGGGTGACTCGCAAAGGCGTCTTCGTCGACCGCATGGCGAGCGCCTGGCTCATCCGGCGATTCATCGATCCCGACGCGCGCTTCCGCTTCGTCGACCCGGAGACCTACCGGCCGATGCCCGGTGAGCTCCGCTTCGACATGTTCGAGGGCGAGTTCACGCACGAGGGGGATCGCTGCACCTTCGAGACGCTGTTGCATCGGTTCGGCCTCGACTCCGATCCTGCGCTGACGGCGGTGGCTGAAGTGGTGCACGACATCGATCTGAAGGACGCGAAGTACGAGCGGCCAGACACGCCGGGCATCGAGACCCTACTCACCGGCATCGCCCGGAACACGCCCAACGACGAGGAGCGGATCGAACACGGTGGCGCGCTGTTCGCCGCGCTCTACGCGTCCGCGCGAGGGGCTGCGTCCGGCGAGTCTGCCAGCGATTGATATCAGGGGTATTTCGCCGTGACGTGCAGCGGGCGTTCCTGAATCGGCCCGGGCGGTGCCTGACCCTCCGCAAGCGCAATGACCTCGGGGAACACGAGCGCGGGTTGGCCACCCGGCTCCCGCCCGTCGAGCACGTTATGCGGCATGCCGAGCGAGGCCGGGAACACGTAGACGGATACGCGGGCGCCGTGTGTGTCCCACTCCTTCGCGACCTTCAGCGATCCCGAGGTGCTCACCGTGCGATCGGCGTCATTGAGCATGAACGCGAACTCGGCGGCTTTGGGTGGCGCCCCGTCGGCCGTCTTCTCCACCGCCTTGCCAAGTCGCAGGACCTCGGCCAGCGCATGTGTCGCGAACCCCGGGTTTCGGTCGGGTCTGGCACTGTCGGGGGCGGAACGTCTGGTGACGTTAGGCAGCCGCTCGGTCAGGTTGATCAGGAATCCCTCCAGCCGCGACGGCACCCGCCCCGCCTCGAACGCCGGGGCGATCATCACCACCCGGCGCACTTCGGCGCGATGTTGCCCCATCCATGCGGCCATCGTTCCGCCGACGCTGAGCCCCACCACGACCACGCTGTCACCCAAGGCCGCGGCGACGTCCACGGCGGAATCCGCCGTCTGTCGAAGCTGCACGGCCGTCATCCCGGCGAGCGCACGCGCGTCACCCGAACGCTCGGCGTGGTGCGGCAGCCGCGGCACGTACACGTTGTCGCCCCGCTGATAGAGCGAGTCGGCGAGCTCGGCAAATTGGGTGGGAGAATCGGTAAAGCCGTGGAGGAGTACGTCCACGCGCGGGGTCCGCTTCCCGTGGGTCAGCAGGATGGTGCGGCCACCCGGCGCCACGACGCGGTCGTCCGCGGCCTGGCGTCGCTCCACCAGGCTGATCGCCGCTCGGTAATCGGCTGCCGGAACGGGGTGCGACCGCAGATCTCGCGACCGAAGCGGAATCGTTGCGGCGAGGCCCACCGCGAGGGCCAGGCGCAGGATCGCGCCGTCAAGATTCATCGAAGCTGCAGCGTAGAGACTGTGGTTGACGATCCATCTAACACCACAGTATCAGGCCGTGAACCTAACTCCCGTATGTATGCCGGGCGCGGAGATGCTACGGCCGAGGGCAGGGCGGCGTCCCGTGCACGGTGGGGTGCGGTGGGACGGTGAAACCGTGCTCCCTCAGGATCGCCCGGCCCGGCGTAGAGAGAAGCGCGCGGACGAAAGCCCGGGCTGTCACCTCATGCTCCGCGTGGCGCGGGATCGTGACGCCGTAGAGAATCGGCCCTCGCTTACGTGTCGTTGAGCGAGATGTGGGGCGTGGCATGGTCGAGGCGAGTCTCCCTCAGGGCAACCCAAGGTATGCCATCAACTCGGCAGCCGCCGCCCCTCCCGCTCGATTCGCGCCGATCGTCGAGGCCGAGGGGCCATACCCGACGAGGTGGATGCGTGGGTCCTTCGCCACCTGCGTCGCGAGCCGGCCCGTCATGACGATGCCGCCGTTAGGCTCACGCAGCAGGAGCGGCGCGAGATGGTCGAGCGAGCTGCGGAAGCCCGTGCACCAGAGGATGACGTCGGCCCGAACGAACGCGCCGTCGGCCCAGCGAACACCAGCCTCGGTGATCTCGCTGAACATCGGCAGCCGCTCGAGCACGCCACGCTCACGCATGGCCTCAATGGCCGGTGTGACGGGCAGGCCCGTGACCGACACGACGGAGCTCGGCGGAAGGCCTCGGCGTACGCGGTCTTCGACCATGGCCACCGCGGCACGACCGGCCGCTTCATCGAACGGGCCGGTCCGAAACTCCGGCGGGCGGCGTGTGACCCAGGTCGTCGTGGTGACGCGCGAGATCTCGTCAAGAAGCTGGATGGCCGAGATGCCACCGCCGACGATGATCACGTGCTTGCTCGCGAACTCGGCTGCGCCACGATAGTCGCGAGTGTGAAGCTGGCGTCCCCTGAACCGATCGGCGCCGGGGTACTCGGGGATGTATGGTGTCTCCCATGTCCCCGTGGCGTTGATGATCCCGCGCGCAGACACCTGGAGGCGGTCCGTTTCGATGTTCAGTCGTCCATCGCGATCGCAGACGACGATCACCTTCACGGGTCGATAAACGGGCAGGTCGAACGCTTTCTCGTACGCGGCGTAGTACTTCGGCACGGCCACGGCTGCCTGGACTTCGGTGGCGGCCGTGTCCACCGCGTCGGCGAACGCCATTCCGGGGAGATCGTGGATACGATTGACCGTGCTCAGGGTCAGCGACGGCCACCGGAACTGCCACGCGCCGCCGGCGTTAGGCGACTGGTCGAAAACGACGAACCCGCGGTTCGGCGGGAGGCCGCGCCGCCTGAGGTGATAGGCGGAGGACAGCCCCGCCTGGCCGGCACCGATGACGACGATGTCGGTCTTGAGTCGAACGCCGGATGCGCGAATCTCGTCCACGTCACTCTGGTCACGGAAAGCTGACGCAAACATCCGGTACGCTCGCGAGGTCGCCCTGGCAACCTGAGACGTCTGCGTGCAACTCGTAACATGGTCCGTCCCGAGCCGTCGGGGCATGGCATTAGCGTTCTCCAGGCGCCGAACACTTACTCGGCGCGTAACGCGACGTCGCGATAACCAGTTGGAGGACGGATGAGCATCAGTCAGATGGACGAGACACAGCGACCCGGGTGGCCCGGGGCTATTCACTCCCTGCTTCGCGTAATCACCGGTGTGCTGTTCATTCAGCACGGGGTCCAGAAACTGTTCGGCCTGCTCGTGCACGCCAGCCAGACGTGGAACGGACCGCCGCCGGTCTTCTCGCAGTTCTGGTTTGCGGGAGTTCTCGAGGTCTTCGGGGGAATCCTCATCGTCCTCGGTCTCTTCACGCGGCCGGTGGCGTTCCTGCTCTCGGGTGAGATGGCGGTCGCGTATTTCCAGGCGCACTTTCCTCGGAACTTCTGGCCGGTGCTCAACGGTGGCGAGAACGTCGTGCTCTTCTGTTTCGTGTTCCTGTATCTTTTCGCCACCGGAGCTGGCCCCTACAGTCTGGACACGCTCCTGCGCTCGCGCCGCCACGGTCGCGGCGTCACTGCGTCGCGGCAGCTGTCTCACGAGCGTCAGATGACGTGAATTCCGGGTTGGGAAGTGGAATTGTTTGAACCGCCGAGGACGCGGAGGACGCCGAGGTGACAGAACCCCCGCAGCGTTAGGCACGAAGTCACCCTCCCGCGACCTCTGCGATCTCCGCGGTTCAGACGACCATTGGATAACCCTGACGTCCCTCCCCAACGTCTCCACTTCGGCGGAGTATCTTGAGCGAGTAAAATCCTGCCTCAAGAACTTCCGGAGTCTGGAGGGAGATGAGAGTCTTCGAGGTCATCATCGCGCTGCTGGTCGGCGGCGCGGCGCTCGCCGCTGTGGCGCGGCGGATCGGGGCACCGTATCCGGCGCTCGTGGCGCTGGCCGGTGCCGCGCTGGCGCTCATCCCCGGCGTGCCGACGCTCGTGCTCGACCCGGAGCTTGCGCTGGCGCTGTTCGTCGCGCCGGTGCTCCTCGACGCGGCGTTCGACTCGTCGCCGCGCGACCTCCGCGCGAACTGGCGGGCCGTCGCGAGCCTCGCCCTCGGCGCGGTCGCGCTCACGATCGTCGTCGTTGCCGTGGTCGCGCATGCCCTCGTGCCGGCGATGCCCTGGGCGGCGGCCATCGCGTTAGGTGCGATCGTGGCCCCACCGGACGCGGCCGCGGCCACGACCGTGCTCAAGGCGCTGCGCCCGCCGCACCGCCTGCTCGTGATCCTCGAGGGCGAGAGCCTGTTCAACGACGCGAGCGCGCTGCTCGTCTATCGGCTGGCCGTCGGCGCCACCGCCACCGGCTTCATATCCGGCTGGAGTGTCGTACCGATGCTGATCATCGTCACACTCGGCAGCGTCGTGCTTGCGCTGGTGCTGTCGCGCGTGGCCCTGGCGGTGAATTCGCGTATCAGCGATGTCGCCACGGCGGTGGTCTTCCAGTTCGCCGGGACGTTCCTCGTGTGGATCCTTGCCGAGCAGCTGCATCTCTCGGGGATCATCACGACGGTGGTGTACGCGATGGCGGCGTCACGGCGTGCCGCCGAGCTGATCCCGGCGCGCATTCGGATCCCGTCATACGCCGTGTGGGAAGTGGCGGTGTTCGTGCTGAACGTGCTGGCGTTCGTGCTCGTGGGATTCCAGCTCAAGTCGATCAATGAGCGGGTAAGCGGCGCGACGGGGGCGCGTTATGCGGTAATTGCCGTAGTGGTGTGCGTTGCGGCCATCCTTGCCCGCATCGTGTGGGTGACCGGCGCGGCGGCGTTCAGCCGGTGGCGCTGCCGACCTGGCGACAACGGAACGCCCGGCCCCAAGGACGCGGTCGCCCTCACCCCGCGTGGCGCCGCCGTGGTTGGATGGTGCGGCATGCGGGGTACCGTGACGCTCGCGGCGGCCCTGGCCTTGCCAGCCGGTGGCGACGGGACCACGCCGTTTCCGTATCGAGATCTCATCCTGGTCACGGCATTCGGCGTCGTGCTCGGCACGCTGGTGGTGCAGGGGCTGACGCTTCGGCCGCTGCTGGTTCGCCTCGGCCTCGAGGACGATGGCTCGGTGGACCGCGAGATTGCGCTTGCCCGGGTGGAGACGCTGCGAGCCGCCGTGGAGGCGGCGTCGAGCTGCCGGGGGGCCGAGACCGCGAGTCTCGTTAGGCATCGCTACGAGCTGCAGCTGCGCCGCGCGGAGGAAGACGTGGCGCACGCCACGCCCGGCGCAAACGGCGCGACTCCCGCGGAACCCGCGGACATACCGCTGGCGGAAGCGGATGGGGATGACGGCGCCGAGAACGCCGACGCCGAGGTCATCCGGGCCGCGACCCAGGCGCAGCGCCGCCGTCTGGTGGCGCTGCGCGAGGATGCCACGATCGGCGACGCCGCATTCCAGCGCGTGGAGGAAGAGCTGGACTGGGCGGAGCTCGACTGGGGGCAGTTCCTCAGGGTCGGCCATCGGACCGACGGCGAAGCGTAGCGCACGCCTCCCGCCAGAGACGACCGACGCGGTGAGCGTGGACCGGTTTCGCCGCGAGAGGGCTACCGTGAGCGTTGACTGCCAGCCCTGTCCGCGTTGCCTAACGATCCACCATCGCCTGCTGTCGCTCGCTGTACCGGGGGCCCGAAACCCTGCCCGGCGCGAGTGCGGCGTCGAGTGCCGCCATCTCGTCACGCGTCAGGCCAACGTCCACGGCGCCAAGGTTCTCTTCCAGATACTTCCGCCGCTTCGTGCCCGGGATCGGAACGATGTCCGGTCCCTTCTGCAGCAGCCAAGCGAGCGCGATCTGGGCAGGGGTCGCGCGCTTCCGCGCGGCCAGGTCCTTCACCGCGCTCGCGGCGCGCATGTTGGCGTCGAAGTTGTCGCCCTGGTATCGTGGATCGCCACGCCGGAAGTCGCCTTCCGGGTACTCCTCCGCCCGCCTAACGGCGCCGGTCAGGAACCCGCGACCCAACGGCGCGAACGGCACGATGCCAATTCCGAGCTCGCGGAGCAGGGGAATGATCCGCGCCTCGAGATTGCGCTCCCACAGCGAGTACTCGCTCTGGAGCGCCGAGATCGGGTGGACGGCATGCGCGCGTCGGATATTCCTTTCGCCAGCCTCCGAGAGCCCGAGAAACCGGACCTTTCCCTCGTTGACGAGCGCCGACATCGTCCCGACCACGTCCTCGATCGGCACGGACGGGTCCACGCGGTGCTGGTAGAGGAGATCGATGCGATCCGTGGCGAGACGGCGCAGTGACCCGTCCACGACCTCGCGGATGTGGTCCGGGTGGCTGTTGACGCCCGTGATGCCCGCCTCGCCGAACCGGAAGCCGAACTTGGTGGCAATGACGACGCGATCGCGCGCGCCAGTGCCGAGCTCCCTCAACGCGCGCGCGAGCAGCTCCTCGTTCCTGTAGGGCCCGTACGCTTCGGCCGTGTCGAGGAGCGTCACGCCCAGCTCGATGGCACGATGGATCGTGGCAATGGACTCACCCTCGTCACGCTCTTCGGGCGTGCCGTAGGACTGGCTCATCCCCATCAGGCCGAGGCCGATGGCGGACACCGTTAGGCCTTGCGTACCAAGTGTGCGGGTAGGTAACATCGGTGGAGTCTTCTGGCCTCTCGAGAATCGTTAGGATCGCCTTCGTTCAAGGTTCGATCATCACCTTGATCGACTCACGGTCATTCATCGCCCGGTACCCGTCGGGAACTCCCTCGAGGTTCGTTACCCGATCGAACACGCGACCCGGCTGAATTCTGCCGTCGAGAACATCCGGCAGCAGCTCCTCGATGTAGGCGCGCACCGGTGCAGGCCCGCCGCCGATAGTGATGTTGTCGAAGAAGGTCACTTTCGCCAAGGGGATCGACTCGTCCTGCGGTAGGCCGACGCGCCCGACGGCACCGCCCGCACGGGCAATGCCGAGGGCAGTCCGCATGGACTCCTCGTAGCCGACGCACTCGAGCACCGAGTGCGCACCCAGGTCACCGGTGAGCTCGCGGACTCGCTCGATCGCTTCCTCGCCGCGCTCACTCACGATGTCGGTCGCGCCGAAGTCGCGCGCCAGCGCGATGCGGTCGGCGTGACGGCCGAGAATGATGATCTGCTCGGCGCCGAGCCGTCGGGCGGCGATCACGCCGCAGAGGCCAACCGCGCCGTCGCCGACGACTGCCACGATCTTGCCGGGCTCCACGCCGGCGGCGAGCGCGGCATGATGCCCCGTGCCCATGACATCCGAGAGCGTGAGTAGCGATGGCATCAGGACATCGTCGCGGCCCACCGGCAGCACGACGAGTGTCCCATCTGCCTGCGGGACGCGCACGGCTTCGCCCTGCCCACCATCCACGTCCGGACCGCCCCAGCCGCCACCGTTGAGACACGACGTCTGCAGTCCCTCTCGACAGAAGACGCACGTGCCGTCCGACCATACGAACGGCGCGACGACAAGGTCACCCCGTCTGACCGTCCGGACATCACGCCCAACAGACTCGACGACCCCTATGAACTCGTGGCCCATGCGCCGCCCCGTCTCGCTGGCGGGCATCTTCCTGTACGGCCAGAGGTCGCTCCCGCAAATGCACGCGCGAGTGATTCTCACCAGGGCGTCTGTCGGCTCGATGAGCCGCGCGTCGGGAACGGTCTCGACACGGACGTCGCCCGCGCCGTACATGAGTGTTGCTCGCATGGTGAAGCTCCCTCGGATCATCACGTTAACGGAGAACGTATGACCAACGACCCGACGCTCGAGCTCGAGCGCATGACATGGCCGGAAGTTCGCGCGGCGCTCGATGCGGGGCGCACGACTGTCGTCTTCGCCTGCGGCGCTGTGGAGCAGCACGGTCCGCACCTCCCGCTCTTCACGGACGCGGAACACGGCAGCGAGCTCTCCCGTCGTGTCGCGATCGCACTGGGCGACGCGCTCGTGGCGCCGACGGTGCGCGTGGGTTGCTCCGAGCATCACATGGCGTTTCCCGGGACGATCTCGCTCGAGGAGTCCACCTTCGCGGCGGTACTTCGGGACTACGTTCGAAGTCTGGCTCGGCACGGTTTCCGGCGCATCTGCGTGATCCCGTCGCACGGCGGTAACTTCGCGCCTGTGGCGCGTGCCCTGCCGGTGCTCCGCGAGGCTGCGGGTGAGCACGCGCACGTCGTGGCGTTCACGGACCTGGCGGCGGTGATCGACGCATGGGTGGGTGTCGCGGGAGAGCTGGGTATCGCCGAACGCGTGGTCGGACACGCCGACGTCGCCGAGAGCTCGGTGATGCTCGCCTTGCATCCCGATCTCGTGCACACCGAGGCGGCCGAGGCCGGGCATCCCGGGCCGCTCACGCCCGAGCTGGCTCAGCGCCTGTTCACTCACGGGATGCGCGCCATCGCCCCGAACGGAATCCTGGGCGACGCACGTGGTCTCTCAGCGGAGCTCGGGGAGCGCTGCATTGCGGAACTCGTGGCGGTGCTCGTCGCCTACTTCCGGCGGGAAGCGTCGGAAGTGACGAGCGTCGCGTAGATCGCGGGCAAGGGAGATGCCAATGTCACACACCGAACTTCAGATCGAGACGGCGGACGGTCGTTGTCCGACGCACGTGTATCATCCGTCCGGCAGTGGTCCATGGCCGGGCGTGATCATGTACATGGACGGCATCGGCATGCGGCCGGCGCTAATGGAGATCGCCGAGCGTATCGCGAACAACGGGTACTACGTGCTGCTGCCGAACCTCTTCTATCGAGTGGACTTCGACACGAGCCACGGGATGAAGGTCTTCACCGATCCCGACCTCCGCAAAGACCTCATGACGCGCGTGATGCCGTCGGCCAGTGCCGCGAACGTCATGCGCGACACCGAGACACTCTTCAGGCATCTCGCAGCACAGCCTGAGGTGAAGGACGCACCGATCGGAGTCACGGGATACTGCATGGGCGGCCGGCTTGCCGTCTACGCCGCGGGTCACTTCGGCGATCGGATCGCCGCGACCGCTTCGTATCACCCTGGCGGTCTCGCGACTGATGCACCCGACAGTCCGCATCGGCTCGCGCCGCGCATGAGAGCGCGGGTCTACGTCGCGGGCGCGATCAAGGATCCGAACTTCGACGACGCGCAGAAGGCCCGGCTCGAGCAGGCGCTCACCGACGCCGGGGTCGACCATACGATCGAGACGTACAACGCGATGCACGGATTCGTGCCGCGCGACACGCCGGTGCACGATGAGGCCGCGACGGCCAGACATTGGGAGACACTGCTCGCGTTGTTCGCCGCGAAGTTGAAACCGGGCGTGCCGCAGTGAAGGCGGTGGAGTCGCCAGGTGCGCACGCCGTGACTGCGACGGATCACCGGATCGGCACCGAGCACGGCATGCTGTTCGCGCGACGCTGGGACCCGCCGGACGCGCGCCGCGATGCAGCGGCGCCGATCGTTCTGTTTCACGACTCCCTCGGGTGCGTCGAGCTCTGGCGCGACTTTCCGGAACAGCTCGCGGTCGCGACACGGCGGTCGGTGGTCGCGTACGACCGGTTGGGCTTCGGGCGCTCGGCCCCCCACCCGGGCCGGCTGCCGCTGACGTTCATACGCGACGAGGCCGTGACGGTGGTGCCGCGGGTGTGCGACGCGTTAGGCCTCGACACGATCGTGCCGTTCGGCCACAGCGTCGGGGGCGGGATGGTGATTGCGACGGCGGCGCGATGGCCCGACCGCTGCGCTGCCGTGGTCACCGAGTCGGCGCAGAGCTTCGTGGAGGAACGTACTCGTGCGGGCCTCCAGGCCGCTCGCGTCGATTTCGCCCGACCGGGACAGCTCGAGCGCCTTGCGCGCTACCACGGCGCGAAGGCGCGCTGGGTGCTCGATGCCTGGATCGAGACGTGGCTCTCCCCGGAGTTCATCGATTGGCATCTCGACGATGACCTGCGAAGCGTGCGATGTCCCGCCCTCGCGCTCCACGGCGACCAGGACGAGTACGGCTCGGCGGAGCATCCCGGGCGGATCGCGCGCCTAACGCAGGGGTCAGCCAGGGCGGTGATACTCGAGGGGTGCGGTCACGTCCCACACCGTGAGCAGCCGGCGCGGGTGCTCGCCGAGGTTGCGGAGTTTCTCGCTAACGGGTGAATATGCCAGGCCGTCGCTGAATTCCGAAAGGGCGCAAGGCGAAGGGCGCTGAATTCCGAACGGCGCGAGCCGAAGGGCGCTGAATTCCGAACGGCGCTGAATTCCGAAGAGCGCCGAATCCCGAAGGGCGCCAACTCCCGAAGAGCGGAACACCCGACGGCGAGAACGGCGTCCGCTCTTTTCGCCCTCAGCGTTTCCGCCCTTCGGGATTACGCGCCTTTCGGAATTCGGCGCTCTTCGGGATTTCGCGCTCTTCGGGATTTCGCGCCGTTCGGCTTGCGCCGTTATTGCCGTGCGTAGTTCGTGCCCTGCGCCGTTAGGTTCACCTCTCCAGTCGGAATCCGGGATCGAGCTTGGGTCGTTCCGGCGCGTTGGCGACGAGCCATCCCGTTAGGTAAATCCACTGCGCCATGCGTGTGAGCTTCGGGTAGTCGATGCGTGCCGGATTGTCACGCGGCGTGTGGTAGTCGTCGTGCAGATTCGTGGAATACATCAGCGAGGGGACGTTCAGACGCGCGTAAGGCAGATGGTCACTCCGGAAGTACCAGCCCTCTGGGTGCGTCGGGCGGTCCCAGATCGTGTCGAGCTTGAACTTGCCCGTCAGCTCGTTCGCCCTGAGCGCCATGGCCACCAGATCGCTGGAGCTCCGATGTGGCGGCTGCGCGCCTAACAAACCGGCCGAGTCGGGGTTGTTGCGCCCGATCATGTCGCCGTTGAGCACCGCGACGATCTGCTGGAGGGGAACCACGGGATGCGCCGCGTGATAGCGCGAGCCGATCAGCCCACGCTCCTCCGAGCCATGGTTGATGAACAGCACCGACCGCTTGCCGGGCTGCCGAACGAACGCGCGCGCGGCCGCGAGGTCGGCGGCGGTGACCGAGGCGTTGTCGTCCGCGCCGGCGTGCACCGAGTCGCCCTCGAGCGTCACGCGAACGCCATTCGCATCCTGGTGCGAGCTGAACACCACGTACTCGTCCCGCAGCCTGGGGTCGGTGCCGCGCACGACGCCGATGACGTTCACCGACGGCGTCGTGAACCGCTCGAGCCGTATCGAGAGGTCGGCCTGCGGCTGGCGCTCGAGCGGCTCGCGCATGGAGGGGTGCACGAGATAGGTGGGCGTCGGACCGGTTCCAATCGCGGAAGGCGGCGCGATACGCGTCGAGCCGTTCGCGGCGCGCGGCACGGCGTTGTCGACGTCGTACGTGCCGCGACTGCGCGCGGACGAAACGACCTCGAACGCGCTGTCGACGGCCGCGTTGGCGACGAGGATGACAGCTGCGGCCCCTCGACGCGCGAACCGTCCAGCGGTCGTGTTGATTGCGGCATCGGCATACCGGGAAGCGAACGTGTAACTGTTCTGGCGGATGGAGCTCGGAGCCGGCGCGAGCAGCGGGGTCGCGACGATCCGCCCTCGAATGTCGGCCGTCGTGTCCGTGGCATCCGCGACCCACAGCACCGGACCGGACGCCTCGGCCGGCACGACGCCTAACGGGATGAAGTCGCCGAAGAGCGCCATCGCCCGACCAGCGATGCTCGCCTTGCTCGCCGTGACGGACACGCGGGTGCGCGTCATGTCGAACCACTGGAAGAAAGTCCCGTCCTCTCCCATGGGCTTGAGACCGATCTTGCGATATTGCTCCGCCACCCAGATCGAGGCGCGCATCTCGTCTATGGTGCCGCCCTCGCGGCCTCGCATGCCGGGCGACGCCATCTCGCCTACGTCATGTCGGAGGTCGGCGTCTCGAATCGCCGAGTAGGCGGCTGGAATGTCCGCGTGTCGCGTTGCGCCGGGCTTCGTGGACTGGGCTGCGAGCGACGTGGGGAGACCGACAAGGATGCCGAGGACGATGCGGCGGATCGATGGACGGGTGCGCATGGGTGTCTCGGAAACGCGATCACTGGTTGCTGTTGACGTACGAGTCACGATATGATGCGACTCCGCTGCAACCTGGAGCCAGGTCTACCGTCATGCGTGTGCTCGTGTGTCTCTCGGCGGTCGCCGCGTCGGGGTTCGCGTTCGGCGCCGGCGCGCGCGACGCATCGCCGCTGCCCGACATATCGCGGCATGAACCATCGACCACTCGCTGGAACCGCGCGGACCGCTCGGGTGAAGAGATCTTCCGCAGTACGTGCGCCGGATGTCACGCCGCCGACGGTACAGGCGCCCCACGCACCACCGTTGGATTTGCCGTACCGTTGCCCGACTTCACCGACTGCAACTTCACGACGCGCGAGGCGCGGTCCGACTGGACGGCGATCGTGCGCGATGGCGGTCCGGTCCGCGGTCTCAGCCGGATCATGCCGGCGTTCCGCGACCTGCTCACGGCGGAGGAAATCGCTCGGGTCGTTTCTTACGTTCAGACATTCTGCCAGGACAAGCGATGGCCGCGCGGGGAGTTCAACGTGCCGCTCGCTCAGACGGTCGAGAAAGCGTATCCGGAAGACGAGATGGTGCTGACGAGCGCAGTCGACACGAAGGGGCCGGGCTCGGTGTCGAACCACCTGGTGATCGAGAAGCGCTTCGGTGCGCGCGATCAGCTCGAGATCGACATGCCGTTCGGCTTCGTCGGCCGCGAGGGACAGTCGTGGGTCGGCGGGCTCGGCGACATCTCGATCGTCCCCAAGCACGTGTTCGTCAATGGCGTGGCCAGCGGAACGATAGTGAGCGGCTCGGCCGGCGTGATCCTGCCCACCGGCGACCGGTCCAAGAACCTTGGCAGCGGCACGACGGCGTTCGAGGCGAACGTGCTCGGCGCTCAGCTGCTTCCGCGGCGGAGCTACGTTCAGTTCCAGGGTGGCGTGGAGCTTCCGGCTGACCGCTCGCGCGCGGAGCAGTCGGCGAGCTGGGGGCTCGCGTTAGGTACGACCGTTCCATTCGGCGCGATCTCGCGGGGCTGGTCGCCGATGGTCGAAGTGACGGGCTCGCGCGATCTCGTCGGTGGCGCGCCGGTGGAGTGGAACGTCGTCCCGCAATTTCAGCTCACACTGAGCGCGCTGCAGCACGTTCGCGCCAGCCTCGGCGTCGACATCCCGCTCACCGAAACGGATACACGCCGGCCGCAGCTCCTGTTCTATGTGCTGTGGGACACCTTCGACGGGTCCCTCTTCGAGAAGTGGAAAGGCTGGTGCCCGGGATGCGAGCACTGAGGCGGCCCCGGAGGGTCCTCGGGGGCCTCGCGATGATGGGCGGTCTCGTGGCGGGCATGGGTTACGCCACGGCTCCGCGCGGTACCGTCGTCGGTCCGGCGCACTTCGTGACGGCAGACCGTTGCCTGGCATGCCACAGCGGCCTAACGACGCCGTCCGGCGCCGACGTATCGATCGGGTTCGACTGGCGTGCATCCGTGATGGCGAACTCGTCGCGCGACCCGTACTGGCAGGCGTCGGTGCGGCGCGAGGTGCTCGACCATCCGTCGAGCCGTGCGGAGATCGAGGACGAGTGCACGATTTGCCACATGCCGATGCAACGCTACCTGGCGCGGTCAGCAGGCGGACGCGGCATCGCGTTCGCGCGGTTCCCGTCCCGGCGCGGCACGGATCCGCTCGACAGCCTCGCGGCGGACGGTGTCTCCTGTACGACGTGCCATCAGATCCAGAACGCGAACCTTGGCGGGCGTGAGAGCTTCAATGGCGGGTTCGTGGTGGACACCACGACCTCCGTCGGCAGGCGACCGGTCTTCGGGCCGTACGACATCGGGCGAGGCCACAGGACAGTCATGCACTCGTCCAGCGGCTTTGTTCCGACGCGGGGCGATCATGTGCGTCGGTCGGAGATGTGCGCCACGTGCCACACGCTCTACACGACGGCGCTCGACTCGTCAGGCAGGGCCATCGGCTCTTTGCCCGAGCAGATGCCCTACCTCGAGTGGCGCGCGAGCGCGTTCGCGGCGGAGCAGAGCTGCCAGTCGTGTCACATGCCTCGCGTCGTCGCGAATGGTGACAGCATACCGATCACGGTCGTGAACGGCCCCTCGCGCCCCGATGTGCGGGGCCATTGGTTCCCGGGTGGCAATTTCTTCCTCCTCGGAATGCTCAATCGGTATCGTGCGGAGCTGGCCGTCGAGGCGCTGCCGAGCGAGCTCGATGCCGTCGCGGCACGTACGCGTGAGCTGCTGGCGCAGGCCGCCCGCGTGACGATCAGAGCGCCAGCGGGCGCATCGGATAGCGCGGGCACGAACGCTGCGCTGCCTAACGCGCCGCGCAGCGTTGTCGTGGACGTCGACGTGACGAATCTGGGTGGCCACAAGCTCCCGACGGCGTACCCGTCGCGCCGCGCGTGGCTGCACGTCCGGGTACGCGACCGCTCGGGCGCGACGGTCTTCGAGTCGGGCGCGTTCACGCCGGCGGGACGCATCGTGGGAAACGACAACGACGGCGACCGCACGAAATACGAGCCGCACTACCGCGAGATCACGCGCCCGGACCAGGTGCAGATCTACGAGTCGGTCATGCAGGATGCACGCGGCACGGTAACGACCGGGTTGCTGTCGGCCGTGAGCTACGTCAAGGACAACCGCATCCTGCCGCGCGGGTTCGACAAGGGGGCAGCTGTCCGAGACGTCGCGGTAGTCGGCGATGCGGCGAATGACCCGAGCTTTTTGGGCGGCTCACATCGAACCCGCTATCGCATCGACACCGGCAGCGGGCAGGCTCCCTTTCGCGTCGACGCCGAGCTCTGGTACCAGCCGATCGGATTCCGCTGGGCGCAGAACCTCCGCTTGCAGCCGGCGCCCGAGACGGACCGGTTCGTCGTCTACTTCGAGTCGATGGCCGACGTATCGGCGGTCGTCCTGGCGCGCGATAGCGCCACGGTGCGGTGACGCGTGTACGCCACCGGCAACCACGATGGGCGTCACCAGCGTCGAGGCCGTGAGGCCACTTGAGCACGCGGCGACGCAAGTGTTTCGTTAGGCCGGCATCGGAACGCGAACTCCTACTCAACCCGGTGGTGACGTCGTCTCCACCTGTCCATGGACAACGTCACGCATTCGCTCGCGGGCTTGCTGCTCGCGGAGTCGATGACTCGACTGCGCGCCCGCCGCACGACCGGAGAGAGCCCGAATCGACTCGGTGCAGTCGTCGCGATCTCGTCGATCGTCGCCGCAAATCTTCCCGACGCCGATCTCTTCTACTCCGGGATCGGCGGCGACCGGCTCCGCTACATGCTCCACCATCGCGGCTACACCCACACCGTCGTGGTCGCGGTACTCGGGGCGGTCCTTCTCTTCGCTCTCGTCGCGCTCTTCTCACGTTGGCGTGGCCGCGCGTGGCCAGCCAGAGACGACGTGCCCTGGCTCGTCGTACTGTTCCTCGCCGGTACGCTCGGTCACCTTGCGCTCGACTGGACGAACAGCTACGGCGTGCATCCGTTCTGGCCCTTCGACGACCGGTGGCGCTACGGCGACGCCGTGTTCATCGTCGAGCCGTGGCTGTGGATCGTGTCGGTTCCGGCGCTCGTCGCTGCCAGCACGAGCCGGGTCGCGCGGGCGCTGCTCTCGCTCGTGCTGCTCGCTGGGCTTGGTCTCGCGTGGCGGGTCAATGCGGTATCCACGGGCGCTGCCATCGTGCTCACGGGCGGCGCGTTGGTGTCGGTTGGGCTCGCGCGTGTGCTGCGCGCCGAGGGTCGCATTGTCGCCGCGATCGCGGGGTGGGTGACGGTCACGCTGCTCATGGCGGCGGGTTCTGCGAGGGCGCGCGCGGCGGTCTTGCGCGCAATTCATGAGTCGGACCCGGCGGCCGAGGTGCTCGACGTGGTCATGTCGCCGCTGCCGGCGAACGCGGTGTGCATGTCCGCAATCACGGTGGAGCGAACCGGCGAGACGTATCGCGTGATGACAGCGCGGGTGAGCAGTGTCCCGTCGATGGTGGCGGCGGCACGGTGCGGTCAACGGGCGAGCGTCGGATCGGCGTTAGGGGCGTCGACCCGCGGGCCGACGCCCGCCGTGCAGTGGGGCGCGGAATGGGCGGGCTCGAGCCAGGAGCTCGAGGCGCTGGCGCGGGAAAGCTGTCCCGCGCTTGCGGCCATGCGCTTCATCCGGGTGCCCATGTGGAAGGTTCTTGGCGACTCGACCGTCCTGCTTGGCGATGTCCGCTATGGCGGCGGGGGCGGTGGATTCGCGGACGTGCAGGTGCCGCGACGATCGGCCAAGTGTCCGCCCGCGGTGCCGCCGTGGACGCCGCCCCGCGCCGACCTGCTAGGAATTGGGGTCAGAGTCGA
>DASUGD010000120.1:0-12114 GCA_036274195.1 Gemmatimonadaceae bacterium | reverse complement strand
TCCCGTTTCCCGTTTCCCGTTTCCCGTTTCCCGTTTTCCCGGCCGTTCCCTCTTCCGGTCATTCGAAACCATGCCGCGGCCGCGAGTGTAGGGATACCACGCACCTTACCGGAGCAATCCCACCATGGCCGCGACGTTGGGCTTCCCACTCGTTCGCAGCGCTACCCTCGCATTCGCAGTTGCACTCGGCGCCACGCGAGCGTCGGCGCAAACCGCAGGTACCGCTCATCATCACGACGCTGCGCCATCGGCGAAAGCCGGGTCGCACAAGCACTCCGACAACGAAGCCGCGGCCGATCCGTCTCGAGCCGTCGACGAGACGATGGCTGGCGCGATGACGGCCAATCCGCACATGCGCATGTCGCCCATACGCGCCGCTTCACACGCGGACTCGGCGCGGGCCGCGCAGCTCGTGGAGCAGGCGCGCGTGGCGCTCGCGAAATACAAGGACGTGCGCGCGGCGGAGCGCGACGGGTACCGCATGTTCGCTCCCGGCATCAAGAACCAGCCGGTCTATCACTTCACGAACTTGCGGCTCGCGATCCGTGAACGATTCAGGTTCGATCCCGCGCAGCCGTCATCGCTGCTGTACAAGAGCAATCCCGATGGCTCGCTTCGGCTGGTCGGCGCGATGTACACGGCGTCAAAGGATGCGACACCCGAGGAGCTGAACGCGCGGGTGCCGCTCGGCATCGCGCAATGGCACCTGCACACCAACATGTGCGTGCCGAGGTTGACCGAGGTCGCTCGCTGGAAAGAGGTGACCAACGGCAGACCGGTGTTCGGTCCGGCGAGCCCGATCGCGACCGGTGACGCGTGCGACAAAGTGAACGGAAAGTTCCTGCCCGTCGTCTTCAACTGGATGGTGCACGCAAACGTGTACGAGGATAACGTCTGGGCCGACCATCACTAGCTGATGGCGGTTTCTCACCACACGGAGCTCTCCGATGGAATGGCGCGTCATCGCGTTGAATTTCCTCTATGCCGGATTAGGCGTCGTGCTCATGTTCGTCTCGTATAGACTGATCGACATTCTGACGCCGTCCGTCGATTTTCAGGCAGAGCTCAAGAACGGCAACGTCGCCGTCGCGATCTTCATCGCGGCGCTGTTCCTCGCCATCGCGATCATCATTGGCGGAGCGCTGAATTGATCGGTCGCGCATCCGTGGGCGTCGGGATGTTGCTCGCAATCGGCGCTGCCGGCATCGCCGGCGCTCAGGGAAAGCGAGACGCCGACCGGTACGACCAGACCTTTCGCAAATACAGCAAGCGGTATTTCGGCGTCGGCTACGACTGGCGGGTGTTCAAGGCGCAGGCGATGGCCGAAAGCGAGATGAATCCGAACGCGAAGAGCTGGGTCGGCGCGCGCGGGCTCATGCAGCTCATGCCGTCGACCTACAAGGACATCAGCTCGCGGGCGTCGGGGTTCGGATCGATCGACGATCCGGAGTGGAACATCGCAGCGGGGATCATGCACGACCGGTCGCTGTGGCGTCGATGGGAGCGCGACTCGATCGACGTGGACCGTCGCGAGTTCATGGTCGCGAGCTACAACGCCGGCGAGGGCACCATCATGAACGCCCAGCGTGCGTGCGTCGAACGCTCCCTGGACCAGCGATCCTGGCGGAACGTCGAGACGGTGGCCCCCAACGTTCCCCGCTGGCGCTACCGCGAGACGTTAGGGTACGTGCGCAAGATCCGGAGCGGGATGGAGTCGCTCGACGAGAAGGGACGCGTGAAGAAGAGCGGGAATCGGGAATAGGGAATCGGGAATAGCGGGGGCCGGGAACGGGGAACCGGGAACGGGGAACCGGGAACCGGGAACCGAGGCCCTCTACCGGGACGACGGCGATTCCTCGCCTCCCGCCTGCGGCGCTGCGCTCCGAATGACAACTCTTTCGCCCGTCGCCCGTCGCCCGTCGCCCGTCCCCGGCAGTCGCCAGTCGCCAGTCGCCAGTCGCCAGTCGCCCGTCTCGCGGGCACCTTACATTTCCCAGCGCCACGCCCCGATTCCCGATTTCCTCTTCCCGATTCCCGACGAATGGCGCCGCAGTTCATCTACGTCATGAAAGGCCTGCGCAAGGTGGTTCCACCCTCGCGCGTGATCCTCGACGACATCTGGCTCTCGTTCTACCCGGGCGCCAAGATCGGCGTCCTCGGCCCCAACGGCGCCGGGAAGTCGTCGCTGCTCCGGATCATGGCCGGCATCGACCAGGAGTTTCAGGGCGAGGCGTGGCCGCACGCCGGGACGCGCATTGGCTTTCTACCTCAGGAGCCGCAGCTGGATCCCGCGAAGTCGGTGCAGGGCAACGTCGAGGAAGCGGTCGCCGCACAGCGTGGCCTGCTCAAGGAGTTCGAGGAGATCTCCATGGCCTTCGCCGAGCCCATGGACGACGACGCCATGCAGAAGCTGCTCGACCGGCAGGCGAAGGTCCAGGAGCAGATCGACGCCCACGACCTCTGGAACCTCGACAACAAGATCGAGGTGGCCATGGACGCGCTTCGCCTGCCCCCCGCGGACGCCGAGGTGACGAACCTGTCCGGCGGTGAGCGTCGTCGCGTCGCGTTATGCAGGGTCCTGCTGTCCGAGCCCGATATGCTGCTGCTCGACGAGCCCACGAACCACCTGGATGCCGAGAGCGTCGCCTGGCTCGAGCATCACCTCGAGGCGTTTCCGGGTACCGTCGTCGCGATCACGCACGACCGGTATTTCCTCGACAACGTCGCGAAGTGGATCCTCGAGCTCGATCGCGGCCGCGGCGTCCCGTACGAGGGCAACTACTCCGGATGGCTCGAGCAGAAGCGGCAGCGGCTCGCGCAGGAGGAGAAGCAGGCGTCGGCACGGCAGCGGACGCTCTCTCGCGAGCTCGAGTGGGTGCGCATGGCGCCTCGGGCCCGGCAGGCGAAGAGCAAAGCGCGCATCCAGCAGTATGAGGAGCTGGCGAGCGAAAAGCAGTTCGAGAAGATCGCGCAGAACGAGATTGTCATTCCGCCGGCGCCGCGGTTAGGCAACGACGTGGTGATCGCGGACAATCTCAGGAAGGGCTACGGTGACAAGCTCCTGTTCGATGGCTTGAGCTTCTCGCTGCCGCGTGGTGGACTCGTCGGCGTGATCGGGCCGAACGGGGCGGGGAAGACGACGCTGTTCCGGATGATCACGGGCAGCGAGACGCCCGACGACGGCACGCTGAAAGTCGGCGAGACGGTGCAGCTCGCGTACGTCGATCAGACTCGCACACTCGATCCGAACAAGACGGCGTGGGAGGAGATCTCGGGCGGCCAGGAGCAGGTGATGGTCGGCAAGAAGGAGATCAACAGCCGCGCCTACCTGTCGAGCTTCAACTTCAAGGGCACCGACCAGCAGAAGAAGGTCGGCACGCTCTCGGGTGGTGAGCGGAATCGCCTGCACCTGGCGAAGACGATCATGAGCGGCGGCAACCTGCTGCTGCTCGACGAGCCGACGAACGACCTGGACGTCGACACGCTGCGCGCGCTCGAGGAGGCGCTGCTCGACTTCGCTGGCTGCGCGGTCGTGATCTCGCACGATCGCTGGTTCCTCGATCGCATTGCCACGCACATCCTCGCGTTCGAGGGGAACTCCGAGGTCGTCTGGCACGAGGGGAACTACCAGTCGTACATCGAGGACCTGAAGACGCGCAAAGGCCCTGACGCGGACCAGCCGCATCGCGTGGCGTACAAGAAGCTGGTGCGCGCCTAACGCGCCACGGCCTGGCCCGGCACTCGCGTGAGGACTCCCCGGCCTTGACGTCGGCGTGTTCATGCAACATGTTAGGTTGCATGAAACGAAACAGTCAGTTGTCGGGTGTCCTGCACGTCCTGCTGCACATGGCGGAACGAAACGGGCCGATGACCTCCGAGGTCCTGGCCCGGGCGATGGACACGAACCCCGTGGTGATTCGGCGGATCATGGGCGGGCTCCGCGACCAGGGATACGTCCGGTCCGAGAAGGGGCACGGCGGCGGCTGGACGCTTGCGCGCGACCTGTCCGAGGTCACGCTGCGCGACGTCTACGCCGCGATCGGCTCTCCCTCGCTCCTCGCGATCGGCAACCGGACGGAGTCACCGGGCTGCCTCGTCGAGCTGGAAGTAAACGCCGCGCTCGGCGACGCGTTCCGGGAAGCGGAAGCGCTTCTGCTTTCGCGCCTCGCTGACGTGACGCTCGCTTCGCTGCACCGCGCCCTGCGCGGCCGACTCCCTCGCCGTGGCAGGACGCACGACCTGGAGACCGCTCATGCGTCATGACGCGATTGTGATCGGCGGGAGCTTCGCCGGACTCTCGGCGGCACTCTACATCGCACGCGCACGGCGATCGGTGTGCATCATCGACACGGGCTTGCCACGCAACCGGTTTGCCCGCCACTCCCACGGCTTCTTCGCGAACGATGGTGCCTCGCCGCATGCCATGCTCGCGACGGCGCGGTCGCAGGTCGCGGCGTATCCCACCGTGACCTTCGTCGATGCAGCAGCGGTGACGGCAATGAAGACGGCGGACGGCTTCTCCGTGACACTCGCCTCGGGTGACGTGCTGGAAAGCGTTAGGCTGGTCCTGGCCTTCGGCATCTCGGACGAACTGCCCGGCATTCCCGGGTTGGCCGAACGGTGGGGCAACTCCGTTCTGCACTGCCCGTACTGTCATGGTTACGAGTTCAGTCGGCAGCGCCTCGGTGTGCTGCACCTGTCGCCGAAATCGATTCACCAAGCGTTGTTGATCTCGGAATGGGGCCCGACGACGCTCTACCTCGACGGCGGTCCCGAGCCGGACGATGAGTCGCTGGCCGCACTGCGAAAGCGACAGGTTTCCCTCGAGCCCGCGATGGTGAAAGCGCTGCACGGCGACGGTTCGCGGTTGTCTTCGATCGAGCTTGCCGATGGGAGACTGTCTCCCACGGACGCGCTCTACATCGGGCCGCGCACGCGCCTCAATAGCGGGATTGCGCAGCAACTCGGTTGTGAGCTGGATGACGCTCCGCTCGGCGCTATCATCCGAACCGATGCCGAGAAAATGACCACCGTACCGGGCGTGTTCGCCGCGGGCGACATTACCCGCGGCGCGCACACCGTGACGTTCGCGGCGGCCGACGGCGTCACGGCTGGGTTGGCCGTGCATCGCTCGCTCATCTAGCGGGATGGGGGATGGGGGATGAGGGATGAGGGATGAGGGATGAGGGGTTAACGGCGGAAACCCTCATCCCCCATCCCCCATCCCCCATCCCTCATCCCTCATCCCTCAGTTCCGCGAGCGGCCAGCACCAGGGCCGTCTTCCGCTCGTGCAGGCCGCGCTCCAGGCCCACGGGATATATATGCGGGTTCACCAGCCGCTTGATGCCCGCATGGAATCGGGCCAGCTCCTCCTGCACCCGGTCGCGGGCGACCGAAAGCGGTTCAGCCTCGCGCACCCGGGTGCCCCCTCGCATCGCCGGCTGGAGCAGCAGCGTGTATGGCGCGTCCGCCGCGAACCGCTTGCGCCGCGTGAGGTCGAGCGGGTCCACCATCGTCGCGTTGCCGTTAGGCGGGCTGAGCTCGTCGACCAGCATGTCCCCGGCGTAGGTGTTGCGGGTCGCACGCTGCCGGGTTTCGAGATAGCGCCGGACTTGCAGCACCCCCGGGTTCGTCGTCTTGATGGTCTGCTCCGAGACCTTCACGCGCGGCGACCACTCGCCGCTCGCCTCGCGGATCGCAGTGAGCTTGTACACCGCGCCCAGCGCAGGCTGGTCGTACGCGGTCGCGAGGCGCGTGCCGACGCCCCACACGGTGATGGCCGCGCCCTGATGCCTGAGACTTTCGATCAGGTGCTCGTCCAGCTCGTTGGTAGCGAGAATGGCGGTGTCGGTGAAACCGGCCGCGTCCAGCAACCGGCGCGCCTCGATGCTCAGATACGCAAGATCGCCCGAATCGAGCCGTATCCCGAGCAGCCGATGCCCGCGCTCGCGAAGCACCCGCCCGACCTCGATGGCGTGCCTAACGCCACCGAGGGTGTCGTACGTGTCCACCAGGAACACGACGTTGTTCGGCATCGCGTCGGCGTACGCGGTAAAGGCGTCCAGCTCGTCGTCGAAGACCATCACCCAGCTGTGCGCGTGCGTCCCCTTGACCGGGATGCCGAAGCGCCGCCCGGCCAGCACGTTCGACGTGGACGAGCATCCGCCAATGTACGCGGCCCGGCTCGCCGAGAGTCCGCCGTCGGGCCCTTGCGCACGGCGCAGCCCGAACTCGAGCACCTCGCCCCCGTTGGCCGCGAGGCACATGCGCGCAGCCTTCGTAGCGACGAGCGTCGGGAATCCGATGTGAGTGAGGAGCGCGGTTTCGACGAGCTGCGCCTGGAGCAGCGGCCCTCGCACGCGCACGAGCGGCTCGTTCGGGAACACCACCGTACCCTCGGCCACCATGTCGACATCGAGGCTGAGCCGCATCGAGCCTAACGTGTCGAGAAACTCCGGCGGGAAGAGCGGCAGGTCGTCCACGCCGCGCAGCGTGGCGAGATAGGCCAGGTCGTCGGCGGTGAACTGCAAAGCCTCGAGATAGGCGAGGGCGGGCTCGAGACCGCAGGCGATGGTGTACCCGCCCTGAAAGGGGGCAGTCCGGAAATAGAGGTGAAACGCGGCCTCCTGCTCCGTGCGGTCCTCTCGCCAGTAGCCGAGCGCCATCGTGAGCTCGTACAGGTCGGTGAGGAGTGCCGAGCCGGCAGGATCGGTAAAGGGCATGCGGTTTCCGGATTGGTGTCAGGCGGAAACATCACGGTGCATGCCCGGTTAATGAAAGTGCGGCTCTACGGAGAATCAGTTACGGCCCCATCGCAGGGCGTTCACCTTCGCGGCCACGCAACGCCCGAGCGACTGCCCATCGAGGTTGCCGGCGCGATAGTGAATGCCGGCGTACAGGCGCGAGATCCCGGCTTCTTCGGCCGCGGCAAAGAGCCGGCTGAACGACCGCGGCGGCAGACCGTCGGCGTCGTGCGAGTGGTCGACGAACGCCACGTTTCCGCCGAACATCTCCTCGAGCGAGGCCATCGCAGCAGCCGACTGCGCCGAGTGCGCCGACACATACTCGGGGAACGGTGGCGTCGGAAGCATCGTGTTGAAGCTCGGGTCGATGAACTGCCGGATGTACGTGACGGGGCGGATGAGGTTGTGAACGTATTTCACGCGCCACAGCGCAGTGACGGCGTCGGCGTCGGCCAGGCCCACTCGCGCATACGCTTGCGCCGCAACCGCGAGATTGGCCTGCTCGAGGCTCAGTACCTGGTTCGTGATCGACAGCGAGTGGCCAGGGCCGGATATGGTGCCGGGTCCGTCGGCCCAGAACATCGCGATCGCCACCTGTTCCGGCGTTGCGTTCGTCACCAGGTCATGAACCTCCAACGCCTGGGTGTAGAACTCGGAACCCACTGCGTCATCGAATGTCGGTGGTCCGCCCGGATTGCACTCGGCAGCACTCGACAGCGCGAACGTTTGGACCGTGGTCCCCCAGAACGGCTGCATCGCGACCTGCCCGGGCAACGGAACCCAGAGCCCGGGTCCGGTGGGCGGAGTGTAACTCGTTGGAAAGTTCGTCAGGTAGCCTTCATCGCCGCCATCGTCCCTGGACGTGGCGAAGACCGCGGCGCCCACCGAGTGGCCGAAGTCGATCGATCGCCTCGCGAGACCCGGAGGGACTTCGGCGTACTGCGACACCACGCTCGCCTCCAGCGCATCGAGGGCGGCGAGGTTTTCGGCAGCCCGATTCGTGCGTCCGCTCCACAGACCCCGCATCACCTCCGCGAGTGCGGCGTTGGCAACCAGCGGCCAGTGATACGCCACGCCATGCGCAGTGGGCAGCGGGCCGATGCCGTTCAGCTGGCTCGCGATGGATCGCTGGTCTGGCATGCCGCCGACGAGGGCTTCGTAAAGCGCGAGCCCCATGTACGCATAGGCACGCGCCTGCACGGGAGGTGTGAAGCCCGCCGTTCGCTTGCTGAAATCGAGCGACAACTGATAGTAGGCGAGGGGCACGTCAGGACCGAAATCCTCGGCGAGCCATCCCGCGAAATTTCGGGCTGGCGTGCGCGCCTGCTGCAGACGTGCCACGGGCGAGACCGATCGCCCGGGATCTTCACAGCCTGAGAAGAGGGCGAGCAAGGTTACGCCGCCAAGCAGAGCTGACGGCCTCGGCCCCATGAGGGGCCATCTCTTCGAGAACATGGCGATCTCCGGCTAGGGTGAGTCTTCGTCGCCGCGTTGGCGACGCGCCGGGCGTTACGGCCGGTCGATTCGCAGGCCGCTCGGCACGCGCACGGGCACGACGCGCGAGAGGTTGCGCGCGCGGTCGTCGGTCAGGGCGCTCATGTACTGCATCAGCTTATCGGCGATCTCCGCAGTGAGTACGACGCCGTCGAGGAGCGTATCACGCTGCGCGAGAATGGCGGCGGCGTTGTCGAGCGCCGTGCCTCGCAGTGACGGCTCCAGCTGCGACGGATCGTAGGCGACCAGCTTCTTGTCCGACTCGCTGTAGTGGTCGACGAACGCGCGGAGTGAGGTGATCGAGCCGTCGTGTCCGTACGGGCCGGTGAGCTCCACGTTGCGCAGCGGGGAGGTGCGGAAGCGGTATCGATCGCCCACGGCACCGGTCACGCGCATGCGCCCGAAGTCATCCCGCCGCGAGGTCCCGTCGCCCACCCCCGGTCCGATCTGCGCGACGGCGACGTCGTGGAACTGCTCGTCGCTGAAGGTGGATCCGTTGTGGCAGATGGAGCACTTGAGCGTGAGAAAGGTTTTCGCCCCCTCGAGCTGCCCACTCGTTAGGGCGTCATCGCGGCCGGCCAGAAAGCGGTCCCACGGCGTGTCGTTGAAGGTCAGCCGGTCGACGATGAATCCCGCGATCGCGTTCGAAGCGTGCGCGAACGTCATGTCGCTGAACTTCGTCCCCGGGTAGGCGGCCTGAAACAGCCCGCGATACTCCGGGATGGTACCGAGCCGCTTCATGATGCCTGCCCAGACCGCGTCGAGCGCGGTGTCAGGGATCTCGGCGAGCTCGTTGCCGGTGTAGCCGCGCATCTCATCGCGATTCGTGACGGGGAACATTGGCAGCGCCGAAATAGCGCCAAACTCGAACACACGTCGCATTTCCGGCGTGAGTTGCCCGCCAGCTGGCGTGTGAAAAGCACCTCCCCCATCCACCTCGACACGACCGTCCCAGAAGAGATGCCGCATCGCGCTCATGTTGAAGAGCGCCGGCGCGTTGCGGGGAATGAACACGCCGCCGGGGTGCGAGCGGGTTGGGCCGAGACCGACTCCGCCCTGGCCGATCGACAGGCTCCTGTCGTCGCCAGTGCCGAACGCGGGCAGGTGACACGTCATGCACGAGATGTCGCGCGTGCCGCTCAGGATCTTGTCGAACGCGAGCGCCTGGCCGAGGCGGGAAAGCGCAGGGCGCACGAGCGGTGTGGGCGGTAACGGCACGATCTCGCGTGCCGCGGCGAGCTGCCGCACGAGCTGTGCGTCGGACATGGACGCCGAGACACCCCCGTTAGGCGTGACGCGTCGCGGCGCTGTGGGGCGCGGTGCGTCGCACCCGATCACCAGAGAGAGGACGACCCCCGCTTCCAGGATTGATCTCCACGTTCTCCCGTTCATTCGACAGCCTCCCGCGGGACGGATGTGCGACGTGCGGATGCCTTGCGCGGGGTCGAACCACTGCGGTCGTTTGCGACGGGCGCGATCCCTCGTTCCCATCAATCGAAAACGGGGGGCGGAACCTGACACGTGGGACGACCGAGCGGGTCGCGAGAGTCAGTTCGGCTCGCTGTTCCGGTCATCCGGGCGTATGCTAGAGTGTTGCGCGGAGTGAACTCGCATGGCTGTCATCGATCGCGATCGTTGGCGAGAGCTCTCGCCCATGCTCGATCGGGCGCTCGAGCTCGGGGACGAGGAGCGAGCCGCGTGGCTCGCCGAGCTCAGCTCGCGGTCGCCCGGGCTCGCCGCGGAGCTGGCGTCACTTCTCGCCGGCGAGGCCAAGGCTGATCGCCAGAGCTTCCTGCACGTCCGTCCCGGCGCCGAGGCACCGCGCGAGGCAGTCGCCCCCCCGGACTTGATCGCCTATCTGCAGTCGGCGCTCGGCGACACCTACCGGATCGACCGCGAGCTTGGTGGCGGCGGGATGAGCCACGTGTTCCTCGCGCGGGAAAAGGCCCTCGGGCGGGACGTCGTCATCAAGGTGCTGCTTCCCGTGATCGCCGCCGGATTGAGAGCCGAGCGGTTCGCTCGCGAGGTGCGCGTTGCCGCTGCGATGCAGCATCCGAACGTCGTTCCGTTGTTCAGCGCCGGAGATGCCAACGGGCTGCCGTACTACGTCATGCCGTACGTGTCGGGCGAGTCCCTCCGTGCGCACCTGACGCGATTGGGGCGGTTGCCCCTGGTCGATGCGCTGTCCATTCTCCGCGACGTCGCGCGCGCCCTCGCGTTCGCGCACGAGCGGGGCGTGGTGCACCGCGACGTGAAGCCGGAAAACGTGCTGCTCGCCGGCGACGCTGCGGTGGTGACCGACTTCGGCATCGCGAAGGCCGTGGTCGCCGCCGTCGGCACGAGTGACGCCGACAGCGCGAACGACCTTCGGGCGCTCAGCGGGGTCGGCACGACGATTGGCACGCCAGCGTACATGGCGCCGGAGCAGGTCATAGGCGATCCGGACGTGGATCACCGGGCCGACGTATATGCCTGGGGCGTTCTGGCGTATGAGCTCCTCGCCGGCGCGCACCCGTTCGCCGACCGCACCACGGCTCAGGATCTCTGTGCGGCGCACCTGAGCGTCACACCGCAGCCGCTCTCCGATGCTGCGCCGGAGCTCGCGCCTTCGGTCAGTGCACTCGTTATGCGCTGTCTGGCAAAAGACCGCGCTCTCCGCCCGCAGTCCGCCCGTGAGATCAGCGACGCGCTCGCTACCATCGCCACGAGACCGAGGCGAGACGTCCCGAGGTGGCACGCATCGGTTCGGGCTCGCGTGACACTGCTCGCAGGTGGCCTCCTGCTCGCGTTAGGGCTGGGCAGCTATTTTGCCGCCTCTCGCCTTCACCGACCGACCATCCTCCGACCGAGCACGCCGTCGCTGGCAGTCCTCCCGTTCGACGACATCGCCGGCGATACCGCCGACGCCTACTTCGGCGACGGTATCGCCGACGAGATTGCCACTGCCCTGAGCAAGGTCGCCGGCCTCCGAGTCGCGTCGCGCACATCGGCGGCCGCGTTCCGGGCGAGTCACGCGGTCGACGTGCGTGAGCTTGGCCGGCGGCTCGGGGTGAGTACGGTGCTCGAGGGCCGCGTCCGGAGGGTGGGAGCCCGGATGCGCCTAACGGTGCAGCTCACGAGCGTCGGCGACGGCATGACGCTGTGGAGCGAGGTCTACGAGCGGCAGATCAAGGATGTCTTCCAGGTGCAGGACGAGGTCGCCCAGGCCGTCGTCGGCGCGCTTCGCGTCAGGTTGCCAGGCGTCGCGGCGCCTTCCGGCGGTCGAGTGTCGTCGCTGGGAACCACCAACCTGGATGCGTACGATCTCTACCTCCGCGCGAGTTACCTGCTCGAGCGTCGCGGCAGCGGTGTGGAGAAGGCGGTCGAGTACTTCGAGCGGGCCATTGCGGAGGACAGCACCTTCGCGCGCGCCTACGCTGGCCTCGCCTTCGCGCTCGAGCTGAGCCCGAACTTCACCGGTACGCCGCCGCGCGCGGTCGAGCAACGGGCTACCCAAGCAGCGCGCCGCGCACTCGCGCTCGACCCGACGCTCGCCGAGGCGTACACGGCGCTCGGGATGACGCACATGTATGCCTGCCGCTGGCGTGAGGCGGACGAGGCATTCACCCGCGCGGTTGCTGTCGACCCAAGCTTTGCACCGGGGGGATATATCTACGGGATCTACCTGCTTCGCGTCGGCCGGATCGCCGAGGCGGAGGAGCCCATTCGGCGCGCACGCAATGCGGATCCACTTTCCGGGACCGCATCGCAGATGCTGGCGTACGTCCTGTCGCTCGAGGGGCGGTACGACGAGTCACTGGCGGAGAGTCGGCGCGCATACGAGCTCGACTCGTCGCTCGCCGTGATGCACTCGGTGCTCGCGGGCGCCGTGCTGGC
>DASUGD010000119.1:0-12194 GCA_036274195.1 Gemmatimonadaceae bacterium | reverse complement strand
TGCGGCCGCAAGGAAACGATGAAATTCGACTCTGACCCCAATTCGCGCGCCCACCATCACTCCAGTACCGCGACCTCGGCGCCGATGTGAAGCACGCCGGACCCATCGTGGATGAGGTTCTGGCCAAACATCACGCCGCGGCCGGGGACGTTCCGAAAGGTCGCCAGCGTGCGCAGCGGCTCACGCGAGGCTTCGCCGGTCTTCTGGTCGACCGTGGTGGTGACGCAGCGCGCGCACGACTTCACGACCGCGAAGGTGATCTCGTCGATTCGGATGCGCTTCCACCGATCCTCCTGGAATGCGTCCCCGCCGCTCACGACGATGTTCGGGCGAAACCGGTTCATCGGCAGCTGGTCCGCCAGCCGCCGATTCAGGTCGTCGAGCGACGCACACGACGTGAGCAGAAACGAGAAGCCGTCGGCGAAACCCACCTGATCGTCAGGGCCGGCGTAGGCGGGATCCACCCGCCGTGTCGCGTCCTCGGGAAACCGAACCAGTCGGCAGCGCACGTCGAGAAACGCGCTCAGCCACTCCGCGGCCGTTGGCCCTTCATCGATCGCTTCACAGCGATCGCTCCAGATGGAGACCTCCACGCGATCCTGCCGAACGGCGGGTGTGACCGTGAGCGTTGGCATCCCGGGCGCGCTCAGCTCTAGCAGCCCGTTGGCGAGCAGGCGCGGGCTCACGAGCGCCATCCGATGGAGCTCACGCTGGGTCAGGAACTCACCTGCCGCGTCGACGACCATCCAGCGGCGGTCGCCGATGATTCCGCGTGGACCCACGGTGGCGGTGGCGAGCGAGGTGCCGCCGCAGGATTTCACCGGATAGCAGAACAGCCCATCGACGCGAAGCCTAACGTCTCGTGTCACGCCATCCCCGTACCGCACCAGGCGACGATCGTGCGCGCGAGCACCTTGGTGCACGTGACCACCTGGTCGATCGAGATGTACTCGTCCGCGGCGTGCGCCTGCAGGATGTTGCCCGGCCCGTACAGCACGGTTGGAATGCCCGCGTGTCGAGTGAACAGACGCAGGTCGGTCCCGCAGGGCACGCCAAACAGCGAGGCCGCCACGCCAGTCACCGCTTCGTGGCTGGCCGAGACGTGTTCCACGATCGGCGCGCCGAGCGGCGTCGTTCCAGGCTCGAACTGCCCTTCCACCCACGTCACCAAGGGCGGGTGGTCCTTCAGCCACGCGCGCCCCGCCGCGACCGAGCGCACCGTCGCCTCGAGCGAGGCGCGCGCCTCGGCCACCGACTCGTTGGGGAACACGCCGAGCCGCCCTTCGGCCACGAGAAGGTCGGGCACGGTGGACGGCCAGTCACCGGCGTGGACCGTGCCGAGGCTGAGCGATGCGATGTTGTTCGGGTCGTCGAACAGCGGATCGCGATACCGCTGATGGCGGTCGACGTTGAGATGCTCGAGCGCGCTGGCGATGGGGAGAAACTCGGTGATGGCGCTCACGCCGTGCGGCTTCATGCACGCGTGCGCCGCGCGCCCGTTCACCGTGATGCGGAACGTGAGCGCGCCGGTCTGCACCGGCGCGATGCGAAGGTTCATCGGCTCCATGATCACGCAGGCGTCGGCACGGTATCCGCGGACGATCGTCGCCAACGTACCGACGCCGCCCGACTCCTCGCCGATGACGCTCTGCAGCATCACGTCGCCGGCCAGCTTCACGCCGCTCGCCTGAAGCGCCTGAACGGCAAATACCGCCGCGGCGAGCCCGGACTTCATGTCACAGGCACCACGCCCGTAGAGACGGTCGCCTTCGACCTGACCGCCCCAGGGATCACGAGTCCAGCTCGAGAGGTCGCCGGGTGGGACGACGTCCATGTGCCCGTTCAGGATCAGCGAGCGGCCACCGCCTGTCCCGCGCCAACGCGCGACGACGTTGAGTCGGTCGACGAACGGGATCGCGTCATCGGAGAACGCCGGGTGAGACTCCAGCTCTTCACGCAGGGACGGCACGATGTCGACCGAGAGCCCGAGCGACTCGTACTTGGCGGCAATGGCGCGCTGGGCCTCCTGCTCGGAGCCGGACACGCTGGGAATGCGCACGAGCGATCGCGCGAGCTCGATGAGGTCGGGACGGAGGGCATCGACGGCGGCGTCGATGCGCGCGGCGTCGAACGACGCCGGTTCCGCGGGGGAGTTGCTCATTCAGGAACGTGGCTCGTGGTCGAGAGATCTGGCTACGTGGCCGCGCCAGACATGGCGCGGCAACATGGCGACGGCAAGTGGTATACCGCAATGGTACACTAGGCGCAGTCGTATCGCGGGACGATGGCCGTCGTCCCGCTGGTGGAAGGCTCGAGCACGGCAGTAGAATCCTGCAAACCACAATGACCGCAGCGATGACCGGAATGGTGGCCAGCAGTCAGCGGTACGCGAGCGAGGTGGGCGCGCGCGTGCTCCGCGAGGGCGGCACGGCCGCCGACGCGTGTATTGCCATGGACGCCATGCTGCACGTGACCGAGCCCGCGTCGACCAGCCTCGGTGGCGACATGTTCGCGCTCCACTTCGACGCGCGAACCTCGCAGATCTCGGCGCTCAACGGGTCCGGCCGTTCGCCGCGCACGCGCATGCTCGATGACGTCGCGTGCGACGAGCGCGGCCGGATTCCGGAGCGCCACGGCGACGCCGTCACCGTGCCGGGTGTGTGCGCCGCGTGGTTCGATCTCAACGCGCGACACGGACGCATGAGCGTGGCGCGGCTGCTCGAGCCGGCGACCGACGTCGCGCTGTCAGGGTTCGAGGTCGCGCGCGTCGCGGCGGCCGTGTGGGAGCGGAACGTGCCGAAGCTCCGATCGGACGAGCTCACGATCGGGGGCCGCGCACCGCGGGAAGGCGAGCGGTTTCGCAACCCGGCGCTGGCTCGTGTGCTTCGGGCGATCGCCGACGGCGGGCCAGAGGTGTTCTATCGAGGCGAGATCGCGGAATGCATCGTCGGTGCGGTTCGCGCGGCGGGCGGGGCAATGACCACGGAGGATCTCGCGCGGCACACCTCGGCGTGGGACGACCCCATCTCGGTGAGCTACCGCGGCGTTCGCGTGTGGGAGTGCCCGCCTAACGGGCAGGGGCTGGCCGCGCTCCTGGCGCTCGCGCTGCTTGACGGCTGCGAGCTCCCGCCGGCGGGCAGCGCCGAGCGGGCGCACCTGCAGATCGAGGCGCTGCGGCTCGGCTTCGCGGATGCGCGATGGTACGTGACGGACCCCGCGGTCGCTCCCGCGCCGCTCGACGAGCTGCTCTCCGCCGACTACATCGCCGCACGCCGGGCGCAGATCGATCCCGAGCGTGCGTTGCCCAGCGTGGCGCGCGGCTCACCGGTCGGAATTCCGGGTACGGTGTATCATTGCGCGGTGGACGCGGCGGGCAACGCGTGCTCGGTCGTGAGCTCGACGTTCGGCAGCTTCGGCACCGGCATCGTCCCCGCTGGTCTCGGGTTCACGCTCCAGAATCGCGGATGCGGTTTCGTGCTGGACCCGCGTCACCCTAACGCGTACGCTCCCGGCAAGCGCCCGTATCATACGATCATCCCCGGCCTGCTCACGCGCCGCGACGGTACGCTGTGGGGACCGTTCGGCGTGATGGGTGGCCCGATGCAGCCGCAGGGGCATTTGCAGGTCGTCATGTCGCTCGTCGATGATGGCGTGTCACCGCAGGAAGCGCTGGACCGACCGCGTTTCTTCATTGAACCCGAGATCGACGGAGGCCGAGTGTTTCTCGAGCACGAGATGCCAGGAGCTGTTGCCGACGGCTTGCGCAGCCGCGGGCATGATGTCGTCGCCGGCCCCGACACGCACGGGCGGTCCACATTCGGTCGTGGACAGGCCATTCTGCGGGAACCGGACGGGTCGCTTCGTGGCGGGAGCGACCGGCGCGCGGACGGTTGCGCGCTCGTGTCATGACCGCCGCCCCGCGTTGGACCCGCCGCGACTTTCTCTCGACGACGGCACTCGGAATCGTTGGTATGGGCATCACAGGTTCTTCGAGAGCTGCCGACGAGCGGTTCGCGTACATCGGCACGTACACGAACACGGGACACAGCGAGGGTATCTACCGGCTGTTCCTGAACACCGAGACGGGTGCGATGCGGATCGGCGGCGTGGCCGCGAAGTCGGCCGACCCCTCGTTCCTCGCGCTGCATCCGAGCGGCCGTGTGCTGTACGCGGTGAACGAGCTGGAATCCTTCGGCGGGAAGCCGACCGGCGCGGTCAGCGCGTTCGCCATCGCGCGCGAGTCCGGCGCGCTGACCCCGCTCGGCCAGCTGGCCTCGCACGGCAAGGCACCATGCTACGTGTCGGTCGATCGCACGGGGCACACGGTGCTCGTCGCCAACTACGTCAGCGGCACGATCGCGACGTTCACCGTTAGGCAGGACGGCGGGCTTGGCGAGGCGCGGACGATCGTCCACCACGAGGGCAAAGGCCCCGATCCCGAACGGCAGGAGGGGCCGCACGCGCACTGCATCATCACGGACCCCACCAATCGCTACGTCCTGGCGGCTGACCTCGGCGTCGATGGGGTGCTGGTCTACAGGTTCAACGAGAAGAGCGGTGCGCTGTCGACCGCCGCGAACCGGGTGGGGACGAATCCGGGCGCGGGGCCACGTCATCTCGCGTTTCATCCGACCGGGCGATTCCTGTACGTGATCAACGAGCTGGATTCGACGCTCGTGGTGTACAAGTACGACGGGGACCGTGGGGCGCTCGAGCAGGTGCAGGTGACGGCTGCGTCCCCGGGTGGGACAGCCAAGAACTTTCCCGCGGAGCTGAAGGTGGCGGCGTCGGGGCGGTTCCTGTACGCGTCCAATCGCGGGGACAATACGATCGCGATGTTCGCGATCGACGCGTCGTCCGGGCAGCTCACGGCAATGCAGCAGGTGTCCACCGGAGGGGATTGGCCGCGCCACTTCGCGTTCGATCCGACCGAGCGGTTCCTGCTGGTGGCGAATCAGCGGTCGGATTCGATCCTGAGCTTCCAGGTGGATGACGAGACGGGCCGCCTAACGCCGACCGGCCAGACGGTGGAGCTGCCGAGCCCCGTGTGTATACGGTTTCGGTAGGACGGTCCGTCGGGCAATGCCTGACTGCGCGGTGGGCGGGTGACCCACATAATGTGGTCGACCCTCACCTGTCGTTGGAGGCCCCATGCTGACCCACAACCGTACGCTACGCGACGGGTTGGCCGTCGGCCTCATCGCGTACGCGGCCGTCGCGCTGTTCTACAGCGGGTTCGATTTTCTCGCGGCGCGCGGCACACTCTACACGGTCGACCTGCTCGGCAGAGCGATGTTCAGGGGATTGCGTGACCCGTCCATCCTGATGTTCTCCCTCGACTTGGACCCGGCGGCGATCCTCCTGTACAACGCGTTCCACCTGGTGATGTCGCTCGGGATCGGGCTCGTCGTTACCAGCCTCATCGACCACGCCGAGGAACACCCCTCGCATGCGCTCCTCGTCGTGATCATGATTATCGCCGGAGGTGTCCTGACCGTCTTCGGCGTGGCCTACCTGACCGAGTCGATGCGGCGGGTCCTCCCGTGGTGGTCGATCATCGCCGCCAATGCATTGGCAGCGCTGTTCGCGGCGTGGTACCTGGGCCGCCGGCGCCCAGGCTTGTGGAAGCGTCTCACTCCGCTCGCTCTCATCGCGAATTGATGGATGACCGAATCGGCGGCTGTTCGGTCAAGCCACGGAGGAAGCGACCATGGCTCGAGTAGTCGTTCGGTATTGCCCGTTCTGAATGTCAGGCCTGCATGCCGTCCGGGTGGCGGCACGCCTTCGCCGTGACCTCGGCATCGACGTGGACACCGTCCGGGGCCACTACGGCGAGTACAAGGTTCTGGTGGACGGCGAGGCCGTCGTCGACGGCGGACCGATGAGCGTCCTCGGGCTGCTGCCATCGGCCCGGGACGTCGTCGCCAAGGTGCGCGCGCGACTCACGCCCGACGGTCCCAGGTCAGCGATGGGCGCCTAACGATTCCAGCAGCGCTCGCCCCTGTGCATCCCGAGGGTGCGCCTGGACGAGCAGGCGCGCGTATCGCCTGGCGGCCGCCGTATCGCCCGCATCCCGGCTCAGGAGCGCCAGGCCTAACAACACGTCCCGGTCGCGTGGATACTGCGCGCGGGCCGAGTCGAGCGCCCGCATCGCGTCGGCCGTGCGACCCTGGGCGCTCAACACCACCGCCAGCCCGAGGCGCGCCTCCCGGAGCTCGGGCGCGAGCCGGAGCGCCGCTCGGTACTCCGCCGCCGCCGAGTCCAGCTTGCCGGATTGCGCGTAGAACGCCGCCAGCGAGAGCCGATTCCCGGCGCGGTCCGCGTTGTACCGCTGGCTCGCGACGAACTCCGCGGCAGCAGCCGCGAATGCTTTGCGCTGGAGCGGCGTGCGGAGCGAATCGGCCATTGGTGCGAGGGACCACGCCGCACCCTGGCGTACCGCGCGCGTGGGATCCCCGAGCAATGGGACCGCGGTCGTCACGCGCTGCCGCGGCGGGAACGCCTCGAGCACCTGGAGCGCCGCCAGGCGAACGAGGGCATTCCCATCGTCCGCCCCGCGTCGCGCCGCGTCGAACGCCTGCTGCACAGGATATTGCGCGAGACGCGCGAGCGCGGACGCACGTACGATCGCGGGCTGTGTCGAATCCGTGAAGACCCTCACCAGCGAGTCGGCGGCACCCGGCTCGCCTCGCTCCTCGCCCGCGAACGCGGCGGCGAAGCGCTGGAAGCCCGGCTTCGGCTTCGGGTACCACGCTCGGATCGCGCTGTCCGCCCACCGGGCCTCTCGAGTCGCGTGGCAGCGGTTGCACGCGTTAGGCGTGCCCAGCGTCATCGACAGGTCGGGTCGAGGGATGCGGATGCTGTGGTCGTGTCGCGGGTCGATCTGCATGTACGCCGTGTCGGGCAGGTGACACGACACGCACCGCGCTCCTGCACTGCCCGCTGGATGGAAGTGGTGCGACGGCGTGTCGAACGTGGCCGGCCGATGACACCGGGTGCACGTCGCATTGCCAGGCGCGCGCAGCTTCTGCGTGTGCGGGTCGTGACAGTCCGCGCACGTCACGCCGGCGCTGTACATCCTGCTCTCGAGGAACGAGCCGTAGTCGTACACTTCGTCCCGCTGCTGTCCATCGGGGAAGTAGAGACCCGGCAGGAGCAGTGACGGGATGTAGTAGTCGAGCAGCGGCGCGCCGGCGGAGTAGCCCTCCGCAATGTGTGTGCGCGATGCGTGGCACTGCGCACACGTTTCGATCTCCCGATCCGTGGTGCGCGGAGCACTGCGATGTGCGGTGGGCGCGGTCGAATCCCTTACCCATTGTATCCCGCGCCGCTCGGTCAGCTGCGCAGGCAGCCCATCATCGCGCCAGGCAAGCTTCCGGAGGAACCCCGGGTACGACCCCCAGCGCACGTGCCGTGAGCCCGGTCCGTGACACGCCTCGCACGCCACGTTGATTTCCGCACGCGTCGTGTGGAATTCGCCGGTGGTCGCGTCGTATCCCTTCCGCACGCCGGTCGAGTGACAGTCGGCGCACATGAAGTTCCAGTTGTTCTGTGCCCCCGTCCAATGGAACGCGTCGGTGTGGGAGACCATCACGCCCGGGTAGAGCGTGAACCACCGTTGCCCGCCCTGTGCCGCGGGCCGCGCATCCCACGCAATCGTCAGTGCCTGAACGCGACCACCGGGGAACTCGATCAGGTACTGCTGGAGTGGATAGACGCCGAACGTGTAGCGGATCACGTAGTCGTGACGCTGGCCGTCGGCGCCTTCGGTGTTCACGACGAGATGGTCGCCGCGGCGAAGGAAGGTCGACGTGACGCCACCAGCCTCGAATCGCGTGCTGTCGAAGCGGCCGAGCACTGTGGCGGGCGTCGCGTCCTGCATGGCCACCGCGTGCTGGGATGTCTTCCAGGCAGCGTGCTCCGGCTCGTGACAGCTCGCGCACCGCGTGGATCCCACGAACTCGGCGGGTTTCTGCGATTCCCGTGAGCAGGCGACCACCAAGAGCGCACCACCAACGACGCAAGCCGACCGCATGAACAACAGTGCAGGCACTACGGGAGGGCTCGGCGGCGCATGAACTCCGCCCGTGCAGCCGCCATCATCTGCGCGACGTGCTCACGCTCGGCAGACGTGTTCCACCCGGTTTGCGAGCGCAACGCCTCATCAACCCGGTCGAGCCAGCCGAGGAAATACTCGGCGTCCTGATTCGAACGCACCGGCGCCGCGCCTACCGTCACGTAGATCGGGCTCGTCGTGGCAAACGGATAGAGGTCGAGCACCGGGAGCCGCGGCCGATCCGACCAGGCGCGGAGCACGAACCAGCCGCTCGCGTCGACCGGAACAGCGATGGTCGTGTCAGCCGACGTGTGGTCGCCGGTGAGTGGGATGCTCGCCACGACGCGGCCGTTGCCAATGAGCTCGAGGTGGTCGACCGGCACCGGGGAGCGGAGCCTGACGTGTGCGGACAGCGTGCCACCGCTCGTGAGCCGGATCTCGTCGCCGATCTGGCTCCGCCCGAGCGTGAACTCCAGCACCGGCGCGTTCGTGACGAACGTTCGGCCGGCCTTGATCGCCGCGAGCCAGCGTCGGTGATCGAGCGCACGGCCGCCCGAATCCGGACGTGCGTACACTCGCGCCAGACCCGGGGGCCCGCGGAGCGCGGCGAAGTTGGGGAAGGCGTCGGTGCCGGCACCCGCGGGCAGGCGAAAGCCGCAGTTGAGCAGACGGTACCAGACCTCGGACGTGATCAGGTGGTCGCTGTAGCCCATCGCCTCGATGTAATCCACCCTGCCTAACGCCACATCGACGGGCAGCCCGTACGGAACGCCGCCCTCGACACGCGAGAGGTCGGGGCGGAAGTCGAACGGATGCACGTAGCCCATGAGCCCCGCTTGCGCGTGTGCCATGTCAGCGACGTCGGCGTTCGTGGGGACGAGGCTCGCGAGCGCGGTACCCGGATAGCCCGCGTAATCCGGCAGCAGATAGTGATCCGTGAGTCCCAGCAGGCCCGCATGGCCCCAGAACCCTGTGTGGAACTCCTGCCCGTACGCGAGCACGAAGTCGCGCGTCGAGAGCGGGTCGGGATCGGGACGCCAATAGGCGATGTCGGGGATGCGCTGCTCTTTGTTGACGATGAGGTTCTCCACGACATGGAGTCCTTCCGCACGAGCCTGGAGCGAAAGGTGCGCCGGCGTGTTGCGGTAGGCACCGCCGTAGTTCATGTGCACATGAAGATCACCGCCCCACCATCCTTTGCTCGGCAGGTCGCTCAGCCGTGTGAGCGCAATGCGGACGGTGCGGACCTCGCCGGCGCCGACCGTCACGTCACGGCGCGTCGTTCGATACTCCGGCCCGTGCCACACCTCGACGATCGCGCGCCCAGTGGGCACGGTGATCGTGTCCACACCCGTCGTGTGGAAATACCCGTACTCGAACGGCTGCTCGCCGCGCACACGCGCTTCATCGGCGTGTCTCCAGGCAGCATCCGGCGCGAAGAACTTTCCCGCGCCCGAACCGGCCGTTGCGCCAGCAACCGAGACGCGCGCCGGCATCGTGCGTCGCGTGCCGGAATCCACCACGGTCACTACGAGTCGTCCCACGGGTTCGGCGTAGGTGCGAGTGCGAGCGTCCACGCGCGTGCGCTTTCCGCCCGGAACGTCGACCACCCAGAGTGACGTGTTTCCGCCTTCGTTCGAGATGTATGCAATGCGCCGGGTGTCCGGTGACCAGCGCGGAGCCGTGGCGTCGAACTCTCCGTAGGTGAGCTGAATCGGGTCGCCGCCTGCCGCCGGGAGGAGCCACAGCTGGTTCCATTGCCGGCCGTGGTAGCCGCTGTAGACGACGCGTGTTCCATCGCGCGCCCAGTCGGGACGTGCTTTCCACGTCGTCTCCTCGAAGTGCAGCTCGCGCGGGATGGCGCCAGCGCGGGCCTCCATGCGCCAGATGCCGCCGGTGCCGTAGATGTGTCCACGATTCGACACGAGGATGAGCTCGCGCCCATCGGGGGACCACGACGGCGAGATGTAGTGGTCGAAAGGGCTGTAGTAGTAACGCGGGAGCCCGCTGTCCTTGTCCTCCGTGATGCGCTCCACGCTGTCGAGCCTAACGCCATTCACCGCCGCCACGAAGACGTGCCAGCGGGCGTTGAACGCCGTCGACACGAAGGCGAGGCGCTTGCCGTCGGGAGACCACCGCGGCTCGACGTTGACGCCGCCGTTGGCGAGGAGCGTCGCCGACGTGCCTCGCTCGAGGTCGAGCACGCGGAGATCGATTGCCTCGCCGTCGTAGGACGAGAACACCACGTACCGCCCGTCGGGCGACCAGTCAGGCTGATAGTCGTAGCGGGGGCCGCTTGTGAGCTGGCGCGCTTCGGTCGTGCCGAGTCGCTGGCGCCAGAGGGAGCCCTGCATGGAGTAGATGACGTCGCGCCCGTCGGGTGACCACGTCACGGCGCTCGGGCCGCTCGTGACTTGCGGGACGTACATCTCGCGCCAGTAATACGCGTGCGGGACCTTGACCTGCTGCAGCACCTGCTCGCGCTGCGGAGCCTGTGCGCTCGCGGCTGCGGCGGCCAACACACATGTCATTCCGAGCCGGCAGGCGAGGAATCGCCGTCGTCCCGGAAGAGGGGCTGATCCCTCTACCCGGATGATTGCGATTCCTCGCTGCGCTCGGAATGACATCATACCTGCAGCTCGCCGAGCAGCTCGTCGATCATCCCGAGCGCCGTATCGACGTCGTAGGCATCCACGACGAGCGGCGGCGCCAGACGCAGCGCACTTTTGCCGGCGCCAAGCAACAGGAGGCCGCGCCGAAACGCCCGCTGCACCAGATCGTGCACCAACTCGGACGCCGGCTCGCGCGTCGCGCGGTCCTTCACAAACTCCACGCCGATCATGAGACCGATCCCGCGCACATCACCAATGGCCTCGTGACGCTCGGCCAGCTGACGCAGGCCGGCGAGGAGACGGTCCCCCATGGCCCGCGCGTTCGCCGTTAGGCCTCCCTCGACGAGGTCCAGCGTAGCCAGCGCCGCCGCGCAGCACACCGGGTTCCCGCCGAACGTCGACCCGTGGGCGCCCTGCGCCCACTTCATCACCTCATCGCGCGCGATGATCGCGCCAATCGGCATGCCCGAGCCCAACCCCTTCGCCGTGAGCAGCACATCGGGCTCCACGCCCTCGTGCTCGCACGCGAACATCTTCCCGGTGCGGCCAACGCCGCTCTGCACTTCGTCGATCACGAGCAGGATGCCGTGCCGGTCGCACAAATCGCGCAACGCGCCAAGGAACCCGCGCGGCGGTACGACGTATCCGCCCTCACCCTGAATCGGCTCGACGAAGATCGCCGCGACGTCTTTCGGGTGCACACGCCGAGCGAAGAGCTCCGTTTCGATCGAGCGCACATCCCCGTACGGAACGTGATAGACCTCGGGGAGCATGGGCGCGAACCCGGCGCGCTGGGTGACCTTGCTCGACGTCAAGCTCATCGCGCCGTACGTGCGGCCGTGAAATGCGCCGTCGAACGCAATGAGGGCGGGGCGGCGCGTCGAGTTTCGCGCCAGCTTGATGGCGCCTTCCACTGCCTCCGCTCCAGAGTTCGTGAGGAACACCCGCTTCCTGCTCGGCCCCGGCGCGAGTCGCGCGAGACGCTCGCAGAGCGCGGTCATGTCCTCGTAGTAGAAGTCGGTGCCGCAGATGTGAAGGAACCGCGACGCCGCCTCCTGGATGGCGGCCACCACCTTCGGGTGCGCGTGACCCGTCGCCGCCACGGCGATGCCCGCCATGAAGTCGAGGTAGCGGTTCCCGTCCACGTCCTCGATCATCGCGCCCCGGCCATGCGAGACGACGAGCGGATATTCCTTGATGTACGACGTGGACGCCGCCGCCGCATCCCGGTCGATCACCGCGCGCGCGTTAGGCCCCGGCGGCGGGATGAGAATGCGCGGGTAATCCCGTTTGGTGGGAGCAGCAGCCGGTGTCTGCAGAATCTCGGTAGCCATGTGGTCCTCACGGGTCATCCCGGGCCATCAGGCGAGGGAAAGTTGTCATTCCGAGCGGCGCACAACTAAAGGCGCGAACTGATAAAGGGCGCTGAATTCCGAAGGGCCGCGAAATCCCGAACTACGCGGAATCCCGAAAGGCGCGAAATCCCGAAGAGCGGAACACCCAACGGCGACAACGGCGCGCGCTCT
>DASUGD010000118.1:0-13062 GCA_036274195.1 Gemmatimonadaceae bacterium | reverse complement strand
TCGACTCTGACCCCATCGAGCGCTGGTTCGCGGACCGCGGCTGGACGCCCTTCGACTTCCAGCGCGAGGTATGGGATGCCTATCGCGCCGGCGAGAGTGGCCTCGTTCACGCAGCGACCGGTACCGGGAAGACGCTTGCCGCCTGGGGCGGTCCGCTGCTGGAGTGGATGAGCAGCGCCACGTCGCATGCTCAAAAACCGCGACGCGACCGCACACGACCCTTGCGTGCCCTCTGGATCACCCCACTCCGCGCACTCGCCGCCGACACCGAGGAAGCCCTCCGCCAACCACTCGAGGATCTCGGGATCCCATGGTCGCTCGAGTCGCGAACCGGCGACACGTCCGCCGCGCTTCGTGCCAGACAGCGCCGCCGACTTCCGACGGCATTGATCACGACCCCCGAGTCGCTCTCGCTCCTGCTCACGCGCAGCGACGCCGCCGGAATCTTCGCCGACCTCCGCCTCGTCGTCGTCGACGAATGGCACGAGCTCATGGGCACGAAGCGTGGTGTGCTCGTGGAGCTCGCGCTCGCCCGGCTTCGCTTTCACCAGCCCGATGTCCGCGTCTGGGGCCTCTCCGCCACCATCGGCAACCTCACCGACGCCGCCACCACCCTGCTCGGCGTTAGGCAGCGCAAGCCGCCCCGCATCGTTCGCGGTGTGGACCCCAAGGACGTCGTGATCGATGCCCTGATCCCGCCCGTCATCGAGCGCTTCCCCTGGGCCGGACACCTCGGTACGCCGATGGTGCCGCAGGTGGTCGCCGCGCTCGATGAGGTGACGAGCGCCATCGTGTTCACCAACACGAGATCGCAGACCGAGATGTGGTACCAGGCCATTCTCGCGGCGCGCCCGGATTGGGCCGGGACGATCGCGCTGCACCACGGGTCGCTGGACCGGAAGCGGCGCGAATGGGTCGAGAACGGGCTGCGCACCGGCACGCTCCGATGCGTCGTCGCCACATCCTCCCTCGACCTCGGCGTGGACTTCTCGCCAGTCGATCGCGTGCTGCAGGTCGGGAGCCCGAAAGGCGTGGCGCGACTTCTTCAACGGGCGGGGCGAAGCGGACACCGGCCCGGCGCGACGAGTCGCGTCACCTGCGCGCCCACGAACACGCTGGAGCTCGTCGAGGTCGCCGCCGCACGCGATGGCGTCGAGCAGGGGCTGCTCGAGGCGCGTCTGCCAGTCGACCGCCCGCTCGACGTGCTGGCCCAGCACGTCGTCACCGTCGCGCTGGGCGGCGGCTTCGCCGCGGATCAGTTGTTAGGCGAGGTGCGATCCACGCGGGCGTACGCCGGCCTCGGCGATGCCGAGTGGGCGTGGGTGCTCGAGTTTCTGACGTCAGGCGGCGACGCACTGCGCGCGTATCCCGAGTACGCGCGGATCACGCTCGTCGGCGACCGGTACGTCGTCACGAACGACGAGATCGCACGGCGCCATCGCATGTCGATCGGCACGATCGTCGGCGACGCCCAGATCGGCGTCGCCTATCTTCGCGGCGGCTCGCTCGGCTCGGTGGAGGAATCATTCGTGGCGCGCCTCAAGCCGGGTGATCGATTCGTCTTTGCCGGCACGCCGCTCGAGTTCGTGCGTGTCCGCGACATGAAGGCCTGGGTGCGTCGGGCGCCTAACGGCAAGGGCGCCGTCCCCCGCTGGGCGGGCAGCCGACTGCCCATGTCCGGCCAGCTCGCCGAGCTCTTGCGCGCTCGGTTCGGTGAGGCCGGGCGGGGCGTCGTGCGTGGCCCGGAGATGGCGGCGCTCCAGCCGCTGTTCGCCGTGCAGCGAAGGTGGTCGCATATCCCGGCGCCCAGCGAGCTGCTCATCGAGCAGGTGAAGACGCGTGAGGGGTGGCACCTGTTCGTATACCCGTTCGAGGGGCGCCTCGTCCACGAAGGGCTGTCCGCGTTATGCGCCTACCGCCTCGCGCGCCACGCGCCCATCACGTTCTCAATGGCGTCGAACGACTACGGGTTCGAGCTCCTGTCCCCCACCGAGCCCCCGCTGGCCGCCGCGCTCGAGGGATCGCTCTTCAGCCCCGACGATCTGGTCGACGACATTCAGGCGGCGCTCAACGCGACGGAGATGGCACGACGACAGTTTCGCGAGCTGGCGCGCGTGGCGGGCCTCGTGTTTCCCGGATTCCCCAGGGCAGGGAAGACGGCGCGCCAGCTGCAGATGTCCAGCAGTCTCTTCTTCGATGTGCTGAGACAGTACGATCCCGGCAACCTGCTCCTGTCTCAGGCCGCGCGCGAGGTGCTCGAGCGGCAGCTGGAGAGCACGCGGCTCGGCGCGACGCTGCACCGCCTGGTGAAGTCGACCGTGGTCGTTAGGTACCCGAAGCGCGTCACGCCATTCGGGTTCCCGCTCGTCGTCGATCGCAACCGCGAGAAGGTGTCGTCGGAAGCGCTGGCCGATCGGATTCGCCGCATGCAGCTCGCGCTGGAGAGGGCCGCCGGGTGAGTGAGACGACCCCTGAGGCGGCCGCCGTGGCGGATGTTGCCGGCGAGCGCATCACGTTGCTTGCCGAACGTGCCGCGTACTGGGAGCGCGCGCGAACGCTGCTCGTCGCCGACCCGCATTTCGGCAAGGCGGCCGCGTTTCGGGCCGCTGGTGTTCCAGTCCCGCGCGGAACCACGACAGGCTCGCTCACGCGACTGGACACTGCGCTCGCCCGCACCGGCGCAATGCGCGTCGTCTTCCTCGGCGACTTCCTCCACGCGCGCGAGGGCCGCGAGGCGGAGACGACACGCGTGGTCAGCGACTGGCGGCGTCGCAACGCGTCGATCGACATGCTCCTCGTGCGTGGCAATCATGACAAGCGTGCGGGCGATCCCGGCCCTGAGATCGACATTCGGTGCGTCGATGCTCCGGTTGCCGAGAGTCCGTTCGTCTTCACGCACAAGCCCGGTGCGTCGGATGACGGCTACGTCATCTGCGGCCATGTCCATCCCGCCGCGCGCCTGATGGGGCCAGGCCGCGAGAGTGTGCGACTGCCGTGCTTCTGGATTCGGCCGCGGACTCTTGTGCTGCCGGCGTTCGGCGAGTTCACCGGCGTGGCTGACGTCGACGTTTCGCCGGGCGATCGCGTTTGGGTGATCGCGGAGGGGGCGGTGGTGGACGTGTCGAAGGCGGTCTGAACGGGCTGGCCGCGTGAAGCCCCTTGCGATCCGTTGAACCCCATGAATTATCCAGCAGTCGCAGCTTGCCGTCGACGCAGACCTCCCTCTCCGGTGACCTCGATGGCCAGTCGCGCTTCACTCCTGCGGGCGTGTGCCGTCCTGACGGTGAGCTTCACCCTAGCCGCTGCCGCGCCCGGCCAGACCGCCGTTGCCGGACGCGTAATCCACCGCACCAAGCAGACCCCCGTGCCTAACGTGGCAGTCGAGCTGCTTGGCGTGGGCGACACGGTGCTCGCGACCGGGATCTCGACGCAGGACGGCACGTTCGTTCTCGAGGCACCAACCGGCGGGACGTATCGCGTGCGCCTCACGGCTCCCGGTGCGGAAGCGTTCGTGAGTGACTCCCTCAAAGTGGCGGATGACGAATACGTCGCGCGCGCGTTCGCGATCGACCCCGCACCGCTTGTCTTCCTCGAAATCCAGGTGGAGCGCCCTGCGGTCTTAACAGGCAACTTGCCCGTGAGATACCCTGATGACCTGCGGTCGCGCTACGTGTCCGGATGCGTGCTCGTACAGTTTGTCGTCGATACCACCGGCCGAGCCGACATGTCGACGTTTCGCGTCCTCAAGGTGAGCCACCCGGAGTTTGCTCAGGCCGTGCGCGAAGGACTGCCCGCGATGCGGTTCAGGCCCGCGGAACTCGGTGGACGAAAGGTTCGCCAGGTGGTCGAACAGCCCGTCGATTTCTCGATTCATGCCGACGCGCAGATCCCGATCGATTCGGTCGACCATCGATGGCCACCGCCCATCGACCGACCTCCTACGCTACTCTCGCCGCCGCCGTCGATCTGCGCCAAAACGGGCAAGTAGATCAGAACACGTACGGGATCAGCCGCTTCGTGCGCCGAGCGTACGCGTCGTACCCGCTGTCTCCCTGATACTCGGCGCGGAGGTAGTGCTCCTCCGAGCGAATGCGCACCGCCGTCATGAGCGTCGCCACCACCACCAGCCCAAGGCCGACCGGCTCGAGTGGGTGACTCAATACGCCCGCCCAGAGGAACAGCAACACCGCGGCATAGATCGGATGTCGCCAGTAGCGATACGGCCCCCACGTGACGAGCCCGCCCGCCGTCGGATTCGCCGCCGCGTGAAAGCTCCGCTGCCCGAACGTCACGCGTGCCCAGAGCATGAGCACGAAGGCCAGCACCTGAAGCGCGATCGCAACGGGCCCCGCGCCTAACAACTCGTGCCGGTAGAACAGCGCGACGACCACGCCAGCGAGGACGAGCGTCGCAATGATCGAAGCGGTGCGAGCATTCATACGTTCAGAAGGGGCCGGAGTCGTTCGAAGATCAAGGGGTCGTGGCGTTCGAACGCTTCAAAAGGACTCTGACCCCTTACGAATCAAAACGACTCCGCCCCCGCCGATCCAACCGCTATCGCGCGGCCACCGCTGCCGCGGGCGACCGCAGCCAGCGCGGGCGCCAGTTGGAATCCACGCTGTTCGTCAACCGAACCAGCCCCGTACCGTCCGGCTTCATCGTGTAGATGTCCGACATCGGATTCTGGTGGCTCGACGAGAACGCGATCGACTGCCCGTCGGGTGACCAGGCCGGATACGACTGCACCCCATCCATGTGGAGCCGAGTCAACGCCTGCGTGCTCAGCGTGACGATCGCAATGTCCGAGTCGTTGGCCGAGATTCGTCGAAACGCGAGCTTCGACCCGTCCGGCGACCAGCTGGGCTCCATGTCGATCACCTCCGTGCCCGCACTCGCCGGGAGCACCCGCCGCTTGTCGCTTCCGTCCGACCGCATGGTCCAGAGCTTCACGTAGGCGTAGTTGTCGATGTCGCTGGAGTACGCGATGCGGCTTCCGTCGGGCGACCACGCCGGGCTGTGCTCGTTGCTCGTCGCCGGAAGAAAGCTGTTCGTCAGGTTCGTCTGGCCGGTGCCGTTCGCGCCCATCACCCAGATGTCGCCGTGCCCCGAGCGCACGCTGTGGAAGGCGATCCGCGTGCCATCGGGCGACCAGACCGGCTGGTCGTCCATTCCCTCGGAGTTCGTCAGGCGTATCATGTTCGTGCCATCGATCGCCGCGACGTAGATCTCCCCGTCCATTTGGCTGCTCCCCTCCGGGTACCAGGCGAACGTGAACGCGATTCGCGTCCCGTCGGGAGAAGGCGTCGCATCGCGCACGTAGGAGCCCGGAAACGCCTCGAGAAGCGGAATCTTCAAGGAGGCGCCCGTGCTCGGCGACAGCCGCCGAATCTCTCCCAGGCCGTTGAAGCCGCGCCGCTCGTACACGAGATCGTACTGCACCGCCGGTTCCGGCGGCGCGACCGTCACGGTTGTCGTCGACCACTTGCCTTCGATCGTTGCCCTGATGTCAGCGTAGCCCGGCCCCACCGCCTGGACCAATCCGGTCGCCGAAACCGTGGCAACGGAAGGCGCGTCGGTCGACCACTCGACGGTGCGTCCCTCGAGCGTGTTGCCGCCAGCGTCGAGCGCCACCGCCGTCAACTGGCGAGTCGCTCCGGCGTCGAGCACCACGGTCCGGGGCGTTAGGCGAACGCTCGCTGCGGGCACCGGTGAGACCGTGACCTCAGCCTGACCTGTCTTTCCTTCGATCGTGGCAGACACCATCGCGCTGCCTTCCGCGACGGCCGTCACCACGCCCGCGGATGACACGGTGACGATCGACGCGTTACTGGTCGCCCAGCGAACCGCGCGACCGACAACCACGTTGCCGTCCGCATCCTTCGCCGTGGCCGTGAGCGTCGCGATCTGGCCAACGATGAGCGCCCTGGCCGTGGGCGTGACCGCGACCGTCGCAACGGCCGGGGGAGGGCTCACCGGGTCCGGCGAGTCCGAGGAGTCCGAGCAGGCGATCAACAAGGCGATGATCGCCGAGTAGGCCACGACATTCGCTGCCTCGAGGTATCGTATCGTGCGTGACATATGGGAGTCCTGTTTCGAGTAGTCCGACCGGCTCGCGCGGTGACTTGTCGCGCTTGCCCGGTCGCGCAGGAAACTGGATCCCGCCGCTTAGTGGCTGCATATCGTCACGACCGCGCCTTGGCCCCGGTTTTTAAGCGGGGCGTTAAGCGCCTCGACGACGGTGCTCGCAGCCGGGGTTCGCGGCGCGCCCTGACCATTTCGGGACTACTGGTCGCTTGCATAAGTCGAGCGAAGACATGATGTTCGGCGCCAATGTCCGCCGTCCTGTCCCCCTCCACGCCTTCCCGCATTCCGGCCTCCCTCACGTCCTTCATTGGACGCGAGCGGGAGGTCGCCGAGGTGTGCGAGCTGCTCGCGACGGGACGACTCGTGACGCTCACGGGAGCTGGCGGGAGCGGTAAGACCCGGCTCGCTGCGGAAGTCATGCGAGTGACCGCCGACCGCTTCCGCGACGGCGCCACCTGGATCGAGCTCGCGCCGATCACCGAACCGGAGCTCGTCCTCGGGCACGTCGCAGCGTCGCTCGGCATCGGCGGCACCGGCCGCCCGCCCGCGGACGCGCTCCGAGACGCCCTTCGCGACACCGATCGGTTGATCGTGCTGGACAACTGCGAGCACCTGATCGTCGCATGCGCCGAGGCGGCCGACCACTTGCTCCGCCATTGCCCCGGCGTGCGTATCCTGACGACGAGTCGGGAGGCTTTGAGTATCCCGGGCGAGCGAGCCTGGCTCGTCCCCTTGCTCGGCGTTCCCGATGCGACTGCGACGGTCGACGACATCTCCCGCGCCGAGTCGGTGCGGCTGTTCGTCGATCGCGCCCGTGCCGCGAACGCGTCGTTTTCGCTGACCGATGCGAACGCCAGGGTAGTTGCTCAGCTCTGTGAACGCCTCGACGGCCTGCCGCTGGCGATCGAGCTTGCGGCCGCCCGCATCCGGGCGCTGACGCCGGACGCGATGATGGGCCGTCTCGGATCCGGCCTCCGACTTCTCACGTCGGAGCGGCGCGGCGTGCCCGCTCGGCACCGAACGCTCCGCGATACCATCGACTGGAGCTACGAGCTGCTCGACCCTGACGAGCGATCCGTGCTGCAGCGGCTCTCCGTCTTCGCGGACCGGTTCTCGCTCGACGCGGCGGAAGCGGTGTGTGCCGGCGACGGGATCGAACCCGCGGCCGTGCTCGACATGCTGGCGTCGCTGGTCGACAAGTCGCTCGTGATGGTCGAGGATCGCCTGGACGAGGCGCGCTACCATCTGCTCGAAACGATTCGCCAGTACGGGCGTGAGCGGCTCGACGAGTCCGCGGAGTCCCGAGCGGTGCTTTCGCGCCACGCGGATTACTACTACGCCCTGGTGCGAGCCGCGGAACCGCACCTGATAACGCCCGCGCGCGCCGCGTGGGTCGATCGCATTCAGCGCGAGCTCGATGACGTTCGGCTGGTGCTCGCGTGGACTCGAGCGCACGAGAGTGCGCGCCACGTGGAGATCGTGGGCCGGCTCGGTTGGTTCTGGTATTCGTCCGGGTTGTGGACGGAGGGGCGTCGCTGGCTCGAGGAGGCGCTGGCCCTGTCCGATCCGAAGGTCCCCAATGCGCCGCGTGCCGCGGTGCTGTTCGGCGCCGGCGTCATCGCGTCGCTCCAGGGGCAGGGCGCGACGGCGCGCGCGTGGCTCGACGAGAGCAGCGCCATCGCCCGGGCTCTCGGCGACCGCAGCCTCGCCGCGTATTCGGACAGCTACATCGGGGTAGCGTTAGGCCAGGAAGGCCTGATGGCGGCGGAAGCGCCGGCGCGGGCGGCACTCACGTGGTTCGAGGAGGTCGGTGATCTCTACGGCCAGCGTCTCGCGCTGCTGGTGCTCGCGACACTGCTCATGCGGCAGGGCGATCTCGCGACGGCCCGGGCCGTCGGTGACGACGCGGTGCGCGTCGCGCGTGCGTATGGCCTCGGTCGCGAGATCGGGATCGCGCTTCAGGTGCTGGCCACTGTCCAGCTACAGCAGCGAGATCTCGATGCCGCCGCGGCCTCCATCGCCGAGGCCCTCACGGCGTTGCGTTTGGATCCGCAACCGTTCTGGATGGCGCGCGCACTGGAGCTCATGGGCATCGTCGAGTGCGCGCGGGCTCGTGGCGTGCACGCGGCGCGGCTCTTCGGTGCAGCCGAACGACGGCGCGAACGCATGGGCGCGGGCCTCTTCCAGCTGGACCGCGAGCGCCTTGCTCCGATCATCGCGGCGGCACGCGCCGCGGTGGGGGGCGAACGGTTCGACGCGGCGTGGGCGGTGGGGAGAGCCGAGTCGTTCGATCATGTAGTCGATTCCGCTATCGATTCGGTGCTCCGCCCGGGCATCCCGCCGACCGCGTCGGGCATCATCGGGACCGTTGGCACCGAGGCGTCATACACGGGGTTGGCGTCGAAGGCGGCGCTACAGGTACGACTGCTCGGGCAACTCGACATCATGGTCGACGGCAAGGAGATCCCACGCTCGGCCTGGAAGTTCAGCCGGCCGCGCGAGCTGCTGGTGTATCTGCTGTGCCATCGAGATGGTCGGTCGCGCGAACAGATCAGCGTCGCGCTCTGGCCTGAGGCGTCCGCGGCGCAGGCCAAGAACAACGTCCACGTAGCGATGCACCATCTGCGTCGCGTTCTGGGCCGAAGCGACTTCGTGCTGTACCAGCGCGAGCGATACGTCGTCAACTGGTCGCTCGGCGTCGAGGTCGATGTGCTGGAGTTCGAGCGAGACCTCGAGGCCGCGCGGGATGCGCTGCGCGCGAACCCGGCCGGTCCTGAAGCCGCAGCTCGCGTACGGGCTGCGCTCGCCCTCTACCATGGCGAGTTTCTCGAGGGTGAGGACGCCGGCGACTGGCACCTCGAGGAGCGCGATCGGTTGCGACGGCTCTGGACCGAGGGAATGGCCACGTTAGGCGCGCAGCTCACGGCCGAGGGATCCCATGCCGAGGCGGTGGACGTCTACCGCCAGCTCGTCCGCGCCGACGAATGGGACGAAGCGGCCCATCGGCATCTCATGTCCGCACTGGCGCGGTCGGGGCAACGGGGCGAGGCGTTGCGGCACTACGACCACGTCACGGCGCTGTTCCAGAGAGACCTGGGATCGGTACCGGCGCGTGAAACGGTCGCGTTGTATGACCGGCTTCGGCGCGGCAGCCTCGGAAGCTGAGCCGTGCCACGCATAGGCGGCACGTGATAGGCGGGAAGCAAACTCTCAGCGTCAGCGCCTTGTCCAAGCTCAAGCCTCCTTCCCGACAAGTCATGGCCAATCTCAGGGTTGCACTTCGGACACTCTTCAAGACCCCGTTCGTCACCGCCGTTGCGGTCCTCTCGCTCGCTCTCGGCATCGGGGCGAACGCGGCGATCTTCTCGCTCTTCAACCAGATGCTGCTCCGCCCGCTGCCCGTGCCGGAGCCACACCGACTCGTAAACCTAGCAGGCTCCTTCCCGAACCCCGGCTCGCAGTCGTGCTCGATGGCCGGCAACTGCGACGTCGTCTTCAGCTACCCGATGTTCCGCGATCTCGAGAAGGCCCAGACCGTCTTCACCGGCATCGCAGCGCACCGAGGGTTTGGCGCCAACCTGTCCTTCAGAAAGCAGACGATGAACGCCCAGGCGACCTTCGTGTCCGGGTCGTACTTCCCGGTCCTGGAGCTCAGGCCTGCGCTCGGTAGACTGTTCGGCCCATCCGACGACTTGGGAGTCGGCGCCAGTCCGCTCGCCGTGCTTGCCCACAGCTATTGGGAGACCAGACTCGCGTCGGACCCAACCGTCATCGGGCAACCGATCGTGATCAATGGCCAGCCGTTCACGATCATCGGGGTCGCACCGAAAGGGTTCGAGGGTACCACAATGGGTGAACGGCCGTCGGTCTATGTGCCCATCTCCATGCGCGGCGTGCTCGAGCCCGGGTTCAATGGATTCGACCGCCGCACGTGGTACTGGGCCTACCTGTTCGCGCGCCTCAAGCCGGGCGTGTCGGTCGCGCAGGCGAAGCGGGGGATCGACGCGATCTACCGGCCGATCATCAACGACGTCGAGGCGAAGCTCCAGCAGGGCATGAGTGACAAGACGATGGAGCGCTTCCGGGCCAAGGAGGTCGGCGTGAGCGATGGCGCGCGCGGCCAGAGCAGCCTCCACGACAGGGTGCGTACGCCGCTCTATCTGCTCATTGGGATCACGACGATCGTGCTCATCATTGCCTGCGCGAACATCGCGAACCTGCTGCTCGCCCGCGCGGCGAACCGGTCGATGGAGATGGCGGTGCGCCTCTCGTTAGGTGCGAGCCGGCGCCAGCTCCTCACGCAGCTGCTCACGGAGTCGTGTGTGCTCGCGGTGCTGGGCGGTATCGTGAGCCTCCTCGTCGCGCGCTGGACGCTCAGCGGGCTCGGGGCGATGCTGCCGCCCGACGCGCTCGGCGGGGTGAAATTCACCGTCGACCCGACGGTGGTGGCGTTCGCGGCAGGTCTTTCGATTCTCACCGGCATTCTGTTCGGGCTGTTTCCGGCGCTGCACGCCACGCGTTCCGACCTCGTCACGACACTGCGGTCGAACTCCGGCAAGCAGTCGAGCACTCGCAGCGCCGTGCAGTTCCGGAGCTCCCTCGTGACGACGCAGATCGCGCTATCGATGGCGCTGCTCATTGGTGCCGGACTGTTCGTGCGCAGTCTGTTCAACGTCAGCCGGGTGAACCTCGGGCTGTCCATCGAGAACGTCGTCACGTTCTCGGTGTCGCCGGAGCGAAACGGCTACACGCGCGAGCAGTCGCGCCAGTTCTTCCAGCGGGCGGAGGAGGCCCTCGCGGCGATTCCGGGGGTGACCGGCGTGACGGAGACGATGGTCGGACTCCTCGCGGGGAACAGCTGGGGCAACGACGTGGAGGTGGATGGCTGGAAGTCCGGCCCCGACATCGACAGCAACTCCCGGTTCAACGAGGTCGGCGCGGGCTACTTCAAGACGTTAGGCGTGCCGGTGCTGTCGGGCCGTGAGTTCACCGCGTCCGACCGGCTCGGGTCGCCCAGGGTCGCGGTCGTGAACGAGGCGTTCGCGAAGAAGTTCAAGCTCGGCCGGGACGCCGTGGGCAAGCACATGGCGGAGTCGGGCGCGAAGATCAACGACATCGAGATCGTGGGTCTCGTGAAGGACGCGAAATACAACAACGTCAAGGATGAGATCCCGCCCGTCTACTTCATGCCGTGGGCGCAGGACAGCACGACCGGCTTCCTGAATTTCTACGTGCGCACCGCTGCCGAGCCGCGCCAGATCATGCGGACGATCCCGGCCACCATCGCGCAGCTCGACCCGAACCTTCCGGTCGAAGACCTCAAGACGTTGCCGAGGCAGGTGCAGGAGAACGTGTACCTGGACCGGGTGATCAGCACGCTGTCGGCGTCGTTCGCGGCGCTGGCGACGCTGCTCGCGGCGATCGGACTCTATGGCGTGCTGGCGTACACGGTCGCACAGCGGACGCGCGAGATCGGCGTGAGAATGGCGTTAGGCGCCGATGCGGCCAAAGTGCGCACGATGGTGCTGCGCCAGGTCGGTCGGATGACCCTGATCGGAGGCGTGGTCGGCATCGCCGGTTCCCTGGCACTGGAGAAGACGGCTCGGTCCCTGCTGTACGGCCTGGACGGTCACGACCCGCTCGTGGTGATCGCTTCTGCGCTCGTCCTCGCGCTAGTGGCCCTTGGTGCGGGCTACTTGCCAGCGCGCCGCGCCTCCAAGATTCATCCCATGCAGGCGCTCCGCTACGAGTAATTGGGGTCAGATTCGAATTTCATCATTCGAGCGTTGTGACGGAGCGAAATCGTGCCCGACAGGTTTCGGCATCCATGCGCCGATCATTCCTTGCGTTGGCCGTGTCGTTCACGACGCTCGGGTCGTATTTCCGCTGCGTCGCGGGCGATCTGTCGTGCTCGAACGGCGGGCTGCTGGTCGTCGTGAGCCCGTCGGTGGTGGTCGTGGCGGTCGGTGAGTCGGTGACCCCGAAGGCCTCACTCTGTCACGACGGCCGCTTCGACGTCGCGTCGCCGAAATGGAGCCTGGGGTCGTCGAACGACTCGAGCGTGATCGCGCTCGATCCCGCGACTGGCCGCATAACGGGCCGATGGCCCGGCACGGCGAGCGTGATCGCGACCTCGAACGGCGCCGAAGGGGCACGGGTTTCCGTCACTGTCAAATAGGATCAACCACTGGCAACCGATCACTGGTAACAGGTTACTGGAATTGGTAATTGGTTATTTGAACCCCTCGGGATGCTCATCTCGCCAACGCGAACCTTCCCGAGGGTTTTGATAACCAACAACCCGTACCAGTAACCAATTACCTGTGTCGTTACCCACTTACCTGTACTCGTTGCTCTGTACCGTGTCAGTTTCTCACACCTCCGTCCGGAAAAACTGACACGACCGCCCGACGGCAGTCCTTCCGCGGCGCGTTGTCCCGTCCGGCAAGCGACGATGGCGCGCGCACTTCTGCGTCGGTTCAGCGGGGATCGGCGGCTGGCATTCGGCTCGCGTTGAGCGGCGCCCCTGGCAGCGACATCCAGCCCTATCTCCGAGAGGTTGAGCCGTATGCGCCGAGCTTTCTGCAAGGTCGTCGCGTCGTTGGGCCTCGTCGTGTCGTCCGCGAGCTGCGTCATCGTCGATCCGGGCTGCGGCGCGGGCGGTGCATCGATTCTCATCAGTCCGACGGTCGTCTTCGTGGCGGTTGGTCAGTCCGCAACGCCGAGAGCATCGTGGTGTCGGAACGGTCGTTACGACCCGATGTCGCCGCACTGGAGTCTCGGCTCGGCGGACGACGCGACCGTCATCGATCTCGATCCGGAAACGGGTCGCATCACCGGCCGGCGTGCCGGTCGGGCGACGGTCATCGCGACGTCGGAAGGCGCCGGCGGCGCGAGCGTGTCGGTGACGGTCGAGTGAATTGGGGTCGGAGTCGAATTTCATCATTCCCACGCCGCGGCGTGGGAATGATGAAATTC
>DASUGD010000117.1:0-4009 GCA_036274195.1 Gemmatimonadaceae bacterium | reverse complement strand
CCGTTTCCCGTTTCCCGTTTCCCGGCTGTTAAGCTGCCTTGATCGTCAGCGGCGACGTGAGCGTGATCACAATTTTCGCACCGTCGTTCACGCAGCCCTCGTAGTTCGCGGTCGCGGCCGCGGCAGCCGTACCGGCCGCTGCACCACCCGCCGCACCGATCACCGTACCCTTGGTGTCCTTCCCAATCACCTGACCGATCACGGCGCCGAGCACCGCGCCGCCGATCACCTTCTTGGCGTCGTTGCCCTTGCTCGAGTTGCGAACGCGGTCGACCGCCGCCGAGGTCACATCGCCGTCCACGTTGTAGGTCGCGCCACCGAACGAGATCGTCTTGACCGCGAAGCCCATCTCGATGTTGTCGTTCGCGTTTTCGCTTCTCTTGAGCTTCGTCACCTCGATCACGGCCGTGGCGCCGGCAGGAATCACGGCACCGTTCGAGCCGGTCACCGGCTCGGTCAACGTCGCCGAGAAGCGATCGCCCACCTTGTTCGTGTTCGTGCAGACCTTCGAGGTCGACGCCATCGTGAGCGTCGTGCCTGATGCGATCGAGCCGACGTTGCCGCCCGAGCTCTTCTCACCCGCCGTCACCGTGTTCCCCGACGGCGTACGCGGCGGGGTCGTCGACTCCGGCTTGGACGCCGTGGTCGGCTTCGGAGCCGGTCGCGACGTGCGCGGCTTCGAGGTCGCTGGCGAAGGGTTCCGCGACGGCTCCGGAGCCGGCGTCGCTGGAACGTCCTTCAACTGCGGCTGCGCGGCGCTGTCGCCGGTCGCGAGCTGGAGGTCGCGGCTGAGCGCAGTGTCCGCTGCAAGCGTGTCCGCCTTGTTGTCACCCTTGCTGCACGCCGCGACTCCGAGCGCGAGCGTCAGCGCCAACGGTGCAATGCGGCTCATATATTTCGACATCGTTTGACCTCCTCTTCTGATGCTGTAGTTCGTACCAAATGCGCTGAAAAAGGTGCCTTCAGCCAGGGACAGACGGGCAAGCGATATGCCAACCATGAGGGCGCTTCGACGACTCCTACCGTACTATTCTCCGTACCGCTGGCAAGTCATTCTCGGGCTTGCTTTTGTGGTAATCTCGTCAGCCTTCGCCAGCGTCACGCCATGGCTGCTGCGCTCTGCGCTCGACGGGATCCGCACCGGTGCTGAGTCGCGACGGATCTGGACGCTCGCCGGTGCAATGGTCGGTCTCGCTCTCGTTGCCGGGGTCCTCCGCTATGGAATGCGTGAGCTGATCAATGGCCTCAGTCGACGAATAGAATACGACCTCCGCAACGACCTCTTCGCCCATCTCCTGACACTCGACGCAGGCTACTTCGGGCGAACACGAACCGGTGACATCATGGCTCGCCTCACGAACGACCTGAGCGCTGTGCGCCAGGCCGTCGGCCCGGCCATCATGTATCTCACGAACACCATCGCCGGCGGGATCTTCGCCCTGTACTTCATGCTGCGCATCGACACCCGCCTGACGCTGCTCGCACTGACTCCCATGGTGTTGCTGCCGATCCTGACGATCTGGCTCGGCCGTGCGATCCACGAGCGGTTCGAGGCAGTGCAGGAGCACTTCAGCACGATGACGACGCGCGCGCAGGAGAACCTCGCCGGCGCCCGCGTCGTTCGCGCGTATCGTCAGGAGCAGCCGGAGCTCGAGCGCTTCGCCGGCCTGAACGATGAATACCTCGCGAAGAACATGCAGCTCGTTCGGCTGTACGGGCTCATGAACCCGGCCTTCGGCCTCCTGGCCGGTCTCGGCGCCGTCACCGTGCTGGGCGTCGGCGGGATGCTCGCCGTGCGCGGCACCATCTCCGTCGGCGCGTTCGTGGCCTTCGGGCTGTATCTTGGCATGCTGACGTGGCCGCTCATCGCGTTAGGCTGGGTGGTGAACCTGTTCCAGCGCGGTGCCGCGTCAGGCGCGCGACTCTTCGAGATCCTCGACGCGGCGCCCGCCGTCAGCAACCCACCGTCGCCCATGCACCTTCCTGCCGCGACGACGGGGCGGTCGGTCGAATTCCGCGGTGTCGGCTTTCACTACCCACCGCCCGCCGACGCGCCACCGCGCTGGGTCCTGCGCGATATATCGTTTCGCGTGAGCGCGGGCGCGACGCTCGCCGTCGTCGGCGCGACTGGCAGCGGCAAGAGTGCGCTGCTCGAGCTGCTCGCGCGCGTTTACGATCCGCAGGAAGGCCAGATCCTGATCGATGGCGTACCGGTGACGTCGCTCACACTCGAAGAGCTTCGCCGCGAGATCGGGTTCGTTCCGCAGGAGAGCCTCCTGTTCAGCGAGACGATCCGCGAGAACCTGACGTACGGAACCGACGACGGGTCGCGCGCGCAGTGGGCGGCTGGCGTCGCGCAGCTCGATTCGACGATCGCCGAATTTCCTGGGGGCTACGACACGATGCTCGGTGAACGCGGAATCAATCTCTCCGGCGGGCAGAAGCAGCGTGCCGCGCTGGCGCGTGCCCTCGCCCGTCACCCGTCGATCGTCGTGCTGGACGACGCGCTGTCCGCCGTGGATACGCACACGGAGGCGGACATCCTTCGGGGCTTGCGCGACGCGTTGACGGGGCGCACCGCCATCATCGCGTCCCATCGCGTGAGCGCCGTTCGTGATGCGAGCTGGATCATCGTGCTCGATGAGGGGCGAATCGTGGAACAGGGCCGCCACGCGGAGCTGCTCGCCGCCGGAGGTCGGTATTGGACGTTGCTCCGCCGGCAGCAGCTCGAGGACGCGATCGAAGACGAGGTGCCGGACGCCGAGGGGACAGGGGTGGCAGCGAGCTGATTTGGTGCGCTACAATTCGCCAATGCATCCAGTGGATTCGACGACAACGGCCGAGCACCGGGTCCTGCAGCTCGAGGAAGCGCTCAACGAGGCAGCGCAGATCAATGCCGAGCTGCAGTCTCGTGATGCGCTCAAGACGCAGTTCCTCGCGAACATCTCGCACGACCTGCGAACGCCGCTGACGGCCATCATCACGCATGCCGAGATCCTGCGCGATGGCATCCTCGGCCCACTCTCCGAGAAGCAGCGCGACAGCGTCGCGAGCATCATCAGCGGTGGTCGCCAGCTCCTGGAAGCCGTGGGCGAGATCCTCACGTACGCGCGCGGGGCGGCGAACCAGCTCACCGTCTCTCCGAGCGAATTCCACATTACCGCGGTCGTGGCGCAGGTGGCAGCGCTCAACGAGCCGCTGGTCGTGAAAAAGGGCCTGTCCATCAGCGTCGACGTCACACCGGGCGTGCCGTCGCTCGTCGCCGATCGCGAGCAGGTGACGCACGTGGTCAGCAACCTGCTGGGCAACGCGATCGCGTTCACGCCACCGGGCGGCCGCGTATGGGTCTCGGTCGCCACGCGGATCGAGCGGGGAACGACGCACGTCCAGGTCGAAGTCGGCGATACCGGCATCGGCATTGCGCCCGAGCATCACGACCTCGTGTTCCGGGAGTTTGCGCAGGTGGATCCGTCGCCATCGCGGCGGCACCATGGCACCGGGTTGGGCCTAACGATCGCGCGGCGTCTCGTCGAGCTGAACGGGGGCCGGATCTGGCTCGAAAGTCAGCTCGGGGAAGGCAGCCGGTTCTATTTCACGCTGCCCGTTGGCGACCCGCGCTGATCGGTGGAGGGGAGACCACACATCCTGATCGTGGATGACAGCGCCGACGTCACCGGGGCGCTGCGCGTCCTGTTCGAGGAGACGGGCAACGACGTGTCGGTCGCCAACACCATTCGCGACGCGGTGGCCGTGGCGGACGCGCGCGCCGTCGACGTCATGCTGCTCGACCTGACGTTGCCGGACGGCGATGGGCTGACCGTCCTCACGACGATGCGGGCGCGAGCGACCGAGCCTCGCGTCACCGCCGCGTTGACCGGTCGCGCGGAGCCCGAGATCGCGGCGCGGTGTACCGCCGCCGGCTGTCGGGCAGTGCTGGTGAAGCCGGTTCCGATTGCCGAGCTGCTGAAGCGCGTCCGCGAATGGACGACTTGATCGGGGTCAGAGTCGA
>DASUGD010000116.1:0-21443 GCA_036274195.1 Gemmatimonadaceae bacterium | reverse complement strand
GAAGAGGCGAAGCCGGCCGCAAACCCCGCGGACGCCGTGTTCGCCGACTTCGGCAAGCGAGTCGACGCGTACATGAAGCTCCGGAAGGCCATGGTGGACTCGGTCGGCGACCTCGACCCGACGACGAGCCAGGCCGAGATTACCGCGCGCGCCACCAGGCTGGCGAACGGCATCATCGCGGCGCGCGCGCAGGCGAAGCCGGGCGACATTTTTACGCCCGAGGTTTCGGCGCTCGTTGCGACGTTGATCAAGCAGGAGTACAGCCGCCGACCGGACTCGGTGCAGGAAACCCGCGAGGACCAACAGGACGAGCTTCCCGACTTCGTCCCGAAGGTGAACATGCTGTATCCCACGACCTATCCACTGGCGACGTTCCCCGCAACGCTCCTGCCGCTGCTCCCGCCACTGCCCGAACAGCTCGAGTATCGTGTGGTGCAGAATTATCTGGTGCTCCGCGACATCGAGGCAAATGTCATCCTCGACGTCATGACTAACGCGGTCCCGAGCTGAGGGCACGGTATGCGATCACGGCTTGGAGCGGCGATTCTGGTAACCATTCTCACGGCGGCGCCGGTCGGCACCCAGGTGTACCTGCCCGTGCGGTCCGGCTCGGTGCGCTTCCTCGTTATCGGCGATGCCGGAACGGGTGGCCGCGAGCAGTACGAGGTCGCCAATCAGATCGTCCGCTACAACAAGACCTTTCCGTTCACGTTCGCGCTCATGCTGGGCGACAACATCTACGGGTCCGAGCGCCCGCAGGACTTCGAGCGGAAGTTCACGCGACCGTACAAGACGCTGCTCGACAAGGGCGTCGAGTTCGACGCCGCGCTCGGAAATCACGACGACCCGAATCAGCGGTTCTTCAAACCCTTCAACCTCGGCGGAAACCGCTATCGCACGTTCAAGAAGGGGAACGTTCGCTTCTTCGTCATCGACAGCAACTACCTCGACCCCAAGCAGCTCGAGTGGCTCGAGAAGGAGCTCTCGCAGTCAGGATCGGACTGGAAGATCGCGTACTTCCACCATCCGTTGTACACGACCGCGCGGCGCGGGCCGGAGGTCGAGATACGCGCGGTGCTCGAGCCGCTGTTCGTGAAGTACGGCGTGGACGTGGTGTTCTCGGGGCACGAGCACATCTACGAGCGGTACAAGCCGCAGAAGGGGATCTACTACTTCACGGTCGGCGGCGCGGCAAAGCTGCGGAAGGGCGACACGCGCCCGAGCCCGCAGCTCGCGGCGCGCTTCGACAGGGATCGCTCGTTCCTGCTTGCGGAGATCGCCGGTGACTCGCTGTATTTTCAGACGGTGAGCCGCACGGGCACGGTCGTGGACAAGGGTGTGCTGGCGCGGCGCGAGGTGCGGCCGCCGGCTACGGCCGCGCCGGCTTCGGCGAATCCCTGACGCGAGGCGGTCATGGGTATCGGTTCACTCTCCGGCTGGCTCACTGCCGCTCTGACGATCGCCTTCTCGGCGGACCGCGCCGAGGCGAGTCAGCCGGCGCCGGATCTCGTCCTGGTCGGCGGCAAAGTGTTCACGAGCGACACCACGCGCCCCTGGGCCGAGGCCCTCGCGATTCGAGGCGACCGAATCATCGCGGTAGGGACAACGGCAGACATCCGTCCGCTCGCCGGTGGGACTACTCGTATCATAGATGTCGGCGGCCGCGTCGTCGTCCCGGGATTCAACGACGCACACGATCATGTCCTGGCCGGCAGCCCGGGGATCAACGTGTCCATGGGTGGCCCGGAAGTCGATGCGACCGGCAACCAGGTGCTCGACTCCGTGCGCGCCGTGACCGGCCGCGTGGCGCGCGGGAGGTGGATTCGCGTGGAGATCTGGTCGAAGGCATTCGCCGACACCACGCTCCATCGCCAAACGCTCGACCGCACAGCATCCGATCACCCGGTCGCGATCTACACCGGCTGGGGACACGGCATGATCCTGAACACGGCGGCGATGCGCGCGCTCGGAATTCGCGACACCGAACCCGATCCGATCGGCGGATGGTACGAGCGCGATGGGAGAGGCCGCCTAACGGGACGTCTGTATGAATATGCCGGATGGAGTGCCCGGCGCCGGCATCGCGCACTCGTTCCCGAGACGACCATGGTCGAAAACCTGCGTCGCTTCGCGCAGCGCGAGCTACAACTCGGCATCACGACCGTCCAGGACATGGGGTTGAACTACGACCCAGCGACACAGATGCGCGTGCTTCGCGCAGCACAGTTGCCGATCCGCGTACACGTCTACAAGCACTCCATTCCGACAGCATCGAGCCTGAACATCGCCGAGTGGGTCGGTCTTCCGGAGCGACCGGCGCCGCTCGTGGTGGTAAGCGGACGAAAGTGGATTCTGGACGGCGCTCCACCCGATGTCGATGGACTCATGTTCACGCGTGGGCCGCAGGCGGGTCGTCCGGGGTGGCACGGGCGCTTCGATTTTCCCATCGACAGCGTGCGCCGCATGCTCTCCGATGCGGTTCAGCGGCGCGAGCAGCTCGCGCTCCACGCGCTGGGCGACAGCTCGGTAGCGATCGTCGTTACGCTCATGGAAGCAGTCGCACCCGATTCAGTGTGGCGACCGATGCGCCTTCGCCTCGAGCACGGCGGGGTTCTCGGCACGCCCGATCTGTTCGCCCGTGCGGCTGCCAAGGGCATGGTGATCGTCGGCAACCTGCCGTTCATCCCGGATGCACGGACGTTGCCGAAGGCGTTTCTCGATTCGCTCGCCGGTGATTTTCGTCCCGAGGTGCTGTCGCTCTTCCCGTTAGGACTCGGATCGGACGGAGTGGCGCGAAGTCCGTTCGTCGGGTTGGCGAACGCGCTGCGCTTCCCGTTCGACCCGCGTCCGTCGCGCGAATTCCTCGTGCGCGCGCATACGTGGGGCTCCGCCTACGCCGAGCTCGCGGAGCGCCAGAAGGGGTCGCTCGCGCCTGGAATGCTCGCGGACGTTGCGGTGCTGTCGCAGGACATCTTCACGGTTCCCGTGGAGGCGCTGCCGCGCACCGAAAGCGTGCTGACCCTCGTCGGAGGTCGCGTCGCGTGGGATGCGGGGGTGGTGCGCTGATGGAACTGGCAAGACAAGCAGTACCGGGACGCTAGCCTCATCAATCGGGGCACTTGCCGTAACCGCCGAAGTAGCCATTCACCACCTCTTCGAGTCGCGTACCGGCGGCGCGACTTCGAATCCGCCGGAGCATCGCACACTCGTTCTCGAGCTCTCCGAGATGATAGTAGGCGTGTGCCTGGTAGAGCATTGCAAACAGCGAGTCCGTGCGGTCGCGGAATTTCGGCATCAGGGAATCGAGGCGATTGATGGCCGCACGAGCCGTAGCAGCCGGTACGGTCGAATCGGGATGAAGCTGCTGTCGAAACCGCGCCAGCTCACGAAGCGCCGCATCGTGGTCATCACCGCGTGGGTCCGGTGTCACCCCGAGGGACGACGACGCGGCACGTCGTGCCGATGACCGCGGGCCGTTAGGCGACACCAATTGCTTTGCCGGTCTTGGCGCCTGCGCGGTCGATTCGGTGATGGCGCGCATCCGCGGGCCTTGTGCCTCGTGCGTCTCGCCGGTAGCCGTGACGCGCGCCAGCGAATCGACAGGTTCCGTCTCATGGCGACTTGTGAGCCACGCGTCGACCGCGCGCGCGCCAACCACCAGAACGAGCAACGAGACCAACGCGACGGCCGCTACGCGGCCGGTCTGCCGGCGGTGTTCCTGGAACCACGTTGCTACTCGTCGGCTCGCGGTGGCGACGTTCTTGACGTTAGGCGTCGCCGCCGGGCTGCCGGCCCCCGCTTCCAACCCCGCTCGGAACGCCGCCGCAAACTGGCCGGCGGTGTCGAAACGCGAAGACACATCGCGAGCGAGCGCCCGGTCCATGGCCGCCTGGACGGGTTGGGGCCAGGACACGGCGGGGCGAACCGTCGCGAGGGGACGCAGGCCGGCCGTGTCGAACCTCGCGTAGATCATCTCCTCCGGCGTCGAGCCAGTGAATGGGAGCTCCGCCGTGAGCATGTGGAACACGACGAGCGCCAGCGAATACAGATCGCTTCGCCGATCGAGGGCGCTGCCAGCCAGCTGCTCCGGACTCATGTAGAGCAGCGTGCCAATGATCGCGCCGGTATGGGTGAGGTCGTGCGTCGCTTGTCCGAGTGCCTTCGCAATGCCGAAGTCCACGATCTTCACCATCTCGTGGCCGTTCCGGTCGCGCATCACCATGATGTTGTCGGGCTTGAGATCCCGGTGGACAATGCCCTTGGCGTGCGCCGCATCGAGCCCCTTCGCGACCTGCCGCGTGAGCTCGGCTACCCGCTGCGGCTCGAACGGTCCCTCCTTCTTGATCATGCGCGTGATCGTGTCACCCGGCACGTATTCCATGGCCAGGTACACGAGGCCGTCGTCGGTCTCTCCGAAGTCGTAGATCTGCGCCACGTGGTCGTCGACGATGGTTCCGGCGTGGACGGCCGTGCGGTTGAAGCGCGCGAGCTCACTCGGGTCGTGTACGCGGCCGCGGTGCAGGATCTTGACCGCGACGTCGCGCTCGAGAAAGCGATGCTTCGCGAGATAGACCCGGCCCATGCCGCCCACGCCGAGGAGCTGCGTCAGCTCATAACGACTGTCGACGATGCGACCGATCAGTGGATCATCCGGCTCGGCAGTCGCCGCGGCATCGACGACGGCTTCGGCGGCGTTGGGAACCAGCCGCTCACCGTCCTCGGGACAGAACGTGTCCGCGCTCGAATACGAGCGCCGGCATTTCGGGCAGAGTTTTTCCATACTCGGCGTTGCGCACGAGCGCCGCGGATCAAGCAGCGCGGGTGATGATCGACCTCGTGTCTCGACAGTCTTGACAGCACACGCGAACGGCCAAGGATTGGTCGCCCGGCGCGAATCGCGGTGGTACGCGTTCGCTCGACGTCGGAACGCTGGCTCGGGAGGTCATGTGGTCATTCTTCGCCTGGCTCGTTCGTCGCGGCTCACGCTCTTCATGTCCGTCACGGTCGCATCGCTGCTTCCGCTCGCAACGGGTCGTACGCAGGAGGCGACGCCCGTCGATCGGCGTGCATCGATCGCGGTGCTCGACTTCAACGTCACGCCGCTCGTCGACCCCGCAACCTGGGCACCGCTCGCGAAAGGTCTTCCGCAAATGATGATGACCGAGCTCTCGGTAAACCCCGACCTTCGCCTCGTCGAGCGTGACCGGCTGCAAGCCGTTCTCGACGAGTTGAAGCTCACGCAGTCCGCGCTCGTCGACGCGAACACGGCGCAGCGAGTCGGCAAGATCATCGGAGCCAAGTACATGCTGTATGGCAACACGACGGTGACTCCGGACAAGAAGCTGCGGTTCGACCTTCACGCGTTCGAGGTCGAGACGACGCTCCACAGATACGACGAGAGCCTGGTCGGCAAGTCCGAGGATCTGCTCGAGCTCGTTGGGAAACTCGGCCAACAGTTCAACAAGCACTTCGACCCGAAGCCGTTCACCGCGCCAGCGCGCACGTCGAGCACGTTCGGGCCGACCAAGGAAGGGCTTCGGCTGGCGATGCTGCTCGGCAATGCCGTGGACCTCAAGGACCGTCACGACTTCGAGGGCGCGAGGACGCTCGCGAAACAGGCGCTCGCGCTTGCACCGACCAATCCAAGCGCGAAGGCGTTGCTGCTGTCGCTCGAGCAGCCCAAGTAGGGTGCGGGAGTCACGCGCGTTGGGTGTCATCCGCGCGCCTCGCTGGACGGCAAGAGCCATTGCGGGCCCGAAGGCGCGGGCATCCCGTTGGGCGTTCGCGACAGCCACGTCGCGATGCGCTCGGCGAGGATGTCGGCGTGCATGGCGCGCAGCTCGCGGGGCGAGCAGCCGATCGAGCGGCGCACGGCTTCGCGGAAGTGGTTCACCGACGCGTAGTCGAGGCGCTCGGCGACGTCGTTGACGCGGGTTCGTGGCTGTCGCAGCAGGCGGTAGGCGTAGAGGAGGTTTGCCGCAGTGACGAAGTAGCCGGCCGAGTGGAGGCCGACGTGGTCGAGGTATCGGTTGAGCGTGCGCTCGCTCTTTCCGGCGGCGAAGGCCACGTCGGCGACTCGGTGCACCTTTTCGGGGTGCTCGAGGGCGAGCGTGAGCGCGCGGGCGACGAGGCTCGGGAGCCTGGCGAAGGACGACTGGAGGCGGGCGAGGAGCTCGAAGGACGGATCGGCGGCCGTGGCGAGGGTGACGGCGAGCCGGAGCTGAGCGATCTCGTCGCGTGCGTCGCGGACGACGAAGAGTGTTCGGTGGTTGCGGGCGATCGCTCCGAGCTCGGCCACCACGCGCTGGACCGGGTAGCCGTAGACGATCACCGAGGCGTTAGGCGCGGCGGATAGCAGCTCGAGTGCGACCGAGGCGTTGCCGTGCCGTGTGTCGGTGGCGCCGAGCGACGGGTCGATGACCGCGACGTCGACGGGTTCCTGCCGAAGGATGTCGAGGAATTCTTCGCGACGGCTTGTCGCGCGGACCTGGTGCGTGGCCTCGACCACGCGCATCAGACGGGTCACGAATGGCGCATTCAGCCACGCCAGGAAAAGCATACTGCGCTCGCTCGGGTGACAGCGTCCGCAATATGGCATGAACCGATGCGGACGCAAAGGCGTGTTGCGTTGTCGCGCCAGGCGATGATCGGGGACGAGCCGTGACCGATATCCGGTGCATCGTGGCGGGTTTCCGTCGTTGACGTTAGAGCCAACCAACCTATTGTTGGCGTTATGCACCTGCTGTGTCGCGATTGCCGGCACGCTGGAGGTGCCGCGGCCGCGTGAGACGTTTCACTGGCCGCGTGGTGTTGCACGTCCGGTTGTCAACGATCGGCGCATCACGGTCGCGCGGAATCATCGTCGCGTTAGGTGCGCTGCGGTAGTATTGTCGCGATTCACGCCGCATGGGCGTCGCATCGCGGAGGCGACGTCGCTGTGGGGTGGCCATGAGCAGTGCGCTGGCGCTGGCGTCGGTGACGGCAGTTCTGAAGGATCTGCTGGAAAACGGCCTCGCGCGTGCCGGCGTCACGAGCAAGATCGGGGGCGATACATCGGTCTCCGCGCTTCCCCCCGATCGCGTCACGGCCGGCGCCGAAGAAAAGGTGCAGCTCAACCTGTTTCTGTACGCGGTGACCGCGAACACACGGATGCGGTCCGATCGCGTGGCGACGAGCTCAGGCGCTCGGCCTCTCTCGCTCGATCTGCATTACCTGCTCACCGCCTACGGCTCGCAGGACTTTCAGACCGAGATTCTGCTTGGCCACGCGCTCCAGCTCTTGCACGAGACTCCGGTCCTGGAGCGCGAGCGGATCCGCCGGACGATCGACAACCTGTCTCACACCAAGGACCGGCGCGTGGTGCCGCCGGCCCTCGCCGCGCTCGCGAAGTCGGATCTCGCCAATCGCGTCGAGCGGCTCGAGATCGTCCCCGAGTTCCTCGGCAACGAGGAGATGTCGAAGCTCTGGTCGGCGCTCCAGGCCAAGTACCGGCCGTCGGCAACCTACAAGGTCTCGGCGATCGTCATCGACGGGGCACCGCCGTCATGAAATCGGCCACTGCCACGGTGACTTGGGTCGAGGCGAACCAACAACATCTGGTCGCCGCGTTAGGTCGGGTCCGCTCGGCGCTGGAGCGCCATGCCGCGCGGGCGAAGCCCGGCGATCTGGCTCCATCTGCCGCTCCTCCCGTCGCGGAATCACCGGCGGCGACGATCTCGGGACCGCCGATGGCGCTGGACATCCTGGGCGGTGCGTTCAAGCTCTCGGCGTTCGAGCGCGATGTGGTCGTGCTGTGCGCCGGCATCGAGCTCGACGGGTCGTTAGGTGCATTGTGCGCATCGGCTCAGGGGAGCGCTCAGCGACCGTATCCGACGTTCGGGCTTGCGCTTGCAGCCCTTCCCGATGCGCACTGGAGTGCGCTGGCCCCTACCGCACCGCTCCGTCACTGGCGACTGGTCGAAGTCACACCGGGCAGTTCCCTCACGACGAGCGCGCTCCGCATCGACGAGCGAGTACTCCATTTCCTCGCCGGCGTCCCCGGGCTGGACGAACGGCTCGCGGGCATAGTGCACCCTGTGTGGACGGCCGGCGAGATCGTCCCGTCGCACCGTGCGCTCGCGGACCGGATCGTCGATGCCTGGAAACGATCGGCGGGAGCGGTGGACGGTCCAGTCGTACAGCTGTGTGGCGATGCGGCCCTCGAAGCCCGGGAGATCTGCGCGGCGGCGGCTGCTGCTGTCGGCCTGCGCTTGTCGGCACTTCCGGGTGACCTGATCCCGGTGGCACCTAACGATACCGAGGCCCTGTCGCGGCTGTGGCAGCGCGAAGCCGTGCTCAGCGGCGGCGCGCTCCTCGTCGAGTGCGGCGACCTCGATCCGGAAAGCGGCCCCCATGCGGCGGCGCTCGCGCGCTTCGTCGAGGGGCTTTCCGGAGCCGTCGTGGTCGCGGCGCGAGAACAGCGACGACTGAGACGGCGCCTGACGATCGCGCTCGATGTCGTGAAGCCGACGACCGACGAGCAGCTCGCCGTGTGGCGAGCGTCCCTTGGCGACGCGGCGGAGACGCTCAACGGGCAGATCGAGCGCCTCGTCGGGCAATTTCGCCTCAGCGCTCCCGTTATTCGTGCGGCGACCGGCGCGGCGCTCGGCTCGGGAGCGTTCGCGCAACTCGAGATCGGCGACCGCGTCTGGGACGCGTGCCGTGCCCAGGCCCGTCCTCGCCTCGATGACCTCGCGCAGCGCATCGAGCCGCATGCGTCGTGGGACGACCTCGTGCTCCCGGACGCGCAGAAGCAGATCCTGCGCGACATCGGCGCGCATGTTCGGCACCGCGTGCTCGTGTACGAGACGTGGGGCTTCGGGCGGCGAAGCACCCGCGGCCTGGGGCTCAGCGCACTCTTCGCTGGCGCGAGCGGCACCGGCAAGACGATGGCGGCCGAGGTGCTGGCGAACGAGCTGCGACTCGATCTCTACCGCATCGATCTGTCATCGGTCGTGAGCAAATACATCGGCGAGACCGAAAAGAACTTGCGGAGGATCTTCGATGCCGCGGAGGACGGGGGCGCGATCCTCCTGTTCGATGAGGCGGACGCGCTGTTCGGCAAGCGAAGCGAGGTGAAGGATTCGCACGATCGTTACGCAAACATCGAAGTGAGCTATCTGCTCCAGCGGATGGAGGCATACCGAGGGCTGGCGATCCTAACGACGAACCTGCGGCACGCGCTCGACTCCGCCTTTCTGCGACGTGTGTTGTTCGTCGTGGAATTTCCATTCCCCGATGCAGCACATCGCGCGGAAATCTGGCGACGTGTCCTTCCAATAGAGATGCCGGTCGATGGATTGGATGCGGAGCGGCTCGCTCGGCTCAACGTCGCCGGCGGAAACATTCGCAACATCGCCCTCAACGCAGCGTTCCTCGCGGCCGATTCCGCACAGCCATTGCGTATGAGTCACATGCTGAAGGCGGCGCGCGGCGAGTACGCGAAGATGGAGAAGGTGCTGACGGAGTCAGAGGTTGCTGGATGGATGTGAGGCGGCGAAGGGCGTGCCGCGTCACCACCGTGAACAGGTTCATGTAGCACGCGGGTAGCGCAGTGAAGCTGAGTGGTTGGGTAGTGGAGTGGGATCGCGCTCGGACGTGTCGCAGGCCGGCAGCCGTTAGGCAGGTGCATCGTGCCTGACCGCCGCGAACGGCTGCGCGTGCCACGAGTAACCGGCCGGCAGCAGGACGCCGACGACGGAACGATGGCACCCGTCGTTCAGCCAGGGGGCCTCACGACGCGGATTCTCGGCGCGAGCCACGCTGGCGCACCGCTCGACCGGACAGTCCAACGCCACCTCGAGTCGACCCTTGGAGCCGACTTGTCCCATGTGCGCATCCACACGGGGGGCGAAGCCGATACGCTCGCACGTGCCGTGGACGCCGTGGCGTTCACAAGCGGTCGCGACATCTTCTTCCGCGAAGGCGCGTACGCGCCTCACACCGTCCCGGGGGCCAAGCTCCTCGCCCACGAAGCGACGCACGCAGCGCAACAGACCGCTGGACCCGTCGCGGGCACTCCGACGTCGAGCGGCGTAGCAGTCAGTGATCCGCAGGATGCGTTCGAAGCACAGGCGGACCGAGCAGCCGAGCAGGCCGTCTTGCCTGACCCGGCGACGGCGTCGTTAGGTGCAGAGCCCGGGCGCGACATTGTCGCGCCGCTCGCACCATCCGTCGCACACGACTTCGCCAGCGTACGCGTGAACGCGCCAGACGTCGCTGACCTCGTGGCCGTACAGCGCCAGCCGGCAACGGCATCGAAGGAGAAGGAGAAGAAGGGGCCCACGGCCCACGTTGGTGGGGAGACCGACAGCATCACGTTCCTGCCGGGTACGGGCGATACCGTCCTGGCGCCCGGCGAAGCCGGCTACAGCATCCGCATGCTCGGCGAGACCAGCGGTGCCGCCGAGAAGAAGGCGGGCCTCTACGCCGACGCGCATCTGCACAACGTCGTCCCGCACGTCACCGAGATCGACAAGCAACTGAAGCAGCGCGCGGCCGACAAGCAGCGCCTCCTGGATGAGGTGAGCGGTTGGGCCGGTCCGAGCACGAACAAGCGCTACACGGACTCGGCGGACTGGTGCCAGCGCCACATGGAGCACATGGAGAGCGACCGAAGCGCGGAAGAAGAAAAATGTGCGCAGTTCAACGCCTGGGTCCCTCGTGCGAATGGCTTCTTCACGTCCCTGACGCGGCTCGAAGCGATGCAGGAGATGCTTGGGGTGAAGGACCCGGCCGGGATGGCCTCGGCGCTCACACAGGGGCTGAAGGACGCGCAAGCCATCGGTGAACGCGCGCAGTTCGCGCACGCCGGTGGAAAGGGTGAGACGCTCGACGTGCCCGCGGTCGACGAGACGCTGACCGATCTCTCGAATCAGACGACGCAGGCCGCACACGAGATGAACACGGCCTGGCTCGGGTTCCAGCAAAACGTGCTCGCGGATCGAAAGGCCGACACCGACAAGGAAGGCGAAGGCGATCGCGCGCGGATGGCAGAGATCAACGAGGTCAAAGGCTTCGTGCGCAACGTCGGCAAGACCGTCGACGTGACCATGTCCGTCGTGAGCGGCGCACCGGCTGCCGTGGCGACCGCAACGAACGTGATCCAGCGCGGCGAAGCAACGCTCAACGCACACCGCAACAAGAAGCAGATCATGGCCGGGGAGCGGCCTACGCACAACCCGACCTATGTCACCGTGAACGAGAAAGGCGAGATGATCGTCCGGAACGTTCAGACGGGGATGGATCGCCCGATCGAGGGCGGTGAGCAGACGGCGTCACCTGAGTTTTCGTTCTCGCTGCCCACCAGCGTGTCGGATGTGCTCGGGACGATCGCGGACTTCGCGTACGCCAGCGAAGTGAAAGAGATCAACATGCGGCTCGAAGCGATCAAGTCGCGCTGCGCCGCCATCGATAACGCGTCCGAGCTGATCAAGATCCGTGAGCGAGCGCAGAACTTCCAGGACAAGCTGAACGCGTTCGCTCAGAAGTGCGCGCAGTTGCAGAATCGGATGGCGCAACGACGCCAGACGTATCTGAACTTCGGCATCCAGCTCGACAACTTCGCTCGCAAGGACGCGGCGGCGAGAGCCGCGGGCACGGCGCCGAAACAAGGCGAGGAGCGGTTCGCCACGATCATGACGGTCGTGTCGCAGGTCCGCGAGGTGCTCGCGATCGGCGATGGCGCGCGCGATGGCTTCCAGTCCTCCTCGAGCTTCGCGACGTGGGCGCAGGACTTGAACGCGAGGCGCTCGGAAGTACCGATCCACTCCTTCTACCGCGACGGGAAATACTACCCCGACTACTTCAAGCTTCCCGAGGCGGAGTGGAAACCGCTGGCCGACATCTACAGCCAGGTGAAGACGTTCGAATCGAACGTCGGCCTGCTCGACGGCATCTTCGCGTCGGTCGAGTCGCAGGCGCGTACGCTCATGGGCACGCTGAACCCCGGAGGCGGCAGTGCCGCGTACTAGTCGCGCCACAGGCGCCCCGTGGCCGGGAGCAGGCGAATGCTGACCGACCTGCACACCACCCTGCGCACGCTGCTCTACGACCGCGGCCTCATCGACCGCAGCGATGTCGACATCGCGTTCGACGCGCCGGCCAAGCCATGGATCGGTGGCCGGACGCGCCCGACGCTGAACTTCTTTCTCTACGACATCGAGGAGAACGTCGACCTGCGCAACACCAGCATGCAGACGACGCGCGGCAACGGCGTCGGCGTGCATCGCATGGCGCCGAGGCGATTCGACCTCCGCTTCATGGTCAGTGCCATCACGACCGTGATCGAGGATGAGCACATGCTCCTCTGGCGGGCGCTCGTCACGCTCATGAAGCACCCGACGATCCCGGCCGAGCTGCTCCCCGACGCGGTACGCGCCCACGACCTGCCGGTCGCCACGAAGGTCACGAAACCTAACGATAGCCCTCGGCCGCTCGATCTCTGGAGCGCGCTCGAGGCGCCGCCGCGGCCGGCCCTGCTCTACGTCGTCACCTTGCCGGTCGATCTCGAGATCGCGCTCGAGGCGCCGCTCGTCCTCACGCGCACCGCACGCTACCTGCGCGCGCCGGATGGCGAGAGTGTCGACGAGGCCGTGCACATCGGCGGCGTTGTACGCGATCGCAAAGGGAGGCCGCTCGCCGGCGTGCAGGTCGCCGCCGCCGGGAAGGTGGCCGCGACGACGACGAGCGCCGAAGGCGAGTTCGTCCTGCCCGACGTCGGCGCAGGGCCCGTGACGCTGCGGGTCCTGCGCGACGGAAAACCCGAGAAGCGTGTCACGTTCGACATCCCATCCGACCGGTACGAGATCGAGGTCGACTAACCCACCGCACGAGGAGGTCAAATGCCCGAATACCTAACCCCCGGCGTCTACATCGAGGAGGTCAACACCGGGACGCGCCCGATCGAGGGGGTGGGCACCGCCATGGCCGCGTTCGTCGGCTTCGCCCCCGCCGGGCCGTCGAACACGCCCGTGCTCGTGACCAACTGGTCGCAGTACGTGGAGACGTTCGGCGCGAGCTCGAACGGCGGCCGCCGCAACCCGCATCTCGACAACGCATACCTCTCGCACGCGGTCTACGGATACTTCAACAACGGCGGCGGACGCTGCTACGTCGTGCGCGTCGACTCGAACGGCACGAACGGAAAGAAGACGGCCGACCAGGCGAGCGTGCCCGCCGCCAAACCGACAACACAGATTCCGAGTCGCTCGGCGAAGGCGCTCCCGTCGCTCAGCGCCACGCCGAAGGGAACACCGCCCGCGGACATCCAGATCGAGATCGCGCCGCCGACCACCGACGACGCTGGCGAAGGGACGTTCACCGTCAAGGTGAAGTCCGGTGACATCGAAGAGTCGTACGAGAACGTCACCCTCGGTCGGCGAGGTGGCAAGTACGTCGTCGAGACGGTGAACCAGGCGAGCAAGGTGCTCGTACTCACGGAGCTGTCATCGGCGGGGTCACTGCTGGAGCGGACGCCACAGTTAGGCACGTACACGCTCAGGCTGAAGGAGCCGACGGCCGTCGCGCCGACGCCGACGACCGGCATCAAGGTGACGCACTTCGTCGGCGACGTCGAGGAGCGCTCGGGTCTCGAAGGGCTCCAGATCGCCGATGACGCCACGATGCTCTGCGCGCCGGATCTCATGTCCGCGTATCAGCAGGGCATGATCGACATCGATGGCGTGAAGGCGGTGCAGACCGCGATGCTCGACCACTGCGCCAAGATGAAGGACCGCATGGCAATCCTCGATGCGCCGCCGGGGCTCACGCCGCAGGAGATCAAGAAGTGGCGCGAGACTGATACGCACTACGATTCGGCGTTCGGCGCGATGTACTACCCGTGGATCTCGGTCGCTGGCCCGGACGGAACGCCAGTCGAGATTCCACCGTGCGGGCACATCGCCGGCGTCTGGGCGCGCAACGACACCGAGCGCGGGGTGCACAAGGCACCGGCGAACGAGGTCGTGCGTGGTGCGCTCGAGGCGGCGACGCAGGTGACCAAGGGCGAGCAGGCGGTGTTGAACCCGATCGGCGTCAACTGCATCCGCACGTTCACCGGCCGAGGCGTCCGGGTGTGGGGCGCGCGCACGCTCTCCAGTGATCCGGCATGGCGCTACGTCAACGTGCGCCGGCTCTTCAACTACGTCGAGGAGTCGATCGAGCGAGGCACGCAGTGGGTCGTGTTCGAGCCGAACGACGAGAACCTGTGGGCGCGGGTGCGCCGCGACGTGGGCGCGTTCCTCACCGGCGTCTGGCGCGACGGCATGCTGTTCGGCGGCACGCCCGCCGAGGCGTTCTTCGTCAAGTGCGACGCCGAGCTCAATCCGCTGGATGTCCGCGACCGCGGCCTCCTGTTCATCGACGTCGGACTGGCACCGGTGAAACCGGCGGAGTTCGTGGTCTTCCGCTTCAGCCAGTATGCGGGCGGCGGCGCCTAACGCGTGATACGATCCGAGCAATCCGACCCATTGACTTCGACACGGCGCGTGCGCGCCCCGCGCACGCGCTCACCCTGAGGAGGTTCCGATGGCCGCTGACAACAAAGATCCCCTCGTCAGTGCGTTTTTCACGATCGACTTTGGCGGGACCGTCGCCGGCGCGTTCCGCGAGTGCACGGGTCTGGGCAGCGAGAACGAGGTCGTCGAGTACAAGGCGAGCGGCGACAAGGGCAAGTACGTCATGAAGAAGATTCCCGGACGCATGAAGTGGAACAACATCACGCTCAAGCGCGGGATCACCGGCAACATGGACATGTGGAAGTGGCGCGAGAAGGTCGAGAAGGGGAAGGTCACCGAAGCACGGCTGAACGGCTCCGTTGTCATGCACGACCAGGACGGAACGCCGATCGCACGCTGGAACTTCATCAACGCGTGGCCGAGCAAGCTGACCGGACCCGCAGCCAACGCCACGAACAACGAGGTGGGAGTCGAGGAGCTGGAGATCACGCACGAGCAGTACGAACGCGTGCAATGACCTGAGCGACAAGGACAACAATGCTCCAGACGGAATACGACTTCACACTGCCCTGCGGCTACGTGGACGACGACGGCACGTTACACCGCGACGGTGTGATGCGACTGGCGACGGCGCTGGACGAAGTCGAGGCGGCGCAGGATGCACGCGGGCGCGCCAGCGACGCGTACCTGAGCATCCTGCTGCTCGCCCGAGTCGTCACTCGGCTCGGCACCATCGCGCCGGTGGAAACACCGGTGATCGAGCGGCTGTTCTCGGCCGACTTCGTATTCCTGCAGGAGATGTTCGTCCGCGTCAACGGCGTCCCCGACGAGATCGTCGAGACCCAGTGTCCGACCTGCGGCACGCGGTTCTCGATCGATCTCGCGCAGGGCGTCGCCACTTAACGTCGACGTCGCATGCCGGAGCGGGAGAAGCCGGAACCCGAGCCCGGATCGACGGACCAAAAACCCGGCGCGGCCGACATCGAGCAACTCGCCGACCGCGTGTACCGCCTGATGCTGGCCGAGCTTCGACTCGAGCGAGCTCGTGGTGGCGGCATGAACTCTTGGTAGGAGCGAATGGGCGATGGCAATGCTGGCGGACCCGTTCACGAACTGTCGGTTCTACGTCCAGATCAGCGACGTCACCGAGGCGGTGTTCACCGAGGTGAGCGGGCTGCAGATCGAGACCGCCGTCACCGATTACGAGGAAGGCGGCGAGAACAGCTTCGTGCATCGCGTACCCGGTCGCACGAAGATCGGCAATGTCACGCTCAAGAGCGGGATGACGGGATCGAACGCCTTCTTCAAATGGTATCGCGAGATTCTGCGCGGTCGGATCGCGCCGAAGCAGGTGGACATCGTGATCTACGAGAATGATGGCAGCGAGTTGAGTCGCTGGACGCTCCTGAACGCGTATCCGGTGAAGTGGGTCGGCCCGCAACTGTCGGCCGAAGGCAAGGTCGCGGCGGTCGAAACGCTCGAGCTGGCACACCAGGGCATCTCGCTCGGGTGACGACGGATGCGCCGGCATGGACTTCGGGACCGGATTCGGCGCCAGCGGCGCCTCACGCGACGACTCGCGTCTCGGCACATCCTGATCCGGAGGCCAAATTCGGTCGCGCGCATCCTCGAGGCGCTCGGAGCGTGGACCGTCGAACCGCCCGCGGCACCGTCACGGTTCGTACCCGCCCTGATCGAGCGCGACACGGAGCCAGTCGCGGCAGCGTCAGACTATCTGGCGACGCCGCTGGCGTCCGACGAGCCTCGGGCGCCCAATGAACGTCGGGAAGACACCCTGACGCCAGGCGCGACCATCCAGGCCGAGGTCGGCGAGCCTAACGCGATACCGCGATCGGGGCGGGCGCCGGAGACACCGCACCGTCTGGCCCGCGCCGGTGCGGTGCCACCGGTCGCGGAGACCGAGCAACGCCGGGCGGTCTCCAAGGCCGACCTCCCGCGGGCGGTCGCTCCGACTCCGTCGCCTCGTCCCCCCGCAGAAGCCGCTCGGGCTCGGGTGGACGCACCTCGCAGTGATTGGCGGATCGCTCGCCCGGCGGTCATTCCGCCCGCTGCTACAGCGGAAACGTCCGCGCCCGCCCGGCAAGGGCTCACTGATGTCGTGCAGCGTCCGAGCGACGCCGGTCGGCCGCTGCCGCCACAGCGCGCCGAGCCAGCGTTGGCAGATTCCGCCACGGCCGTGCCGACCGTTTCATCGAGCGCCCCGATGGTCGACTCGGCCACACCGTCCGGGGCGGATCGTCTGGACGCACCTAACGCGGTCGATCCGGAGGCCAAAGGCGAACCGGTTGCTCGGGCGCACGTCGACACCATACCGGCCGCTGACGACAAACCGACCATGCCGGCCGAGAAGACACCGCACGCGGAAATCCTCGAACGGGCGTTGAAGGCACTCCGCGCATCCGGCGAGGTGCGGCCCACCGCGTCCACCCCGGAGCGCACACCAGCCGCATCGGGGCCGACGTCGGTGACACGGTCGCCGCAGACGCCATCGTCGCGCACGGTCGAACGGTCGCCCGGATCGTCCGGATCGTCCGGATCGTCCGGATCGCTAGTCAAGGCGCCGCCCGCGGACGCGGAAGTTCCACCCACGGCTGCGCGTGTTGCCCCTTCCGCTCCGGCTCCAACGTCCACTCCGCCTGTAACGTCGGCGTCTCCGACAGCGTCCGCTGTCTCGCCGGTGGTCAGTCAGCAGTCGGAGACTCCGATGCCAGTCGAGCCACCGGTTCACGTCAGGTCTTTCGGCTCGCTCGACACGACAATAGATGACACGAACCCGGCACGCATCGACGAGCTCCCAGCAAAGGCTCCTTCGGCGGAGGCTCAGAGTAGCCCGGCGGCTCCCGACGACGATCGTGTCGACGCGCCACCGGAAACGTCGAAGGTCGATGAGCGACGCCAGGCGCGTCGCCCTGCACACCTCGACCGGCCGCGTCCCGCGTCTGCGTCGTCGTCTCCGGGACCTGCTGGCGATGCTGCTATGCAACCTCCACCGAGCGCCGGGCGCGCTGCGCCTAACCAGGGACAGTTCCGATTCACCGAAGTCGAGCGAACCATTCAGGACTGGCAGCGCCTTCTTTTCGAGGCAACGAGCCCTCCACGCGCCGCGTTTCGACACGGCTCCGCACCGCGGCAGACTCGTGCGCCGTCGGCAGCCATTTCGCCCAAGCGTCGCGGCGCCGATGCCGTCGACGGCGGCTCGCGGACGACACCTAACGTTGCTGGGCCGCCTGCTGACTCATCGCCCGCCGCCGGCGCGGTGCCGCCGAACGCGGCCGACCCGGCAGCTCCTTTCCGCGACGCGGAGCGAGGCACGGCAGCCGCGGCGGCGGATCAGGCGACAACGCCCCATGCTGGTGACGATTCACCGCGAGCGGAAGCGGCCCAGTCCGCGCACGTCGCGGACGCCATGCGTTCGATCCCGGCTCAGCCGATATCCCCATCCACCCGTCGCTTCCTCCGACCGCTGGTCGGCATCGACCCGGATTCGGTGCGCGTTCATCGCGGCGAGCGTGCGGGCCGGCTCACCGACCAGCTCCGCGCCGATGCCATCGCCGTGGGCGACGACATCGCGATTGGTCCGGGACACGATGACCGTGATCCGGACACGATCGCGCTCATGGCGCACGAGCTCACGCATGCGGCGCGTGCGCGTGACCGGCGGTTCGTTCCGCCGATCGCTCGCGCGGTCCAGCGCGTCGATGTCGGCACGGCTGACGCGACGTCACTGAGGCGTCCCGGCGCTGGTGGCGTGAATGCCGATGCCACACCGCCCGACGATGAGGAGGCGCTCGCCCGTGTCGTCGAGACACGCGTGCGTGCCGCGGCGGCACGCGTGCGCGAGCGGGTCGTCGAACCTAACGTCGCCCTCGAACCCGGGTCCGACGACGACTTCGCCGAGCTCCCCGGGCCCGACGAGCCGGCCAGGACCGACGCCCCGGCCGGTCGTGGGGAGCCCGCGCGGTGGGAGCCGACGACGGGAGCTGTTCCGCGCGCATCGGCGTCACCGTGGGGCGCGCTTCCGGCGCCCTGGGAGCCGCTGCCGGCCGGACTCGCTCGAAATCACCCTGCCCACGCGCCAGCGGCGGTGTCGATGTCGCCCGTCGCTGCGCCGAGTCCCTCGCCGGCGAGCATCTCGACAGCGCCCGCGCCGACTGTGCACCTCGCGGAGCACGGACGCGGCGCTGCTGGCGAGGAGCCGGCCCACGCTGACGCGCCGGGGCACGGCGCGGCCGAGCCCGACATCGACGCGCTTGCGCGCCAGGTCTACAGCGTTCTCAAGCGACGTCTCGCCGCCGAACGGCGGCGCGACGCCTAACGATCAGGAGCGCCTCTCATGGCACAGTCCGGCCTGGCGAAAGCGGAGATCGTGAGCACCGAGACCGGGGCACGGGTCAAATGCCTGTTCAACCCGAAAGAGTACACGTTCTCCAAGCAGAACAACTGGAAGGACCAGCAGACCGGCAAGAACGTGCCCCAGATCGAGTTCGGCGGCGGACAACCCGCGACGCTGCAGATGGAGCTCTTCTTCGACACCTATGCGCAGTTCAAGTCCACCGGCACGCCGAAGGATGTGCGTAAGGAGTACACCGACAAGATCTGGAAGCTGATGTTCGTCGAGCCGAAGCTCACCGATGCCAAGAACAAGAAGGGACGCCCGCCGAAGGTCATCTTCTCATGGGGCCAGACCTGGCTGTTCAAAGCGGTCATCACGAGCATCAGCCAGAAGTTCACGATGTTCATCGGCGACGGCACGCCGGTGCGCGCCACCCTCAACGTGACCTTCCGTCAGATCGAGGACGAGGGGGCTCTGGCGAAGCAGAACCCCACGTCCGGCGGCACCGGCGGCGAACGGCTGTGGACCGTGAACGAAGGGGATACTCTGGGCTGGATCGCCTACCAGGAGCTCGGCGACACGAGCCGCTGGCGGGAAATCGCCGAGGTGAACCGCCTAACGCGCGTAAGGCGGCTTCGCGCCGGCACGGTGCTGGTGATTCCCAATGGCTGACAGCGCCGCTCTCCTCAGCCACTTCTACCTTCAGATCGAAGGTGTGGGCCAGCCGACCATCCAGGAGCTGACCGACGACCTCGTATCGATCACGGTCGAGAGCAGTCTCCACCTGCCGGATGTGGCGACGCTGATCCTGCACGACACCAGGCTCAAGTGGATCGACGCCACGGCGCTCGAGCCGGGCAAGGCGCTCAGGATCTCCGCCAAGGCATCCGGCGCCGAAGGCGCACTGTTCGACGGCGAGATCGTGGAGCTCGAGCCCGACTTCGGCGCGCAAACCCACCGCCTGATCGTGCGGGCGTTCGATCGCCTGCACCGACTCGCCCGCGGGCGACATGTGCGCTCGTTCCTCAACGTCAGCGACGGCGATTTGGTGCAGAAGGTGGCCCGCGAGGTCGGGCTGCAAGCCAAGACCGGTCCGACGACCGAGGTGCACCCCTACGTCTTCCAGAACAACGAGACGAACCTCGCCTTCCTCCGGGGGCGTGCCGCGTCGTTAGGCTACCTGCTCTTCGCCGAGGGCAAGACGCTCCATTTCACCGAGCCGTCGGACAACGACGCACCGATCGAACTGCAGTGGGCGACCACACTGATGGAGTTCCGGCCGCGCCTCACGACCATCGCGCAGATCACCGAGTCCACCGTGCGCGGATGGGACCCGTCGAAGCGACAGGTGATCACCGGACACGTGCAGAACGGCAACGGCGCGCCCGCCGTCGGCGAGCAACGCAAGGGCGGTCAGCTCGCAAGAACCGCGTTCAACCTGGACGCACCGCACCTCACCGCCGACCGCCCCGTCTACTCACAGGCGGCGGCCGACCGACTCGCGCAGACGATGGCGGACCGCCACACCACCCGATTCATCGAGGCGGAGGGCGTGTGCACCGGCAACACCAAGATCGTCGCCGGCGTCAAGGTGAAGGTCACTGCGATCGGCGAGCGGTTCACCGGCACGTACTTCGTCACATCGGCCAGCCACGAGTACAGCCCCGAGCACGGCTACACGACGCACTTCAGCGTGTCGGGACATCATCCGGCCACGCTGTCGAGCATCCTCTCGCCACAGGACGACCGCGTACCGATGCGCGGCCTCGTCATCGGCATCGTCACCGACAACAACGACCCCGAGAAGCAGGGCCGAGTGAAGGTGCAGTACCCGTGGCTCTCCGCCGATCACGCCAGCGATTGGGCACGAGTCGTCGTCCCAGGCGGCGGCAAGGAGCGCGGCATGGCCTTCCTGCCCGAGATCAACGACGAAGTGCTCGTCGGCTTCGAGCTCGGCGACATCCACCATCCGTACGTGCTTGGCGGATTGTGGAACGGTCAGGACGCGCCGCCCGGTGACATGTCCAAGATGATCGCTGGGAGCAAGGTCGAGCAGCGCGTCATCCGCTCGCGGACCGGACACACGATCACGCTCGACGACTCGGACGGCGACGGCGGCATCAGGATCGAGGATCGCAACGGCAACGTCGTCCACCTCAAGACGAATGGCGATGAGCTCGCGGTTACGACAAAAGGAAATGTGTCCGTCGAATCCAAGGCGAACATGAACGTGAAAACGCAGGGCAACGTGACGATCGAGGCGACCGGCTCGCTCGAGCTCAAAGGCATGGGCGTGACGATCGACGGCGGCGGCGGGACGGTCGACGTGAAGGGGTCGGTAATCAATCTGAATTAAGAAGGCCATCAGCCACTGCTTCGCAGCCATCAGCCATCAGCTACGTCAGCTCTCGTTTCCCGTTTCCCGTTTCCCGTCTCCCGTTTCCCGTCTCCCGTTTCCCGTTTCCCGTTTCCCTGCAGTTTCCCGATTCCCGATTCCCGACCATGGGCCAACCGGCAGCCAAACAGGGCGACACCATCACGGCGGTGGACATTCACATCATCATGATCCCGGCCGCGGCCGGGGCGCCCGTGCC
>DASUGD010000115.1:0-16557 GCA_036274195.1 Gemmatimonadaceae bacterium | reverse complement strand
AGCCTGCTAAGGCATCATTCCAACGCCCCGAGGGGCGTTGGAATGATGCCTTAGGACTCTGACCCCTTTTGTATCGAATTTTGGCGCCGCACGGTAACTTCCGGCGCCCCAATCCGAGCGCGATGGTCTGGGAACAACGCTGGCATCCACTTCGTCGAGAGTGGGTCGTGATCTCGTCGCACCGCGACCGCCGCCCCTGGCAGGGCGAGAGGGTCGGGGACGCGCGCACGCCTCGGGTCGACTACGACGCCGACTGCTATCTCTGTCCCGGTAACGTGCGCGTATCCGGCGAGAAGAATCCCGCGTACGACGGAGTCTTCGCGTTCGACAACGACCATCCCTGTGTCGGCCCCGGCGCGCCGGACCCCGCCGCGCTGCCTGCCGGTCCATACCAGGTCCGGCGTGCCGACGGCCTCTCGCGCGTGGTCTGCTACTCTCCGCGACACGATCGCTCGCTGGCCGAGCTGCCGCATAACGAGATCGTCGCGCTGCTCGAGGAACTGCAGCGCCAGTTTCGCGAGCTGTCGGCGCGACCCGAAGTACGGCACGTCCTCATGTTCGAGAACAAGGGCGAAGTCGTAGGCGTGAGCAACCCGCATCCCCACTGCCAGATCTACGCGACGAACTTCGTCTTCCGCACCATCGAGCTCGAGGCCGAGGCGTCGGCCGCGTACTTCGCCGCAAGCGGCCATGTGCTCTTCGCGGACATCATCGCGGCCGAGGAGGTCGATGGGCGTCGCATACTGGCGACGCGTGGGGGCGCGCTCGCGTTCGTACCGTACTTTGCTCGCTACTCATACGAGACGTTCGTCGCTCCTCGCGCGACTCATGCCAACATCGCGGAGCTCTCCCCCGGCGAGACCGATGACCTCGCCGCCGTGCTCGGCGAGACACTCATCCGCATGGACAATCTCTGGCGCATGCCGTTTCCGTACGTGATGGCGTTCCACCAGGCGCCCGTCGATGGCCTGGCGCATCCCGGATTCCACTTCCACATCGAGATCCACACGCCACTTCGGAAACCCGGACTTCTCAAGTACCTCGCCGGGCCGGAGATCGGTGGCGGCAATTTCCTGAACGACACCGCCCCCGAGGACAAGGCCGCGGAGCTTCGCGCGACCTCGACCACGCACTATCGCGCGGAAGTGTCGGCATGAGCGACGCGCGGCGACTGCTTCCGGCGATCCTCGCACTACACGACCGCATTCGTGCCTCGGTGCTCGACGCGTTCGCGACGCAGGATCGCGAAGAGCTTGCCGGCGTCGCGCACGATGAGGAGGGCGACACCATCTACGCCGTGGACCGCGTGAGCGAGGCCGCGCTCGTCGATGGCCTCTCGGAAGTCGCGCGCGACGAGCCACTGGTGCTCGTCGCCGAGGGGCTGCCGGCCGAAGGCCTAACGCTTCCGGAAGGAACGTCCGACGCAGACTGCCGGTGGCGATTGCTCGTGGATCCGATCGATGGCACGCGCGGTCTCATGTACCAGAAACGCCCCGCGTGGATTCTCACCGGCGTCGCTCCGAACCGGGGGACCGGCACCAGGCTGCGCGACATCGTACTTGCGGTCCAGACCGAGATTCCGCTCCTCAAGCAGCACCTTTGCGATCAGCTCTGGGCCGTGCGCGGCGAGGGGGTCGAAGCGCGACGCGTCGACCGCCTAACGGGAGTCACGACACCACTGACGCTGCGACCGTCGCAGTCGGCCACGCTCGCGCACGGGTTCTCGTCCGTCAGCCGGTTCTTCCCCGGCGCGCGTGACGTCCTCGCCGCGATCGACGATGAGATCGTGGCCGAAGTGATGGGGCCGGCGGTGGCAGGCAAGGCGCCGTGCTTCGAGGACCAGTACGTCTCCACGGGAGGCCAGCTCTACGAGCTCATGGCGGGACACGACCGCTTCATCGCCGACATCCGCCCGACCATGGCTCCGCTGCTCGCGGCGCGCGGCATCGCGCATCCGCTGTGCTGTCATCCCTACGACCTGTGCGCGAGCCTCATCGCCAGCGAAATGGGCGTCAGGCTCACCGACGCCGGCGGCAACGAGCTCGACGCACCGTTCGAGCTCGACGCGGACGTGTCGTGGGTCGGCTACGCGAACGACCGGCTGCGCGCTCGAGTCGAGCCCGCGCTGCTCGGCGCGTTGGCTCGGCGCGGCCTGGGCGCCGACGTCCGACCGATCGACCGCTAGCCCACGTGCGCGTCCGTTCCCTCGAGCAGCTCTCGGCCGACGGCGATCTTCCGTGGTTCGTGCCCGCGCTCGAGCGTGTTCGGTCGCTGGCCGACGCGTCCGACCCTTCGGTGGCGAGCTTTCTCGTCGCGGACCGACCCGTAGCGATTGGGCGGGCACCAGGTCGGCTCGACGTCATGGGCGGCATTGCCGATTACAGCGGATCGCTCGTGCTCGAGATGCCGCTCGCCTGCGCGACGTTCGCTGTCGCGCAGACACAGGACGCCCTTCGACTCGACGTGCTGTCGCTTCGCGAAGGCCGGCCGTTTCGCTTCGGGATCGACCTGGGCGAGCTCACGGCGGGCGCGTCGAGCACAGCGGAGGCGCTCGCCGAGCGATTCGCGCGGGACGCGAGCGATCGATGGGCCGCTTACGTGGTCGGCAGTGTCTATCGCTGCCTAACGTCGAACGGCGTCGTGCCGGCGCACGGACTGCGGCTGCTGATCACGTCCGACGTTCCCGAGGGGAAAGGCGTCAGCTCGTCGGCGGCGCTCGAGGTCGCTACGATGGCCGCGGCCGCCACGTGCTATGGGCTGGCCCTGGATGGAGTCACGCTCGCGACGGCATGTCAGTGGGCGGAGAATCACGTCGCGCGTGCGCCGTGCGGGATCATGGACCAGATGACCTCCGCCCTCGGCCGCCACGACCGGCTGCTGCGGCTCCGCTGTCAGCCCGCGATCGTCGAGGGGCACATCGCGGTTCCGGAAGGCTACCGCTTCTATGGTATCGACAGCGGCATCCGGCACGCGGTGAGCGGCTCGGACTACGGAACGGTGCGGACCGCGGCGTTCATGGGCTATCGCATGATCGCGGACCTCGCGGGGCTGACAGCGACGAGTGACGGTGACCGCGTGTACGTGCAGGACGACCGGTGGGGCGGTTATCTCGCGAACCTCACGCCGAACGAGCTGGCGCGCGACTTCGCCGATCGGCTGCCGAGTCGGATGCGAGGTGCGGAGTTCCTCGCGCGTTACGGCGGGATCACGGACGCGGTGACGCGTGTGAACCCGGAGGTCTGGTATCCTGTTCGTCAGGCAGCGTCGCATCCGGTGCACGAGAACGATCGCGTGACGCGATTCGCCGACCTGCTTTCCACCGGGCTCGAGCACGCGGATGTGGCCGTGAGCATGGGCGCGCTGATGTTCCAGTCGCACGCGAGCTATTCGGCGTGTGGCTTGGGCAGCGACGGCACGGATCGACTGGTGGACGTCGTGGCGGACATCGAACCCGCGCGGGGGTTGTTCGGCGCGAAGATCACGGGTGGCGGGAGTGGTGGGACGGTGGCGGTGTTCGGCACGGAGGCGGCGAGACCCGTGGTATACGACATCGCTCGCCGGTACGAGCAGGAGACCGGAATTCACGCGCTCGTGTTCGATGGGTCAGGACCCGGCGCCCAAGAGACAGGCATCGTGAGCCTTCGCAGAATCGCCTAAAGAAGAGCGCAGGGCCGAAGGGCGCGAAATCCCGAAGAGCGCGAAATCCCGAACTGCGCGAAATCCCGAACTGCGCCAAGTCCCGAGGGGCGGAACGCCGAAGGGCGAAAAAGAGCGCACGCCTTCCTCGCCGTCGGGTGTTCCGCCCTTCGGGATTTCGCGTTCTTCGGGATTCAGCGCCCTTCGGTTTGCGCCGTTAGGGATTCCGCGCTCTTCGGCTCTGCGCCGTCTCGTAGTCCAGGCTTGCTCTGGTGGGGATGCTTTCATATGTTAGGCGTGCGGCTCTTACCTGAACGGCCGCGAGGAGACACGATCCTGCCATGATACGATACCGGTTGCTCACCTCTATCCAGCGAAAGACGCCGATCCTCATCGGCTTCCTGGGCGCAGTGCGCCTTGGAACGTCGAAATCGGCCGTCGAGGCCGGAGGCCGAGCACCCTAGAAGCGCAGGATCAAATGTCGTGATCCGGCCTTTCGGGTGCAGCCAAACCCGAAAGGCCTTTTTGCTGTCCCCACGTGTCTTCGACACCGGATCACGAACATGAATCGGGAAATCATTTCCAGATATATAGGCCAGCCGGCGAGTCTTCCGAACGACCTCCGCGCGGCGCTCGCGCGCGCGTGGAACGGAGAGCCGGTCCAGCTCTACGCACTCGCGGACCTCGACCACACGCTCAAGCTCGAGCAGCAGTGGTTGGCGTTAGGTGCGAGCCACGTCGCGATCGCCCGAGCGGTCCCGGACGGGACGTGGACGATCGAGAGTGTCGAACGCTCACGGGTCCGGTCGCTGCGCGACGTCCCGGGTCTCAGCGCGAACACGCTGCTCATCCTGGGCGACGATGGTGCGGCGCCGCTGCTCGTCGTGCGCTACACGCAGCGCCAGCGTGCCGCGGTGGAGAACGTCCGCTTCGTGCTCGACGAGGCGCTGACCGGGCGCTCGGTGACGCTCGACGACGCCGACCGCGTGTACGCCGACGCGGTCGCGCGCCCGGTGCGTGATGCGCAGGCGCTCGTCGCGGGCCGCCAATCGGCCGTGATGCTCCGTCTGCTTCGCTACCTCGTGCCCTACCGTCGGCAGGTGATCATCGGCCTCTCGGCGGCCGCGGTCGTGACGCTCGCGAGCCTGCTCCCGCCGTACCTCGCCGGCTACCTGATCGATCGAGTCGTACGGCCAACGCAGGAGGGCCGCCTCACGGTCGACGTCGCGAGGCGGCTGGCGTGGGTCGCGGTCGGTGCGATGGCGCTGCTGCATGTCGTGCGGCAGGCGGCGGCGCATCTCCGCCTCAAGCTCATGTCCACGTTAGGCGAGCTGGTGGCGCGCGACCTGAGGGCGGAGCTGTACGCGCACATCCAGCGGTCGAGCCTCGCGTTCTTCTCGCGCAAGAAGACGGGAAGCCTGATCTCGCGCGTCACGGCGGACACCGACCGCCTGTGGGAGTTCATCGCGTTCGGCGTGGTGGACGTCTCGCTCTCACTCGTCATGCTCGCCGGCCTCGGCGCCGTGCTGCTGACGCTCGACTGGCGGCTCGGGCTCGTCATGACGCTGCCCGTGCCGGCGTTCTGCTGGCTGATCTATCGGCACGGCGAGTCGCTCAACGGACTGTTCATCCGCACGTGGCGGAAGTGGTCGCGGGTGACGGACATCCTGTCGGACACGATCCCGGGCATTCGGGTGGTCAAGGCGTTCAACCAGGAGACGCGGGAGATCGACCGCTTCGTCGTGCGCAACGACGACGTCACGGACGAGATCAACAACATCCACGCGCTGTGGACCCGGTTCTGGCCCGGTCTCATGCTCGCCGTGCACGCGACGACAGTGCTCGTGTGGGTGCTCGCGGTCCCGCGGTTGTTAGGCAGCGGCCATCCGCTGTCCGCCGGTGTGTTCGTGTCGTTCCTCTTGTACACGACGATGTTCGTCGCCCCGATCGAGGTGATCGGGCAGATGGTGCGCACGATCAACCGCGCGGTGTCGTCGGCCCATCGGGTATTCGAGGTGCTGGACAGCGAGCCGGAAGTGAAGGACAGTGTGCATCCGATACGCCTTTCGCCGGTGCGCGGCCACGTGCGGTTCGAGAACGTGACGTTCGCGTACGATGGCGTGAGGCAGATCCTGCGTGGCGTCTCGTTCGACGTGCAGCCGGGTGAGCTGGTAGGGCTCGTCGGCCCGAGTGGCGGCGGCAAATCGACGATCGTCAGCCTCATCGCCCGGTTCTACGACGTCAGCGGCGGCGCGGTGCGGGTGGACGGCGTGAACGTGCGCGACCTCGACACCGGCCACTACCGCGAGCAGCTCGGCATGGTGCTCCAGGACCCCTACCTGTTTCACGGGACGGTGCTGGAGAACATTCGCTATGGGTTACCGAGTGCGTCGTTAGGTGCCGTGGTGGATGCGGCGAAGGCGGCGAACGCCCACGACTTCATCTGCAAGCTTGGCCAGGGGTACGACACCGTGGTCGGCGAGCGGGGGCACACGCTGTCGGGCGGCGAGCGTCAGCGGATCTCGATCGCGCGAGCGATTCTGCACGACCCGCAGATACTCATTCTCGACGAGGCGACGAGCAGTGTGGATACGGAGACGGAGCACCAGATCCAGGAGGCGCTCGACCGGCTCATCGCCGGCCGAACGGTGTTCGCCATCGCGCACCGCCTGTCGACCCTGCGCAAAGCGTCACGCCTGTTCGTGATCTCGGACGGCCGCCTGGCGGAAACGGGCACGCACCGCGAGCTGCTCGGCAAGCCGGACGGGATTTATCGACGCCTGTATGAGATGCAGTTGCAGCTGCAGTAAGACCGTGATCGAGTTGGGTTGACTGACCCGAGAGGGCCGGCCTCACAGACGAAAGGGGAAACGGATGCAACGGAAACACCGGATCACCCGGATCGCCGTTCAAGATCCGCCTGATCCGTTTCCCTGTTGTCGCGGAGCTGTGCCTAACGCTGATGCCGGCTAGCCGCGAGGAGGCGAGTAGCCGTGATGCCTGTCATGGAGTGTGCAAAATGACTGAAGTCCTGAGAAACGAGAAAATCGATGAATCGCCGACGTTGCGGATCGCGGCGGACGGACGACTCGTCGTGATGGTAGACGGCGCACCGGTGCCCGTTCGGCTCCGCCAGTGCTTCCCCTGGTCGGAGCCAGGGCTGCACCTGTCGCTGCGCAACGACGAGGACCGCGAGATCGCGATCGTCGACGACCCGGCGGAGCTGGACGCCGAATCGCGCAGCGCCATCGAACAGGCGCTCGCCGAGGCGGGGTTCGTGCTCGAGGTGACGCGCGTGCTCGACATCGACGAGGAGGTGGAAATCCGGCAGTGGACCGTCGAGACCCGGCAGGGACGCCGATTGTTCCAGACACATCTGGACGACTGGCCGCGCAGCCTGCCTAACGGCGGAATCCTCATCCGCGACGTGGCGGGTGATCTCTACCGCCTCGCGGCTCCGTCGCAGATGGATAGGAAGAGTCGAGAACTACTCTGGGCATTCATCGACTGAAACGGCGGAAGGCGAAGGGCGCGAAATCCCGAACTACGCGAAATCCCGAAGGGCGCGGAATCCCGAACTGCGCCAAATCCCGAGGGGCGGAACGCCGAAGGGCGAAAAGAGCGCTCGCCTTTCTCGCCGTCGGGTGTTCCGCTCTTCGGGATTTCGCGTTCTTCGGGATTCAGCGCCTTTCGGGATTTCGCGCTCTTCGGAATTCAGCGCACTTCGGAATTCAGCGCACTTCGGAATTCAGCGCTCTTCGGAATTCAGCGCCCTTCGGAATTCAGCGCCCTTCGGAATTCAGCGCCCTTCGGAATTCAGCGCCCTTCGGCTTGCGCCGTTATGCAGTCGCGCCCTTACTGTCGCGGAAGCACCCGCGCACGTGGCGGGGGTGTTGGTCCTTGGCTCCGCCACTCGCTGGCGACCGTCCCGACGAGCAGGTAGGCCGCCACCTCGGCCGGGGTCTCCTCGTGCGGGAAGTGTCCCACCCCCGGCAGCCGCTCGATTCGCACCCGATCGCCGAGAACGGCGAGCGCCGTGATCTCGGACGAGTCCGGCTCCGACGGGTGCGGGACATCACCAAGCAGCACCGTCACCGGAGCTCTGACGCGCTCGACCACCGCCACATTCGACTCCGGCTCTCGCGCACGATCGAGTCGCTTCGCGAGCGAGATCGCCTTCGACAGATGGCTGAGCACCGGTTCGGTGTACTCCCGCACGGTCGCAGAGTCGAGCCAGTCGTGCCGCCCCGCATTCTGCTTGATCCCCTTGATGAACCGCCCTCGCACGAAATTTTTACCGCCTGGGAGCTTCGTAATGAACGACGCCCACTTGAGCGACGAGGCGAACAGCGCCGTGCGGTTCTCGTCCACGGCGCCACCGTCGAGGAAGTACAGCGCCGAAACACGGTCCGGCGAGTTCGCGGCGAGCCGGAGCGCGACTCCCGTACCGTGCGCGTGCCCGACCACACGAGCCGAGTCGACGCCAAGCTCCCCGAGCACGGTGTCCACATAGCGGGCGAGAGCGTCGAACGTGACATCCGTCGAGTCGGCCGCGAGACGGTACGGGTCGATGATGACGACCCGATTCTCCGGCTCCAGGAGCGACGCGAGGCGGCGAAATCCGGCGACTCCGCCGACCATGCCGCTGATGAGAACGAACGTCGTGGGGCCACTACCATGAACCGCTACGACACTCGAATCGTAGCGCAATTCCTGAGCTGCGAGTGTTGCGGACGCGACCGTGACGAGCGCGAAGGCGATGGCGGCGCAGCCGCGCGCTCCGAACCACCTCATAGAACAGCCATCCTTGTCTCCGTCGAACCAGCTTCGGATCGGCGGGATCCAAACCCGCCCCAGTTATGAGGATGCGCTGCGGAACAGCGCAACGCCAGTTTCCCTTTCGGTTGGTTGTGTCACGTGCTTACCAGTTCGACGCCTGATCCACCCGAACGACACAGACCGAGCCCGAGAGGAAGCCCGCATCCAAAACCGAAGGGGGAACCGGAGACCATCTTCCCCTGTCGGGGGTAGGCTACTGCCCTTTCTTCGACGCCCGATCGATCGGCGCAGGACGTGGGACTCGCTTGTTCGGGTTCTGCTCGAGCAGCTTGAGCGCCTCCTGCACCGCACGGTCCAGCTGCGGATCGCGGCCCTTGAGCACCTGGTCGGCAGAGTACTCGACTTCGACATCCGGGATGATGCCCTCGTTCTCGACCGCCCACTTGCCGTTCGTGTCGTAGAACGCGAGCCCGGGCGCCGTGATCCCGCCGCCATCGATCGCCAGCGGAACACCGATCGTACCGACGAGCCCACCCCACGTCCGCGTACCGACCAACGGCCCGAGCTTCCGCTGCTTGAACATGTACGGAAGCGCGTCGCCACCCGAGCCGGCCGACTCGTTGACGATCATCACCTTCGGGCCAAAGATCCCGGCCATCGGGGACGTCACCGTCTTGCCATCACGCATTGCGAAGTAGCCCATCAGCTTTCGATCCAGCTCGTTCACGATGTAGTCGGCCACCTGGCCGCCCTGGTTGTAGCGCTCGTCGATGATCGAGCCTTCCTTCTGCTGCTGCGCGTAGAAGTACCGCGTGAAGTAGGTGTACCCGCCGCCGGCCGTGTTAGGCAGCCACACGTACGCGAGGCGCCCGTTCGACAGCGAGTCCACGACTCGACGATTGTTCTCCACCCACGCACGACTGCGGAGCGCATCTTCGCTGCCGATCGGAACCACCGTCACGAGGCGAGACCCTTCGGCGGAGGGCGTCCTGCTCACGCGGAGGATCGTCTGACGATTCGCGGTGCCCTCGAACGCCCTGTAGATGTTCGTCGGCGGCGCGAGCGGGACGCCGTTCACCTCGAGTATGTAGTCGCCTTCGGACACCTGAATGCCCGGCGCGCTGAGCGGGGCGCGCAGGTCGGGATTCCAGTTCTCGCCCGTGAGAATCTTCTTGATGCGGTAGCGCCCGTTCTCGATCGAGTAGTCCGCGCCCAACATGCCGACCGACACCGGCGTGTCGTCGGGCAGGTCGCCCGGACCCGTCAGGTACGAGTGCCCGACCACGAGCTCGCCGCCGATCGTCGCGACGAGGTAGTTCAGGTCGTCGCGATGCCCGATGTACGGGATGAGCGGGCTGTACTTCGCCCACACCGCGTTCCAATCGGCGCCGTGCATCTTCGCGTCGTAGAAGAAGTCCCGCTGGAAGCGCCACGTCTCCCGCGCGATCTGCGCCCACTCCGCCCGCGGGTCCACCCACGCCTCGATCTGCGCGACGTTGATCGCGCCATCGCCCACGCGCGCGGGCTTGTCGGTACCGACGACGCCCCAGCGGCCGCCGTCCTCGCCGTCGCCTGCCTGATACAGAAGCTTCTTGCGATCCGCCGAGAGCGAGTAGGCGCGGACGCCCTCGATGAACGGAGCGGGCGCGCGCTCCTTGAGCACGTATCGGTTGACGCGCCGCACGCCGAAGCCGGCACCGGGCATCGGTTCCGTGTAGAAGATCGTGCCAGCCGGGCCTCCCGTCAGGTTGGCGAAGTCGCCCGGCGGGATGGGCAGCGAGAGCACGCGCTGGCTCAGGCCGGCGACATCGATACGCGTCGTCGAGTCGGCCTTTGGGCGCGCGGCAGCGGCCGCGCCGGCCCCCGCGCCGGCGGGAGGAGCCGGTGGCGGGCCCGCCTCGTCACCGGACTCCGGCAGGAGCGGTGACGGTTCGGTTGCCGGCAACACCGCGAGGTAGATGGACCGACGAATCGGGCGCTCCTCGGAGCTCATCTCGAGCCAGCCCACGTTAGGCCCGTAGTTCGTGCTCGCGAGGAAGTAGAGGTACTTGCCACTCGCGTCGAACGCGGGCGAGATCGCGTCCGACATGCCGTCGGTGATCTGGTGCGACTTCCCCTCGGCGACCGAGTAGGCGAAGATCGCCCGCATGGCGTTGTCGAGATTCTTCGAGTAGGCGATCCACCGCGAATCCGGCGACCACACCGGGTCGATCGACCGGCTCGGATCGCTGAACGTTTCGGAGTCGACCTTCGTGGTCTTCCCGCTCGCGACGTCGATCGTCCACAAGTGCAGGTGGTTGTCCTGAAAGAGCAGCTGCTTGCAGTCCGGCGACCAGGCGAGCTCGGAGTAGAACGCCGGCGCCGGCAGCGAGATCGCGCGCGGCTTGGTGATGCCCGTCTGCTCGGCGATCATGAGCTGATACTCGCCGCTCGCGTCCGAGAGCCAGGCGAGCTGCGTCCCATCCGGCGACCACACCGGGCTGCGATCGTTGACGGCGGTGCTGTGCGTCAGGTTCCGGTAGTCGCCCTTCTCCACCGGCACGGTGAAGATGTCGCCGCGGGCTTCGATCGCCACCCGCACGCCGGCCGGCGAGAGCGACGCGTTGCGGATCATGCCAGCTACCTTCTTGTACCCCGCGCGCGCCCAGGGCAGGTCGCCCGTGACCTCGATGTTCAACTGGCGCGCCTGGCCGGTTTTCGCATCGACCAGGTGCACGTAACCGGCCTGCTCGTACACGACCGCATCCGGTCCCGCCGTCGCGTTCGCGATGTCGAAGTCGTCGTGACGGGTGAGCTGCTTCAGCTCCTTCGTGTCGGCGTTGTACGAGAACAGGTTCGTCGTGAACCCGCGATCGGAGAGGAAGTACACGGTGTTCCCGATCCACTCGGGATACGAGTCGTTACTGTCCTTCCATGGCAGCTTCGTGACGGAGTGGTCGGCGAGGTTCATCACGCTGATGGGGTGCGTGCGGCCGCCGCGGTAGTGACGCCACCCGCTGGCCTCGATCCATCCCGGGAACATCACCGTGGACACTTCCTCGTACGCGACACGTTTCCCGTCGGGCGAGAGTGTCCCGGTGTACGCGCGCGGCATGGGGAGCGGCTCGGGGAGCCCGCCGTCGAGACCGATGGTGAACAGCCGGAAGTACGAGTTGTGCGGTGGGCTCACCCGGGCCGAGGCGAACACGACCTTCTTTCCGTCCGGCGTCCATCCGCGCACGCGGTCCGCGCCGGGGTGAAACGTTAGGCGTGTCGGGTCGCCGCCCGCGGTGGGCATGACGTACACGTCGGTGTTGCCGCCCACGGTCGCGGTGAACGCGATCTTCGAGCCGTCCGGCGAGAAGTACGGTTCGGTCTCGACCGTCGGCGTCGCGGTGAGGCGTCGTGCCTGACCGCCGCTGCGCGAGACCGTCCACAGGTCGCCGGCGTACGCGAACGCAACCAGTTCCCTGCTCACCGTCGGATGTCTCAACATCCGTGTGCCCTGCGCTGATGCGACGGAGGTGACGCCTAACGTCAGGGCCACGATGGATGAAATCAGTCGAGAATTCACGATGGTCTCCGGGTAACCGGCTCAGGATGCCACGCAATATTCAGAAAAAGGGGGGAACGGAAACGACCGGAAACATCGGATCTTGCGGATCGCTCCGCTCGGCAGACAACCCCTCCCGCAACGAGCCCTGATTTCTTTGGGAACAGCCTCAGTGCGGTTTCCGGCTTTTTCCGTTCCCCCCTTTGGTTTTGGATGCCAGATCAAGTCTGGCTACTGCACGACTTTGGGCTGCCGCACGACCGGGAGCGATATGAAGGAAGCCTGCTGCGGCGAGCGGAAAATTTTCTGCGTCGCGGCACGGAAGTCCTTGGGGCTAGCGTCGTAGATGTTCGGAACGAACGTCTGCGGGTTCCGGTCGATCAGCGGGAACCACGAGCTCTGCACCTGCACCATGATCCGGTGTCCCTTCTTGAACCGGTAGCTCTGCGTGTGCAGGTCGACCGGGATCTCCTCCACCTTGTTAGGCGTGAGCGCCTCCGGCTTCTCGTAGCTCTTCCGGAAGCGGCTTCGGAACACGTCGTTCGACACCATCAGCTGATAGCCACCCAGCTTCGGGTCCGCGTCGTACTTGTCGGGATAGACGTCGATCAGCTTCACGACGAAGTCGGCGTCGGAGCCGGTGGTGGACGCGAACAGCTTCGCGAGCACGTCACCCGCGATGACGATGTCGTCATCCAGCGGAGCGGTCTGCCACACGGAGACGTCGGGGCGATCCGACGCGAACCGCTGGTCGTCCACGAGCCACTGCGACCACGTGGAGCCGGGGCCGTACGTCGGCAGAATGGGCCGCACGCGGTACGGGACCGGCTTGGCCGGGTCGGCCACGTAGGCGTCGAAGGCGCTGTCGGGATGGGTCGCCGGCGGCGGCTCGAAGGCGAGCTTGCCGCCCGGCTGGAAGTAGAGCTTCCGCTCCGTGACCTCCTGCTTCGGCGGCCAGCTGTCGTACGAGCGCCACTGGTTCGCGCCCGTCTCGAACGTCGTCGCTTCGGCCAGCTCGAGCTTGCCCTTGTCCTTGAGCCAGTAGTTGAACCACGGCAGCTCGATGTTCGTTCTATAGTATTGCGCCGTGTTGCTGCCGAACTCGATGACGCCGAGCTTGTCGCCGGTGGGGCCGCGCCAGCCGCCGTGGTTCCACGGGCCGACGACGAGGTAGTTCAGGTGCTTGGTGTCGTGCGGCTCGAGCGCGCGGTAGATCGTGATCGGGCCGTAGAAGTCTTCCTGGTCCCACCATCCGGCGACGTTGAGCGTCGGCACGTTCACGCGGTCGATGTACTTCACGACGTTCTCGCGCTGCCAGAACTCGTCGAAGTTGGGATGGGCGACGTAGTTCTTCCACGTCGGCAGCTTGCCCTCGGGCAGGCTGTCGGTGACCTTCCTGAGCGAGCCTAACGACAGGTACCAGCTGTAGGTGTCGTACTGGTCGGGATTGAACGGCGTGATCTCCTTCCCGCTCTCCATCATCGCGACGTACTCGAAGCCGTAGGAGAGGCGGAACGCGCCGTTGTGGTGGAAGTCGTCGCCGAGGAACATGGACGACGGCGAGGCCTGCGGGGAGACGGCCTTGAGCGCGGGGTGCGGGTCGAGCATCGCCATGACGGTGAGCCATCCCGGGTACGAGACGCCGAGCATGCCGACGCGCCCGTTGTTCTTCGGGACGTTCTTGAGCATCCAGTCGATCGTGTCGTACGTGTCGCTGGCCTCGTCGACCGACTTGGGGTTTTTCTTGTCGCGCGGCGGGCGAAGCATGACGAACTGCCCTTCGGACGTGAACCGCCCGCGGATGTCCTGGAACGCGAAGATGTAGCCCTCGTTCGCCAGCTCGGCGTACGAGGTGGCGAACGCTCCCTCGGCGCCGGCGATGCCGTACGGCGTGCGGGTGAAGATGATGGGGAGGTTCCCGGTCTGGTTCTTGGGCGTGAAGACGAGGGTGTGGAGCTTGACGCCGTCGCGCATGGGGACCATGACCTCGCGTTTGTCGAACGCGGCGGCGGGGTCGGCTGGCGTCTGGGCGCTGAGGGCGCTCGTGGTGATGATCAGGGCCAGGCCGATGTGGCGGATTCGATGGAGCATCATCGCGGGTCGTTGGTCGACAGTTTTGGTATACCAGTTCGACTGCACAAAGTACGTATACGTGCAGGATGCGTCGAGAGTGTCGTGGAGCAGGCCGATCTGCAACACTCTGGCACGATACTGGTCGAGATGATCGCGCCGCGGGGCTCGTCGAGATCATCGCGCCGGGAGCGCGGGGGCGCGGCCTCGTCGGCGGAACGCGCTCGCAGCCGGCGCCGCGCGACACCTCCTCTGCCGCGCCCCCGCGCTCTGACGGCACCCGGCTCGACTCAGACAGAACTCGCTGGCCGACACGGATCCCGGCTCGGCCCTCGCGGCGCGAAGCGCCGCCCGGGCGTGCCTAACAAGCCGGGGTACCTCACGCGCCGGCGGGCGCTGCGCGCCCGTGCTGCCGGCTCCTGACGGTCATATCCTAGCACGGCCGGAGGCGGGGCGTCGGGGGAAGGAGGCGTCGCGCGGCGTCGCAGCGATCGCCGGACCTGGCGGAGCCGTAACCAAAAGACCTACGGAGGTCCGGCGGCGCCGACTGCGAGCGCGTTCCGCCGACGAACCCGACGCCACGCCGACCACACCGCGATGCCGACTGGCAGACGGCCAACCAGACCGCGATGCCGACAGTAAAGCCGTCAGCCGCCAGCAGCCAGCAGCGATGAGGCGAAAGTGCAATAGTCGCCTCGCCTGCCCGATACGATTCTGAGAGCCGACGGGACCCATTTTTTCCTTCGCCCCGTGAGGCATGCGCATTCGAGCGCCACGCCATACATCGACGCGAGCGCTCGGGCGCACGGGCGCGATCGTCACACTGTGCACGGTGATCCTGGCTGCGCCTGCCAAGGGCCAGGTACTGATCGGCATGCTGTTCGGTGGCGCGCTCGCGTCCGAGAACTTCAACATCGGCTTCGAGATCGGAATGAACCTGTCCAACGTGGACGGGTTGGACGGCGCGTCCCTGTCACGCGGCACACTCCTCGGCCTGTACGCTTCGTGGCGGTTCAGCGAGCACTTCCACCTCTACACCGCACTGCTGCCGCTCTCTGCCAAGGGCGCAAGGGACGCCGATCCGATCTCACTCAACGACCCCACCCTCGATCCGATCGTGGCCGCGGGGAAGATGACGCGCGAGCTCGGCTACTTCGACATTCCAGTGATCGTGCAGTTCGCGCCGCGCCGCACCGACGGGTTTCGCATCGGCGCCGGTCCTCAGATGGGTTTCCTGCTTTCCGCCAAGGATCGCTACGAGGGCCTGACGCCGCAGGGTACCACCGTCACCGTCGAAAATGACATCGAAGGCTCGACGCAGCGCTTCGACGCAGGCCTCGCGCTCGATACGGAATACCGGTTCGCCAAAATCCCCCTCGCGATCGGCGTGCGGTACTACTACGGGATGACGGACACCATGAAGGGTTCAGGGCCCGCAGTGTACAATCGTGTCCTGAGTGGATCGGGACGGATCGCGTTAGGTGTCAGCCGCAAGAAACCGCCGGAGCCAAAGCAGTGAGATACTACGTTCTTGCCGGGGCGCTCATCGCGCTGACCGCAAACGTCGCGATCGCGCAGAATCCCGACCTCGCGCTCTCGAAGGCCGAGCGTGACAGCCTCCTCGCGCACTATCACAATCGCTTCCCGATCTGGGGACGCAAGGCGATCGAGCGCGGGTTCGACCTGCCGTACCCGGTCGGCCTGAGCGTGAACGGCGTATGGGCGAGCCAGAACATCGACATCTCGAACCTGTCTCTCAGCACCGGTGACAACCCGGTCGTGCCGATTCAGGCCATCAAGTTCGGCGATGTGACGGCGCCGATCTTCACGGCGAACCTGCGCGCCGACCTTTGGCTGCTCCCGTTCCTCAACGTGTACGGCTTCGGGGGCCTCGCATCGGTCAGCACCGATGTCAACCTCGTGGAGCCCGTCGCGTTCCACACGAAGGTCGACCAGAACGGCACGTACCTCGGCCTCGGCACCACGGCGACGATGGGCATCAAGCACAACTGGCTCGCGTTCGATGTGAACTGGGCCTGGACGCAGACCGAGAAGCTGTCCGAACCCGTCCGCACGCGGATCTTCAGCATTCGGTTCGGTCGCGCGCAGAAGCTGAAAGGGACGCAGCGCCTCGCGCTGTGGGTCGGCGCGATGAAGCAGACGCTCAACTCGACGACCAAGGGGAGCATCGACCTGAGCGAAGTCATCTCGGGCGGCGGAGACGGCAGCGCTCTTGGCGACTATCAGAACAGCGACTGGTACAAGGGGCTCACCGCCGCGCAGAAGGTGGTCGTCGACGCGATCGCCCAGCGCCTCCAGAATGCCGACCTATCCGACGTGACGGTCAACTATCACCTCGACAAGGCCGTCAAGGATCCCTGGAACATGCTCGTCGGCGCTTCTTACGAGTTCAACAAGCGCTGGCAGGCACGCGTCGAGCCCGGGTTCATCGGTCGCAAGCAGCTGTTGCTGCAGGTGAACTACCGGTTCAACTGGTAATTGGGGTCAGAGTCGAATTTCATCGTTTCCGTGCGGCCGCA